>JAAYBZ010000138.1 GCA_012744445.1 Myxococcales bacterium | reverse complement strand
GTCCACCTCGGCAACGACGACGTCGTCAACCTCTTCGACGACTCGAGCCTCGACGTGCTCACGGTCTTCGCCGGCCAGGCGGCCGTGCTCCTACACAACGCGCTCGTGCTCGACGAGCTCAAGCTCGATCGCGAGCGCCTCGAGGCCGAGCTCGAGGGCAAGCGCTTCGGCGATCTCGTCGGCAGCTCCGCCTCGCTCCGCGAGATCTTCCGGCGCGTGGAGCGCGTCGCCCCCACCGACGTGAGCGTGCTCATCACGGGCGAGACCGGCACGGGCAAGGAGCTCGTCGCGCGCGAGATCCACCGGCGATCGAACCGCGCGAGCGGTCCCTTCGTCGTGGTCAACTGCGGCGCGATCCCCGAGAACCTCCTCGAGTCCGAGCTCTTCGGGCACACCAAGGGCGCGTTCACCGGGGCGGTCGCCTCGCGCACCGGGCGCTTCCAGCAGGCCGACGGCGGCACGCTCTTCCTCGACGAGATCGGCGAGATGCCGATCCACCTCCAGGTGAAGCTCCTCCGCGCGCTCCAAGAGCGCGTGGTGCAGCGCGTCGGCGCCGAGCGCCCCGAGGCCGTCGACATCCGCATCGTGGCGGCCACGCACCGCGACCTCCCCCAGCGCATCCGCGAAGGGCAATTCCGCGAGGACCTCTACTACCGCCTCAACGTGGTGAACATCCACCTCCCGCCGCTCCGCGAGCGCGGCGAGGACGTGGTGATGGTCGCGCGCTACATCCTCAAGCGGGAGGCCGAGGCGCTCCGCTCGCCCATCCAGGGCTTCACGCCCGACGCCATCGCGGCCATCCGCGCCTATCGCTGGCCGGGCAACGTCCGCCAGCTCGAGAACCGCATCAAGAAGGCGCTCGTCCTCTCCGACGGACCGCTCATCGACGCCCGCGACCTCGACCTCGAGCCGGGCGGCGCCGATCCCGAGCTCAAGCCGCTCGCCGTGGCCCGCGAGGAATTCTCGCGCCGCTACGTCCTCGAGGCCCTCGAGAAGCACGGGGGCAACCGCACGCAGACGGCGGCGGCGCTCGGCGTGGACCCGCGCACGGTCTTCCGATATCTCGAGCGGGAACCCCGAGACGAGGAGCGGGGCAAGTTCGAACCATGACATCCGTGTCGCACCCCCGCGGCCCACGTCCGTCTCCGCGCGGCGCCTCGCGCGTGATCGACGGGGTATTGCGCGTGCGACGCGTGGGCACGCGATTTGCACGAGCGTGGTTCGCGCTCGCGCTCGCCTTCCCGCTCATGCACTGCATCGTCCTCGATCCCACGAGCAGCATCCCCGAGCCGCTGCCGCCGGTCCTCTCGAGCCCGCCCTCGGCCGCGGCGGAGGGCGTCGCCATGGATCAGATCATCGAGGTGCGGCGCACCGACGGGGACGGACAGACGGATCTGCAGATCCCCCTCGTGCTCACCTACGCCGACGACCGGGTCGACTTCCGCTACCGGGTCTTCCTCGATCTCCAACGCGGCAACGAAGAGTCCGCCATGGCCGTGAGCGGCGGGAACATCCCGGGCGGCCAGGGCTCCGTGCACCGCGAGTTCACGGCGCGCATCGCCTACGACAACCTCGGCGGCCACGGCTGCCACCGGCTCACCATCGTCGCGACCACGGAATTCGCCAACCCCGGCCCCGGCGCGCTCCCCGTCGAGGGCGAGCCTGCGGCGCGCGCGGCCTTCTTCGTGAACGTGCTCGAGCCCCTCGCCGAGCCCCCGCTCGTGGAGGACTGCCCGCGATGAGGCGCGTCGGGATCACGCTCGCCCTCCTCGCGCTGGTCGCGGGCTGCAGCTTCGTCCGGGGCACGCACTACGACGCCCTCAACGAGTGCAACGTCGACGTGCAGTGCACGACCGGGATCTGCTTCGAGGGCGTCTGCGCGGCCGAGCCCGCGGCGCCGATGCGCGTCGTGCTCCAGGTGATCACCGCGCCGTCCGAGCAAGGGCGCGCGCCCGCCTCGAGCGTCCTCCCGCCGATCACGATCGAGACGAACGAGCGCCGCGACCTCACGACCGCCCCGCTCACGCGGCTCTCCGGGCGGGTGCGCTACCGCGGCCAGCGCGTGCCGGCCGTGCTCTCCTTCTACCGCCCCTCGAAGGCCCCCGGCATCCCCGAGGCCCGCGTCGAGGTCGAGACCGGCGATCCGCTCGGCGACGGAAGCGTCGACTACCTCGTGAGCGTGACGGCCGGGGAGTCGCTCTCGCTCGAGGTCCGCGTCGCCGGCTCGCTCTTCGCCAGCGTCCAGGGCGCGCCCGAGCTCGACGAGACGACGCTCGCCTCGCGCCAGCTCCCGCCGCTCTACTTCCCCGACCTGGTCTTCGATCCGGGGCAGGGCACCTTCGACATCACGTTCTCGCCGACGCTCTTCGAGCCGTGCGCCGACCTCGCGGCGAGGGCGTGCGAGGTCTCGGGGACGCTCACCTCGGTCGGCCTCGACGACACCGAGGCGCCCGTCTCCGGCGTGGAGATCCGCGCCGTCGATCCCGCGACCGGCCGCGCCGTCTCTTCGACCGCGCAGGTGGTCGACGGCCAGTTCGCGCTCCGCCTCTCGCCCGACTTCCTCGGCGACTACGACCTCCAGGTGATCCCGGCGCTCAGCGGCAGCCCCTACCGCGCCACCACCTTCCCGGCCGCGAGCCTCGCCTGGCCGCTCGAGCTCCAGATGCGGCGCTACCCGATCGTCCACTACGAGGCGCTCGTGCTCGACGCGGAGACCGGCGCGCCCGTCCCGCTCGCGACGGTCTCCTTCCAATCCGCCCAGGCGCCCGACCCCATCTCCGGCGCGCCCGCGTTCTACCGCACGACCACGTTGAGCGGCGAGGGCGAGGACGCGGGGCGCATCCGCGTCGAGCTCCAGCCCGGCACCTTCACCGTCGTGATCACGCCGCTCGAGACCCAAGACCTCGCGATCCGCGTCGACGAGGTGATCATCCCGGACGCCGAGGGGCTCACCCAGGTCCTCGGGCAGGCCTTCGAGCTCGAGCGCCGCGCCGAGCTCGCGCTCTTCCTCCGCGGCTTCGACGGGGCCCCGATCGACCTCGTCGAGGTGCAGGCATCGCCTCGCGCGCAGGGCAGCGGCCGCGGGGCCGCGGTCGTGGACTACGCGCGCTCGAGCGTGGCGACGACGGATCGGGACGGCCTCGTGGACCTCCCGATCGACCTCGGCGTCTTCGATCTCTTCGCGCGCCCGGCCGCGACGCGCGGCTACCCGTACGCCGTGGCGACGGCGGTCCCGATCGACGCGCCCGCGTCGCGCACGGGCCACGAGCTCGTGGTCCCCGCGCCCACCGTCCTCGCCGGCACGCTCCTCGCGGAGGACGGCCTCCCGCTCGCCGAGGCCACGCTCCGCGCCTTCGTCGAGGTGGAGGGAGACGGCGAGCCCCGCATCGTCCGCCTCGGCGAGACGACCTCCGACGCGAAGGGCGCCTTCCGGCTGCTCCTCCCGTCCGAGCGCTGAGCCTCACTCGAGCTGGAATTCCGCCTGGTGCGGCTCGGGGCGGAGGCCTTCGCGCTGGATGATGCGCACGCAGCTGTTCCACCGGAGGATCGGGTCGTCGACCCCGGGCGGCCGGATCGCCTCGGCGCGCTCGAATTGCTCCATCGCCTCGCGGAAGCACTCGTAGGCCGCGTGCGCCCCCATCGCGCGCCGCAACGCCGCGCGCCCCTCGCGCTCGTGGACGAGCCCTCGGAGGTAGTGGCGTCGGTAGTCGTCCTCGACGAGCTGCGTGAGCTCGAGCGCACGCCGCGCGAGCCCCGGGCTCTCGTTCCCGAGCTGGTCGGAGAGCGTGACGATCAACATGTCGAGCGCCTCCTGGTTGGTGGGATCGACGTCGAGGACGTCGAGGCAGATGCTCTCCGCCGCCTCGGGCTGGTTGAGGAGACGGTACCGCTCGGCCTTGGCGAGCGCCCCCTTCACGCCCTCACGGGTCAGTCGCTTCAGATGAAATCGTTCTCGATGCATGTGGCCCCCTCTCTCCCATCATAGGGACCACGGAGGCCGCGTAAACGGCGCGCCGCGTCAGCGGGCCCGCACGGGGCGGAAGATTCCCTTGGCGACGTAGAAGAGGCCCAGGAAGAGCGAGAGGACGGCCGGCCAGGAGCCGAGCCGCTCGAAGAGGGTGCGGTCGTCGAGGAGGGGGACGGAGGCGCGCAGGCTCGCGCGCTCGAGGAGGCCGCTCTGCTCCACGATCTCGCCCGTGGGCGAGACGATCGCGCTCACGCCGCTGTTGGTCGCGCGGACGAGGGCGCGGTGGTGCTCGACGGCGCGGAGCTTGGCCATCGCGAGGTGGATGTAGGGCTCCTGCGTGTCGCCGAACCACGCGTCGTTGGTGATGTTCACGAGGAGGTTCGGGTGGGCGGCGCGCACGGCGTCGCGCGTGAACTCCGGGAGCACGTCCTCGTAGCAGATGAGGGTCGTGATCCGCATGTCGCCGAGGAGGAGCGGGCGGGTGTGCGTCCCCTTGGTGAAGCGGCCCGAGTTGGGCGAGAGCTCGTAGAGGATGGGGAACTGCTCGCCGAAGGGCAGGTACTCGCCGAACATGAGCAGGTAGGTCTTGTCGTAGGTGCCGACGATCTCGCCCTGCGCGTCGGTGAGGTACGCGGTGTTGAAGTAGCGGAGCTCGTCGTCGACCTCGCGGATCGCGATGCCGCCGAAGAGGAGCGGCGTCTTGAGCGGCCCACGCACGCTGCGCGAGACGTTCGTCTCGTCCTCGTGGAGCGCGTAGTGGTAGGCCGACTCCGGCCAGACGAGGAGGTCGAGCTCGCCTTCGCGCTCGAGGCGCACGCTCTGCTCGAGGTGGCGGAAGTGTCCCTCGCGCGGATCCTCGCGCTTCTGGAAGATGCCCATGTTGGCCTGCACGAGGCCCACCTCGACGTGCGTGGCCTCGGCGACGCGCGCGCCGACCTCGCCGATGCGATAGGCGCCGTAGGCGAGCACGAAGCCGAAGGCGAGGACCGCGGCGAGGAGCTCGCGCCTGGGGAAGGGCCCGCGGGCGAGGAACATGCGCGCGACCTCGAAGACCGCGCCGTTCACGGCGAGCATCATCGCCGTGAGCAGCGAGGGCCCGCCGAGGTCGACGACCTGGAGGAAGATCGGCAGCTCGTGGAGCGTGACCGAGAGGTGCGAGGGGAAGAGCGTCGGGAAGTAGCGCTCGAGCGCCACGACGCCCAAGACGAGCGCGAAGGTCGGCGCCGCGCCGCCCGCGCGCATCGGCCCGTAGGCGAGCGCGAAGAGCGCCGTGAGCACGCCGAGATAGACGAAGAACACGCCCCCGATGAAGAGGCTCGGGATGAAGCTGTAGCCCGAGAAGGTCTCGAGGAATTCGACGAGCCAGTGGTAGCCGACGCCGTAGGCGACCGTGCCGTGGACGAGGCCCACCGAGAAGCGCCGCTTCCACGAGGCGTCGCGCACGCGCTCGAGCGCGAAGAGGAGCGGCACGAAGCAGACGAAGGCGAGCGGGTAGTACCCGAAGCCCGCCCATCCGAGGCCGTGCAGGGCACCGCTCAGGACCGCGAGCCCGAAGGGGAGGAGGGGGGATCGTGCCATCGACCGCCGGTTTAGCCGCTCGGCGGGGCGAGGGCCACGGGGCGGGGCCGCGTCGTTTGAACTCGTGATCCGCCGTTCGGTAATCTACCGTTCGCGGGGAGGCGCCAGGATGGCCGACACGGACGACTTTCGACGACGATATGGGACGCACGCCGTGGTGACCGGCGCGGCCGCGGGCATCGGGGCGGCGTTCGCCGAGAGCCTCGCCGCGCGCGGCCTCCACCTCGTGCTCGTCGACCTCCCCTCCTCGCCGCTCGAGGCGCTCGCGGAGCGGCTCCGTGCCACGCACGGGGTCGAGGTCCACGCCATGACCGGCGACCTCACCGACCCCGCCTTCGTCGAGGCGGTGGCGGCCATGCGCGACCGGCACGAGGTCGGCCTCCTCGTGAGCAACGCGGGGATCGCGCTCCTCGGGCCCTTCCTCGACCTCCCGCTCGAGCCGCAGCTCGCGGCGCTCGATCTCCACTGCCGCGCGAGCCTCGCGCTCACGCACCGCTTCGGGCAGCGGATGCGCGCGCGGAAGCGAGGCGGCATCGTCCTCCTCAGCTCCAACTCGGCCTTCCTCCACACCCCGCTCATCGCGAATTACGCAGCGACCAAGGCCTATACGCTCGCGCTCGCCGAGGCCCTCTACGAAGAGCTCCGCGGCGAGGGGATCGACGTCCTCGCGCTCGCGCCCGGCATGACCCGGACCAACGCCCTCCTCGGCTCCAACGTCGACGTGGGGCGGGCGAAATACCTCATCCGCGAGCCGCGCGAGGTGGCGGAGGAGGCGCTCGCCCACCTCGGGAAGACGCCGAGCTACGTCTCGAGCGCGGGCGATCGCCTCGCCGCGCTGCTCTTCGGGCGGCTCCTCCCCAAGAAGCTCTCGCTCACGCTGGCCAAGCAGAGCGTCCGGTACTTCTACCCGCAGTTCAAGGATCGCCTCGAGTCCTGAGACGCCCCCGCGGGTGATCGGAGCCTCTTTACGACGCGCGGCCGTTCGCTGTACGAGGGGGCATGGCCCTCAAAGACGTCCTCGCCTCGAAGCCCAAGAAGGTCAAAGCGCCGAGCGACGCGCGCGTCCTGCCCTACACCGTCTCGCCCGACCTCGGCCCGCCGAACCCGCCGCTCCCGCAGGTGGGCTCGGGCACGCGCACGATGCACGAAGACGTCTACGCGAGCGACTCGAGCGTCTGGCCGGGTCCCTACGCGAAGCGCTGCGAGATCACCTACTGGCAGAACCAGGCCGCCAAATTCGCGGGCATCTGCCCGTCCTTCGGCATCGACTCGCAGGGGCGCGTCCTCACGATCTCCTTCTCGGCCGGCTCGACGACGCTGCTGCGGCTGCACCCGCACACGCTCGAGCCGCTCTACGGACTTGCGCTCCCGCCGCGGAGCGTGAGCGCGTTCAAGGCGCTCTTCGACATCGACCGCGTCTTCAAGAGCACCTCGGGCGGCAGCTATTTCGTGATCGACATCCACGACCGCATCGTGGTGCCCACGATCGACAACGAGATCTGGGTGATCGCGCAGCGCCCCGATCGACCGAGCAGGTACTTCGAGGTGCTCTACCGGCTGAAGGCGGACATCCCCGCCGACGACAAGCTCACCTCGTGCATGCCCGTGATGGACACGAAGAACGTCGGCTCGCCCGACAAGGCGGCGCCGCTCGGCTACTGGTTCATCACCGAGGCGGGGCGCGTGGGCATTGCGCGGCCGCCCACCCAGGCGCCGCAGATCCCCACGATCCAGCTCGGCGAGCCCATCGGCAACTCGTGCTCGATGAGCCGGAACGGCCTCATCGTCGTGAGCGAGGGCGCGCTCTATCGCTTCGAGCTCGGCGCGGGGAAGATCCTCCAGAAATTCCGCACGCCCTACGACCCCGGCGTGCCCAAGCCCGGCCTCCTCGCGCCCGGCTCGGGCACCACGCCCACCCTCCTCGGCGACGACTACGTGGCCATCGGCGACAACTCGCCCGTGATGAACGTCTGCCTCTTCGATCAGCGCACGGGCGAGCTCCTCGACGAGCACCCGGTCTTCGCCGACCAGCCGGGGTCGGCCTGCGAGAACTCGTTCGTCGGCCACGGCCGGAGCATCGTCGCGGGCAACACCTTCGGGTACATGAACCCGTTCCAGATCGACAAGCTCGTGAAGTCGCCCGGCCTCATCCGCCTCGACGTCGATCCCACGACCCGCAGGCTGGTGAAGAAGTGGTACGCGCGCGACGTCGACCTGATGTCGAGCACGCCCAAGCTCTCCCTCCAGAACGGGCTCATCTACATCTACGCGATGAAGTGGATCCAGAAGCCCAAACCGGACGGAAAGCTCGCCGAGCGCAAGGGCGTCTGGCGCTGGAGCCTCATCGGCGTGGACTTCGCGACGGGCAACGTCGTCTACGACCAACCCGTCTTCGAAGGCCCGCAGCGACAAGAGCACGACAACGGCTGGGCCACCCTCACGCTCGGACCGAGCGGCACGGCCTACCTCGGCATGTGGCGCGGGGTGATGCGGATCGCCCCGGTCTGAGCCTCAGCGGCCGAAGCGCGCGTCGTAGTCCGCGATCCTCGCCTCGATGACGGCGGCGGCCCCATCGGCGCCGTAGATCCTGTCGACGGTGACCTGCTCGTCCTTGGGCTCGCCGGGCTTCCACTTGTACGTGAGGAAGTAGTGGCGCAGCCGCTCGACGAGCGAGCTCGGGATCTCGCGGATGTCGCGCGCGCCGCCCCACACGGGGTCCTGCTCGAGCACGGCGATGATCTTGTCGTCGGCTTCGCCGTGGTCGATCATCAGGAGCCCGCCGACGGGGCGCGCCTTGAGGAGGATGTCGGCGCGATCGATCGGCCGCTCGGAGAGCACGCACACGTCGAGGGGATCGCCGTCGCCCTTGTCGGTCCCGGCGAGCTTGGCCACGCGCTCCCCACAATAGGTGCGCGGGATGAACCCGTAGAGCGTGGGCGGCAGCGAGTTGAAGGCCTGCGGGCGATCCACGTGGAGGTAGCCCGTCTCCTTGTCGATCTCGAATTTCACCGTGTCGAACGGCGTGATCTCGATGTAGGCGCTGACCACCTCGGGGGGGTTGGGACCCACGGGGAGCCCGTGCCACGGGTGGGGCCTGTAGCGCTCGAAGAAGGTCTTCATCGGTCGCTTCATAGCCTCTCCTCGCCGCTCGGACGAGCGCATCTCGCCATCGCGGGCCCCCTCGTCTATGATTCGGCCCATGTCGATCGCCGATCCGCATCCGCGGGCCAGCCTCCGCGAAGAGATCCGACGCTTCCGCCGCGCCCAGGAGATCATGCGCGAGGCCGGCGTGCCGATGTTCACGCCGAGCGGGATCCTCCCCGGGCTCAAGGGCATCATCTTCGATCCGCACGAGACCTCGCACGTCTTCACGCTCTTCTCGTCGCTGATCGGTCCCCTCGAGTACCGCGCCATGGGGCATTTCGTCGAGTCGCCCCGCGGCAAGGACCTCCTCGCGCGGCGACCCAACCTCGTCGCGGTGCTCTCCGACCGCGCGCGCCTCGCGGCGCTCCCCGACGGCAGCCTCGGCCGCGCGTACCTCGAGTTCGTCACGCGCGAGAACATCTCGGCCGACGGCCTCGTCGAGGCGAGCGTCAAGGGCACGCGTCTGCTCAAGGGCAAGGGGGAGGCCGACTTCATCGCGGGCTACCTCCGCGACGTGCACGACGTCTGGCACGTGGTCACGGGCTATCACGGCGACGTGGTGGGCGAGCTCGCGCTCCTCGCCTTCAGCTTCGCGCAGCTCGGCAACCTCGGCGTGGGCCTCCTCGTGGGCATCTCGGCGGCGCTCGGCCCCGTACTCCCCACACCCATCGACCGCGACGGCCGCAGGGCCATCGTCGAAGGCTATCGCCGTGGCCGCCGGGCCAAGTGGTTCCCCACGGTGGACTGGATCCCGCTCCTCGAGCGGCCCCTCGTCGAGGTGCGCCGCGAGCTCGGCGTGGAGATCGAGGGCGCGAAATACCGCGAGGTCCGCGTCGAGAAGGGCCAGAGCCTCATCCAGCTCGCCGCATGAAGCGCCCGTCGTCCCCGCCGCGCCGCGGCCGCGCGCTCGCCCTCCTCGGCCTCGTCCTCGCGCTCGCGGCGCCTCGAATCGCGCGCGCCGACGACGCCGGCGCGCCCTTCGAGCCCGTCGAGGAGAAGAAGCCCTACGAGATCGAGGCCTACGTCGAGACCCACTACCAGTGGAACTTCAACCGGCCCTCGAACCGCATCACGCACCTCCGCGGCTTCGACAACCGACACAACACCTTCACGCTCACCAACCTCGCGCTCGGCGGCTCGTTCGACGCGCGCGGCGCCTTCGGGCGGGTGATGCTCCAGGTCGGCCACACACCGAGCACCTACTACCTGAAGGAGCCCTCCTTCCCGGGCGCGAGCGGCACCAACGCCACCTCGGCCGAGGTCTTCAAGTACGTGCAGGAGGCCTACGCGGGCTACCGCTTCGCCAAGGTCGACGGGCTCTCCGTCGCGGCGGGCATCTTCCTCTCGCCGGTGGGGCTCGAGACGCTCGCGATCCACTCGAGCGACCAGTGGTCGCGCTCGAACCTCTTCTTCGCGCTGCCCATCTACCACACGGGCGTGAAGCTCTCCTACGCGCTGAGCGACATGATCGTCGCCACGCTCGCCGCCTACAACGGCTGGAACAGCGTCGTCGACGACAACGACGGGAAGTCCATCGCCTTCGACGTGCAGCTCATGCCGCTCGACGCGATCGCCATCGCCTTCGTCTACTTCACCGGCATCGAGCGCCCGACCGGCGCGCCGGAGGGCCAGCACTGGCGGCACCTCTTCGACCTCCAGATGCTCGCCGAGGCCCACCGGCGGCTCCACTTCGGCCTGCACTTCGACGGCGGCGTCGAGCCGACCCGCTTCGGCTCGAGCGGCTGGGTCGCGAGCGCCCTCTACGCCCGCGTCACCATCCTCGAGGAGGTGCTCCGTTTCGCCCTCCGGGGTGACGTCTTCCGCGAGTACGTGGCGCGGGACGGAGCCGACACCGCCACGCCGATCTTCTGGCCCACCAAGCGCCTCGGCTCGCTCACCTCGACGCTCGACTACCGGCCGCACCGCAACGTCTCCTTCCGCCTCGAGCACCGCTTCGACTCCGCGGCGAGCGACGTCTTCTACCGCCGTCAGGTGATGGGCGATGGCTCGCCGGGCTCGCCCTACGTCGCCAACGCGCGCCGGCAGAACACGATCACGCTCGGCGCGACCGCCTGGTACTGATTCGCGCTCGATTCGAGGCCGCTCGGGCGCTAATTGTCCGCCATGGACTTCACGCTCAGCCCCGAACAGGAAGAGATCGTCAGGACGGCCGCGGCCTTCGCCAAGGAGGCGCTCGCCCCCGGTTATCGCGAGCGCGACAAGAGCCGCGTGCTCGATCGCGGGCTCGTCCGCCGGATGGGCGAGCTCGGGCTGATCTGCGTGGAGATCCCCGAGGAGTACGGCGGCGCGGGCCTCGACTTCGTCACGAGCGGCCTCGTCATGGAGGAGATCGCCGCCGGCGACTTCAACGTGGCCTACGTGCAGCTCCTCGGCTCGCTCAACGCGCACGTCCTCGTGGAGAACGCGAACGAGGAGATCAAGCGCCACTGGCTGCCTCGGATCTGCAGCGGCGAGGCGCTCATCGCGCTCGCGCTCACCGAGCCCGACTACGGGAGCGACGCCGCCGCCATCCGCCTCGAGGCGAAGCGTGACGGCGACTACTACGTCCTCAACGGCGAGAAGACGAGCATCTCCTTCGGCGATCTCTGCGACGTCGCCGTGGTCTTCGCCCGCACGGGCACCGTCGAGTCGCGCGCGCACGGCGTGAGCGCGTTCTGCGTGCCGATGGACCTCCCCGGCATCACACGCACGCGCTTCGACGATCTCGGCGAGCACTGCATCGGGCGCGGCTCGATCTTCTTCGACAACGTGCGCGTGCCCAAGGACCACCTCCTCGGCGCGGAGAACAAGGGCTTCACCCAGGTGATGCAGGGCTTCGACTTCAGCCGCGCGCTCATCGGGCTGCAATGCCTCGCGATCGCGCGCGAGAGCCTGCGCGAGACCTGGCAGTACGTCGCCGAGCGCGAGGCCTTCGGCAAGAAGCTCGCGAGCTTCCAGGGCGTGAGCTTCCCGCTCGCCGAGGACGAGACCTACGTGGAGGCAGCGCGCCTCATCTGCCTCAAGGCGCTCTCCATGAAGGATCGCGGTCGCGAGCACACCGAGCTCGCCGCGATGGCCAAGTGGTGGGCGCCGAAGCTCGCCTTCGACGTCGTGCACCACTGTCTCCTCGCGCACGGTCACGCGGGCTACAGCCGCGAGCTGCCCTTCGAGCAGCGCCTGCGCGACGTGCTCGGCCTCCAGATCGGCGACGGGACGGCGAACATCATGAAGATGGTGATCGCGCGCAAGAAGAGCGGCGTGCGCTGACGCACCACGCGCCTCGAACCAACCGCCCCTTCGCGGGCGGCGGTGGCGCTTCCGTCTCGAGCTGAGCCACGCCCAAGCGCGCGCCGATGACGCACGCGAGCGCGGCGGCCCTCCGTCGCGCGCTCGCGCTCGCACGTCGTCTCCCCGCGTGATGGCGCGTCGATCGCGTCGCCATTCGCGCGCACGATCACTCCTTGGGGTGAGCTTCGTCGGTGCGCGCGGAGCACTGCGTGCGCGTGCGTGTGAACGCTGCTCCGACGTCACTACATCCGCGCACGGATCCGATCTCTCGTCTCGAAATTTTCTTGTGATCGCTCGACGTCGCGGCTTACTCTTGAATGAGTCGAGAACTCACCTTTCGGGGTGAATTCTCCGCAAAACAAGTCGGGATCTCACCATCGCCGTGGAGTGATGAGAAGTTGAGGGAGCACATGGCATTGAACCGACGTCAGTTCCTCTCGGGTGTGGCCGCCGCCACCGCCATCGCCGGGTTCGATCCGATCGGCGGGCGCTGGATCCCCGTCGCGGAGGCCAAGAAGAACAAGCCGATCCCGCCGCTGGAGGGTGAGCTCGTCACCGATCCCTCGAGCCTCGAGGCGTACTCCACCGACGCCGGCAACATCGTCTACGGCACGCCCAACGCGGTGCTCCGCCCGGCTTCGGTCGCCGACATCCAGAAGATGGTGCGCTACTGCGCCGACAACCGCATCTGCGTCGCGGCGCGCGGACAGGCGCACTCCACGCACGGTCATTCGCTCGCCACGCTCATGATCGACATGGGCACGCTCGACGCGATCCACTCGATCGACGCGGGCGAGGCCGACGTCGACGCCGGCGCCACGTGGAAGGATCTCCTCCACCTCACGGTGCCGCAGGGCCTCACGCCGCCCGTCCTCACGGGCTTCACGGGCCTCTCCTTCGGCGGCACGCTCTCGATGGGCGGCATCTCCTCGAGCTTCGATCGCGGCGCGCAGATCGACCACGTCTACGAGCTCGAGGTCGTCACCGGCAACGGCGACATCGTGCGCTGCTCCGACACCAAGAACCGCGATCTCTTCAACGGCGTTCTCGGCGGCCTCGGCCAATACGGCATCATCACGCGCGCCGTGGTCGAGCTCGTCCCCGCGCTCCCGCGCGCGCTGAATTTCCAGCTGATCTACCTCGACGATCAGTCGATGTTCCGCGACCTCTGGAAGCTCCTCCGGAGGAACGAATTCGACGACGTCTTCAACATGTGGGTGCCGAGCCCGATGGGCCCCGGCTTCATGAGCGTGCTCAACGCCGTGAAGTACTACGACCCGGCGCAGCCGCCCAACCAGGCGCACCTCCTCCGTGACCTCGAGCACGTGGCGCCGATGATGCAGGTCGCCGACACCACGTTCCTCGAGTACGCGCTCCGCGTCGACGCGGCGGTCGACGGCTTCAAGGCCGCGGGGATGTGGGACGACGTCATGCACCCCTGGTTCGACGTCTTCCTCCCCGGCCGCACCGTCGAGCACTACGTCCGCGAGGTCATGCCCACGCTCACGCCCGAGGACGTCGGCGAGGCCGGCTTCTTCCTGCTCTTCCCGCAGCGCCGCTCGCGCTTCAAGCGGCCTTCGCTCCGCTTGCCGCAGGACGAGTGGATCTTCCTCTTCGACATCCTCACGGCGGCGCCCACGCCGGGGTACGACGCCGCGTACGCCGATCGCATGATGCGGCGCAACCGCCGGCTCTTCGACAAGGCGCGGCTCCACGGCGGGTATCGCTATCCGATCGGCTCGCTCGACTTCGCTCGGGTCGACTGGGTCCACCACCTCGGCCCGCAGCTGCCCGAGCACAACAAGCTCAAGGCGCGCTACGACAAGAAGAAGATCCTCACTCCGGGAATCGACATCTGAGATGGCACGCGTGATGGATGAGGGTGGGTCGCGCTCCTTTCGCGCGGCCTTGGGGGAGTTCGCGACGGCGCTGGGGCGTGCGATCCACGCCTCGGAGGAGTCGGTGGCGCACGCCGTGCGCGTCTTCGAGCGGCTGAGCGGTCCTTGGGCCGAGCTGCCGCTCGGGGACCGTCCGCCTTGGCCCAACGACATCTGCGACGACGGATCGCCCTTCGAGCTCTCGGCGGCGTTCAACGACGGACGCACCGAGCTCCGCATGCTCGTCGAGCCCCAGGAGGCACCGTTCACGCTCGCGTCCAATTGGAAGGCGGGCCTCGCGGTGAACGACGCGCTCGCGCAGCACGAAGGCGCGAGCCTCGAACGCTTCGCCCGGATCGCGCCGCTCTTCGCCCCCGAGGAGGGCGACGACGCGGTCTTCGCCCTCTGGCACGCCGCCGTGCTCGAGTCGACGGGCGAGTCGCTCTTCAAGGCGTACGTCAACCCGCGGATCCACGGGGCGGCGCGCGCGCCCTCGCTCGTCCGTGAGGCGCTCGTCGAGCTCGGCCTCGAAAAGGAAGCCGCGCTCGTCGAACGGCTCGTCGGCGACGACGGCGACGCGCTCCGCTACTTCTCGCTCGACCTCGCGGCGACCGAGACGGCGCGCGTGAAGATCTACGTCGCGCGCTCCGACTCCGCGCGCGCCGTGGAGCGCCTCGTCGAGCCGACGCGCAACTTCGACCCGGGCCTCGCCTCCGAGCTCCTCTACGGGCTCACGGGGCACCTCGGCCCGTTCAACGAGCGCCCGATCCTGGTCTGCTTCGCCTTCGACGGGAAGAGCGACGCGCCGGTGGGGACGCTGCACGTGCCCATCCGCTGCTACTGCCCCAACGACGAAGCCGTCCTCGCGCGCATCATGTCCAAGATGGACGCCACCGAGGCGACGATGCTCCACGACGCCGTGAGGGCCATCGCGCCTGGCCCGCTCAGGGAGTGCACGGGCGTCATCACCTACGCGTCCTTCCGGCCTGGCCCGAGGGCGATCCGCACCACGGCCTACCTCGCGCCCATGCTCTATCGCCGAAGGATCGAGCGGACGCGGCGTGATTCGAGCGCGCCCTCCGCGATCGTCTGAGCGCACCCACCTCTCCCCGGATTCGAGATGAAGATCGTCAACGAGTGCATCCAGAAGCACCTCGGTGAGCTGGTTTCCCACCCCCTGTTCACCGAGATGAAGCCGAACCCCGACCTCTCGCGTGCGCTCGCGTTCGCGGAGGTGCTCGCGCCG
Source organism: Myxococcales bacterium (assembly GCA_012744445.1). Taxonomy (GTDB): domain Bacteria; phylum Myxococcota_A; class Polyangia; order Polyangiales; family Houyiibacteriaceae; genus JAAYBZ01. The sequence goes on along the minus strand of JAAYBZ010000138.1, from coordinate 51,490 downwards.
TGGGTGATGACCTTCCAGGACATCACGCGCATCAACGCCTCGCTCGCCAAGGATCCCGAGATCCGCGCGACGCTCGCGACGCACGCGCGCGAGGATCGCGGGCACCAGGAGTGGTTCCTCGACGACCTCGACCTGATCTTCGGCGAGCGCGTACGCGACGTCCGCTGGCTCTACGATCCGGCGCTCGACGTGGTCCGCGAGGAATCGCTCGCGATCGCTTCCGAGATCTTCCGCGTCGACGACGATCGCCTGCGGATCGTCTTCGTGGAGGCGCTCGAGGCGGCCGCGGGCGCGTTCATCGCGCGCGTCTGCCGTCAGGCCGCCGAGTCGGGCGACGACGGAAAGCTCAAGTACTTCGGCCCCGTCCACGCCGAGGCCGAGTCCGGCCACGAGATGTTCGAGGACGAAGAGCGCGACGAGGAGGTCCTGCCGGACGACGTCCGCGAGCGAGCGCTCCCGATGGTCGGCCGCATCTTCGGCTCGTTCCTGCGCATGGCCGACGTGGCCTTCGCGAAGCAGAGCGCGGCCAACGCCTGAGCGGCGCGGTCGCTCACGCGCACGAAAAAGGCGCCGACCTCAGAGGAGGCGGCGCCTTTTTCTCGGCCCCTGGGGCGAGAGCGGCTCAGACCGGGTAGCGCGAGCGGTGCAGCTCGCGCAGGAGCTGGACGGCCTCCTGGAGCTCGGCCGCCGAGTGCTCACGGGAGAGGCCCGCGTGCCACGCCGCCGACGCCGCGACCGACTGATGCACCGAGTGCGGGAACTTGGGCCGGACGAGCGCCTGCCCCGCCTGCACGATGGCGCGCACGGCCGCGGCCTTGAAGCCGCTCGCCTCGAAGACGACGGAGAACTGCTTCACGCCCTCGGTCTTGAGGAGATCGGTGAACGCCTCGCGCGCGTCGGTATCCGGCGGCACGGCCGTGTCCTCGACGACCTGGAAGAGACATACCCCCTGGGGGTGATCGACGCGCATCTCGTGGACGATGCTGATCGCCCGACGATACGCGTCGGCTAGGGTCCGCTTGGCCCAGACCATGAGGAGCACGTTCTTGTACGCGCCCTTGACGTGATCCTCGTCGATCTCGAGGACGTCGATGGACGCGCTCCGCGAGGTCCGGAGAGTGGTCATGGGGACAGCACCCGAAAAGATGGTCTTCACGCGTGAAATCCTTGGTTATCGGAACAGCTTTCCGCGGCGACGCCGGAACTCGCCAAGGATGGATCCAAGTGATGCGCGTGTCGAGGCACGAAAACGTGAGAATTCGCGCAAAACCGCGAGGAAGAGCATGAATTACGGGGAATTTCTGCTCCCGCCTCCCACATCGGAAGAGATGGTGGCGCGAGAAAAGAATCACCCTTGGTACCGATCCACGCTCCGGCTCGATGCCTCGAGGTCGCGCGAGGCGCGCGTCTCCGCCCTCAGTGGCCGTCAGTGGCCGTGCACGATGGGGCCGGTGGTGAAGAGCTTCTCCTCGAGCTCCTTCGCGAACGTCGAGTCGCGCCGCCGGATCCACTCGAGGACCATCGCCGCGTGCTCCTTCTCCTCGTCGCGGTTGTGGACGAGGATGGCCCTGAGCTCCTGATCCTTGCAGGCGTCGACGCGCTGGTTGTACCAGTCGATCGCCTCGAGCTCCTCCATGAGCGAGACGATCGCGCGGTGCATGTCGCGCGTCGCGTCGCTGAGCTCTTCGATTGGTTCGTGATACCCCTCGCTCGACATGGACGTCGTCCTTTCGCGTGTTGCGGCGGGCTCCCCCCCGCCTCGTCCCAATGTCGGTGTTCGACGCGCGCGTTGCAAGCCTCTGCGCAGCTCCCGGGCGTGGGACCTCGCGAACGGACACCGCGCTCAGCCGAGCGTGACGGCCGCGTCGAGGTGATCGCGGAGCCTCCCGCGGAGGCCGTGCGCGCGCGCGAGCGCCGAGAGCTTCGCCTCGAAGCCCCCGTTGCCCGCGCGGTGCCATTGGTTCTGCCGGAGCCACCAATACGCCGCGCGCGCCGCCCCGAGGGGCGCGAGCTCCGCGAGGTCGAGCAGAAAATCTCCCTCGGTCGCGAGCTCGTAGGGGTGCACGTAGACGATCGGCGCCTGCCCCGCCGCCTCCGCGCGCGCGATCCATCGCTCCGCCACGCCGAGCGGGAAGAGCTTGAGGTAGCTCCCGCCGAGCCGGAGCGGCGGCGCGCCGCGGAAGGGCGGCGCCGCGAAGACGGGGAAGAGCGCGAGCGCGTCCACTCCCATACGACGCAGGAACGCACGCGCCTCCTCGGGCGACGCCCCGTACCACGACGAGTCGTAGCGGAAGAGGCGCGCGATGGCGCGGTACTGTGCAGGATCGCGTCTCTCGATGCGGAACTTCGGCGCGCGGAAGCCGAGCACCTCCGTCCCCGCGGCATCCTCCAGGGCCTCCTTCGCGCGCGCGGCGAAGCGGCTCACGTCCTCGGCGCTCGAGCGATCCATCTCGTCGTGGAAGAAGTAGTGGCAGGCCACCTCGTGGCCGTCGGCCGCGATCCGCCCGACGAGATCGGGCGCGCGCTCCGCGATGATCCCCGTGCAGAAGAAGGTCGCCTTGGCGTCGCCGTGTCGCGCGAGGAAGCGCGCGATGCGCTCGTAGCCCGACCAGAGCGCGTCGACGCGCAGGGGCCCCGTCTCCCACAACCCGAGGTCGCGCTTGAGGTCGTGCGCGAACTCCTCGAAGTCCACCGTGAGGAAGAAGCCGCCGCTCACGCGAGCTGCTCCCTCCGCACCACGTACGGGCCGATGACGAGGGCGTCGACGCCCGAGGCGCGGAAGGTGGCGAGGGCCTCCTCCGGCGTCTCGACGATGGGCTCCTGGATGTTGAACGAAGTGTTGAGGAGCACGGGCACGCCCGTGAGCTCGCCGAACCTCCGCAGCAGCGCGTGGTAGCGCGGGTTGGCCGCGGCCGAGACCGTGTGCACGCGCGCCGTGCCGTCGACGTGCGTGACCGCGGGGATGCGCGATCTCGCCTCGGGGCGGACGCGCGCGACGATGTTCATGTAGGGGCTCGGCTGCGCGAGCTCGAAGAATTCGCCCGCGGCCTCTTCGACGACCGAGGGCGCGAAGGGGCGAAAGAGCTCGCGCTTCTTGATCTTTCGGTTGAGCTCCTCGCGGATCTCGTCGCGCCGCGGATCGGCGAGGAAGGAGCGCGCCCCGAGCGCGCGCGGGCCGAATTCCGATCGGCCCTGGTACCACGCGACCACGAGCCCCCCGGCGAGGATCGCGGCCGTCGCGTCGACGAGGTCCTGTTCACCCATGGGGGTGAGATCACATCCGACCTCGCGCCGCACCGCCTCCGCGATGCGCCGATCCTCGTAGCGTGGCCCGAGGTAGGGCGTGCGGACGGAGGCGTGATCGACGCCGACGCCTCGCGCGCGGAGATCGGCCATCGCCGCCCCGATCGCGCAGCCCGCGTCGTGCGGCGCGGGCGGGATGATGATCTCGTCGAAGAGGCCCTTCTCGAGGAGGCGCCCGTTGGCGGTGACGTTCAGCGCGCAGCCGCCCGAGATCACGAGCCGCCGGAGATCGGGCGCGACGTGGGCGAGCGGCGAGAGGACGTGCGCCTGGGCGCGCTCGAAGACGTGCTGCACCGAGGCCGCGAGGTCGACGTGCGCCTCGCTCGGCGGCTCGTTCGGTTTGCGCGGCGGGCCGAAGAGCGCTTCGAGCCGCGGATGGAACCGGCCCACGAGCGCCGCGTGATAGTCGCAGAGGCGCGTGTTCAACCGATATCGCCCCTCGGGCTCGAGCCGGAGGATCTCCTCCTCGAGCGCGCTCGCGAAGCGCGGCGATCCGTAGGGCGCGAGGCCCATCATCTTGTACTCGCCCTCGAGCATCTGGAACCCGAGGTAGCCGGTGAAGGTGGAGTAGAAATGCCCGAGCGAGTTGGGCCAGCGGTGTACGGAGAGCGTCCTCCGCTCGCCGGAGCGCACCACGCTCACCACCGTAGACGCCGCTTCGCCCCCGCCGTCGTAGGAGAGCGAGGCGAGCTCGTCCCAGTCACGCATCGCCTCGGCGTAGAGCTGGTGGGCGAGGTGGTGGTCGTAGAACCGGATCTCCGCGCAGAGCCCTTCGCCGAGGGCCTCCTCGATGCGCCGCCGCACGCGGAAGAGGTCGGCCCAGCGCCCCTGCGCCGCGTCGTCGTGGTCGCCGGCCGCGCGCGAGAACATCGCCCGCGCCCGCGCGGCCACGGCGCGGCGCGCGACGCGCGAGCCCATCATCTTGCGGAGCGTCCCCCACGCGCGCGTGCCCACACGCCAGGGCTGCCAGTAGACGGCGACGCGATCGACCTCGGCGAGGGTGATACCGGCCGTCTCGAGGCAGGCCGCGATGGCGCGGGTCGGAAAGGCGCCGTCGTTCTTGATGCGGCTCAGCCGCTCGTTCTCCACGGCGGCCACGAGACGGGGCCCGTCGAACAAGCAGGCGGCGCTGTTGTCCATCGTGGCGAGGCCGAGGGTGTAGATGGTCGACTCCTCTTCGAGCGGGGATGGGGCCCGCAGCGAGGATCGCCCGGCGCACGCGCGATCGCAAGACGACGAACGCCCACCGGCGGCGGAGGTCGAGCCTCCGAACGCGCGGTGGGCGTCGGCGAACGTCAGGCGATCAGTTCTCGCCCTTGGGCTCCTTCTCGTCGTCCTCGGGCGGCGCCGCGTGGGGCGGGAGCTCGCCGGTGAGCGTCTCGAGGAAGGCGACGATCGCCTCGATCTCGTCGGGCTCGAGCTTCTTGCGGAGCTGCACGCGGGCCATGATCTCCACCGCGCGGCCGAGGTCGTCGACCGAGCCGTCGTGGAAGTAGGGCGCCGTGAGCGCGACGTTGCGGAGGAGCGGCACCTTGAACATGTGCTTGTCGGCCTCGTTCTTGGTGACGTTGTAGCGACCGAGGTCGGCCTCGGTGAGCTCGCCGCCGCGGATCGGGAAGTAGTCCTCGAGCAGGCCGAACTTCTGGAACATCGTGCCGCCGAGGCCCGGGCCCGTGTGGCACGAGACGCAGCCCGTCTTCACGAAGAGGTCGAGGCCGCGCTTCGCCTTCTCGGAGATGGCGTCCTCGTCACCCTGGAGGTAGCGGTCGAAGGGCGCCGGCGTGGAGAGCGAGCGCTCGAATTCCGCGATCGCCGCCGCGATGTTCTCCTTGGTGATCCCGTCCTCGTAGAGGGCGTCGAACCACTCGACCATCTTCTCGTCGGCCTTGAGCCGCTCGACGACCTCGGGCCAGGTGGCGCCCATCTCGACCGGGTTCTCGACCGGGCCGAGCGCCTGCTCCTCGAGGTCCTTCGCGCGCCCGTCCCAGAACTGCACGAAGTTCAGGTGCGCGTTGAGCACGGTGGGCGAGTTGATGGGGCCCTGCTGCCCGCGGATGCCCGTGGACACCTTGGCCGCGTCGGCGCCGCCCTTGTCGAAGGAGTGGCAGGACGCGCAGCTCAAGGTGCCGTCGCCCGAGAGGCGCGTGTCGAAGTAGAGCCGCCGGCCGAGCTCGACCTTCTTCGGGTCGACCTCGACCTCGGGCAACGGCTCGAAAGGCAGCTTCTTCGCCGGAGCCTCGGTGGCTTCCGGGGCAGGCGCCGCCTTGTCTTCGTCCTTCTTGAAGCAGGCCGCGAACGCGACGCAGACCAGCGCGAGGGTGAGTTTTCTCGAGATCATGACTTGGGCGCAAAGCTATTACAGCTTCCGCCAGGATTCACGGGGCCGAGCCCGAGATTGCACCCGCCGCACTGCCCGGCGGCCGTCGGATCCGTGTAGAAGGTGCAGACGTCGCAGCGGCGGCTCTGGTCGGCGACCTTCTCGACGTACGCGAGGGCCGTGCGCTGCTGACGCTGGGCGGGGGTGAGCCCGGGCGGGTTCAGGCAGTTGGGGCCCTCGTCCCCCTTGCCGCAGGCGGAGAGGAACGCCGGCGCACCCACCACCACGAGGCCGAAGCCCGCGGTCTTCCTCAGGAAGTCTCGGCGGCTCGCGCCGCGCGTCTCGTCTTTGCGATCCATGGTCGTCTCCTTTGGCCGATCGGGCCACTCGGAGTCCCAAGATAGGTCCCTTCCCCTCAGGAGACCAGATCGGTACGCGGGATGACTCCGCATCCCGAAAAGGAGAGCGCGGCGTGAGCAGGCCTTCCCTTGCCTGCCCACGCCGCGCTCGGGCTCGAAGCGGGGGGACTTCGAAAACTAGAAGCCGAGGCGGCGCTCGATGGCCTCGATGCTGGCGACGACCTGCTCGTCGCTCTCCTCGACGAGGCGGTCGATCTTGCGGACCGCGTTCATCACCGTGGTGTGGTCCTTGCCGCCGAAGCGGTCGCCGAGCTCGGGGAAGCTCGTGCCGAGCCGCTGCCGCGCGAGGTACATGGCGACCATGCGGGGGAAGCTCACCGCGCGGTGCCGACGCTTGCCCTTGAGGTCGCTCAGGCGGATCCCGAAGTACGCGCAGACCGCCTTCTGGATGTCCTCGACCGTGGTGGCCGTGTTGTTGGCCTCGACGATGAGGGAGCGGGTCGCGTCCCGGGCGAGCTCCATGTCGATGCGGCGCCCGAGGAGCTCGGCCTTGACGGCGAGGCGGATGAGGATGCCCTCGAGCTCGCGCACGTTGTTCTTGACGACGCGCGCGAGGAAGTCGGCGACGGCTGGATCGAGGTCGATACCCTCCTCCTCGGCCTTCTTCTGGAGGATGGCGACGCGGGTGTCGAGCTCGGGCGGCTGGACGTCGGCCACCATGCCGGCCTCGAAGCGGCTGACGAGCCGCTCCTGCATGCCGGGGATGTGCTGGGGGTAGACGTCGGAGGTGATGACGATCTGTTTGCCCTCTTGGTAGAGGGTGTTGAAGGTGTGGAAGAACACCTCTTGGGTGCGTTCGCGTTCGGCGAGGAACTGGATGTCGTCCATGAGGAGGACGTCGCACTCGCGGCGGAAGCGCTGATGGAACTCGTCGGCCCGCTGGTTGCGGAGGGCGAGGAGGAACTCGTTGGTGAACTCCTCGGCCGAGAGGTAGATGATGCGCGCCTTCGGGTTGGCCTCGTAGATGGCGCGGCCGATGGCGTTGGTGAGGTGGGTCTTGCCGAGGCCCGTCTCGCCGCAGATGACGAGGGGGTTCATGCGTGATCCCGGCGCCTTGGCCACCCCCACGCTCGCGGCGTGGGCGAGCTGGTTGGAGGGCCCGACGATGAAATTGTCGAACGAATACTTGGCGTTGAGCCGCGGGGCGGCGGAGGGGGTGGCCGAGGGCGCGACCGAGGCGCGCGCGGGCTTCGCGGGCTCCGCCGGGGTCTCCTCGATCTCGAAGCGGTCCATGAGGGAGTCGTCGACCTCGAAGGCGATCTCGAGGGGGCGGGGGATCTCACGGCCGAGATCCTCGGCCGCCGCGCAGAGGGCGTCCGAGATGACGTCCCCGAGGTTCGCCGTCACCCACTCACCGTGAAAGGTGTTGGGAACGCGGAAGAGGGCGGTCTTTCCCTCGAGCGACGCGAGCTCGATCGGGCGAATGAGCGACTGGAACGTCTCCTCCGAAATGTGCTCCCGAAGTGATTCGAGCGTCGTCTTCCACAGGACCTGCATCGGCGTTCAACCCACGAAATAGGACGGAAAAACCCATTGATCCCCAGGTAATCCACAGGGATCTGCTCAGCCCCCTACCAGGGCCGGCCCGCCGCGTCGTGCTCCTTCGGGGGGAAGCTCCGACGAGGTGAAACGTCCTGCCTCGAGCTGAGGAGCGGCGACCCTAGCAGGACGTTTTCGGGGCGTCTACGAGGGATCGAACACGAATTTCTAACTGCTCGGGATCTCGTCGAATTCCGAGAGCACGATCCGAGGCGATCCCGTCGAGGGCCTCCGAGCCGCCCCCGCTCTTCTGCGTAAGACATCGGAATTACTGCAAAATTCGTCGTCGGCGACGCTCGCCGAGAGGAGGCCGCGAGCGGCCCCGAGTTATCCCCAATTTTCACACGCTGTGGATAGGTTGTGGAAGACGAAGGGAAGGTCGCATGAAGATGTAGGTTTTCGGCCCACGGGGTGACGGCCGTCCTCGGAGGGGGCCGGCCACACCACGTCGCGGGGCTTCGTGCAATCCTGATCTTTCGTCAAGGTTTTTGGAGGACGCGGAGGCTCGGCCTTAGAGTGCGCGCCATGCTCCCCCGCGCCGCGACCGCGCTCGCGCTGGCCGTCCTCGCCGTGGCGGCGACCGCCCGCGCCCAGACCGAGGCCCCCTCCGGCGTCTCCTCGGCGCCCCCCGCGACCGTGCCCCGCGAGGACAGCTTCGAGACCGCGCGGAGCCTCGCGCTCGGCCTCGGCAACCGCGCGAGCACCTGGGGCACCGGCGCGCTCGCCGGCAACGTCGCGAACATGCCGCTCGTGCCCCTCTACGACCTCGAGACCACGTTCACGAACGTCGCGGGCGAGCGGACCTTCGGCGCCGGCGGTGCCATCGTCGACTCGCGCACCGCGGCGGTGGCCGCCGGCGTCATGACTCGGGGCGTCTTCGGCAACCGCGGGCGCGACTACTCCGGCCTCGACCTCAAGGCCGGCATGGCCATGCGCCTCGGCAGCCGGCTGTCGGCGGGCATCGCGGGGCGCTACGTGCGGCTCGGCGCGAACGACAAGAGCGAGGGCGGGCAGCCCATCGGCCCGCACGCCAAGGGCTTTACGCTGGACGCCGCCGTCCGCCTCACGATCACCGAGGGCTTCCACGTCGCCGTCATCGGCGAGAACCTCGTCGACCGGCACTCGCCGCTCGTGCCCCAGCGGGTGGGCGGCGGCATCGCCTACGGCTGGCAGCGCGTGGTCGACATCGGCTTCGATCTCCTCACGGACCTCTCCACCTTCGACCACGCGACGATCCTCCTCGGGACGGGCCTCGAAGTGGTCGCGCTCGACAAGGTGCCCCTCCGGCTCGGCTACCGGGGCGATCTCGGCCGCGACGTGCACGCGCTCACGGCCGGCCTCGGGTACTCACACCAGAAGATCTCGCTCGCCTTCTCGATCCGGCAGGAGTTCGGGAGCTACGGCGAGACGATCCTCCAGCTCTCCTTCCTCGGGCACGTGCCCTGATCAGACCTTCAGCCGGAAGCGCGTGAGCGCCCAGTAGACGAGCCCGGAGAAGTGCGTGCCGAAGAAGGCGCCGAGCTTGCCGTGGGCCGTGAAGACGTACTCGCGCTTCCGCTTGGCGATCGCGTCGGCCATCACGCGCGCCGCGCGTTCGGTCGGCCACATCAGCTTCTGCGGGCGGTGGTCCTTGCGGCTCGGATCGAAGACGCCCTCGTTGTCCACCCGCGCGATCTCGCTCTCGACGAAGCCGGGGTGGATCGTGGTCACGGCCACGCCCGTGCCGTGCATCTCGGCGGCGAGCGTGTAGCCGATGACGCGCGCGGCGGCCTTGGAGGCGCAGTAGGGGCCGGACTCGGGCGCCCAGATGAGCGAGGCGGCCGAGGCCACGATCACCATCTGGCCGCGCGTGCGCCGGAGCTCGGGCATCGTCACGTGGATGGTGCTGCCCACGCCCACGACGTTCGTCTCGAGCTGCCGCCGCCACGCCGCGGCGTCGATCTCCTCGAGCCGCCCCGTGACGCCGAAGCCGGCGTTGGCGACGACGACGTCGAGCTTGCCGAAGCGCGCGAGGATCGCGTCCTTGGCCGCGACGAGGCTCGCCTCGTCGGTCACGTCGCACGGCGCGGCGAGCCCTTCGCCGCCCTGGGCCTCGATCGCGGAGACCACCTCGTCGAGGCGATCGCGCCTCCGCCCCGAGACGGCCACCTTCGCGCCTCGCCGCGCGAGCTCGAGCGCGAGCGCGCGGCCGATCCCACTCCCGCCGCCCGTGATCCAGGCGACCTTCCCGTCGAATCGCTTCGTCATGGAGCGGGGCCATACCAGCCCAGGCGCCCCGAAGGAAGTCGCGCGGGCCGTGCGCGGGCACGCCTGGTAGAATCCGCACGGTGTCCGACTCCCTCTCCCGCGCCGAGCTCAACAGGCGCAAGCTCGCCCACGCCCAGGTCAGCCCGCGTGGTGCGCTCGAACACCTCTCGCAGCGCGAGCTCACCCTCCTCGAGAGCCGCGGCGCGGGGGGCCTCCACCCGCTCTTCCGCAAGTGCGCGCTCGCCGTCCTCGCCTCCGGCATCGAGATCGACGACGCGAAGCTCCTCTTCGACACGTTCAGCGACTTCGAGATCCGCATCGATCGCGAGCCCTTCGGCGTGCGCCTCGAGGTGTGGAACGCCCCGGCCACGGCCTTCGTCGACGGCCGCATGATCGAGGGCGTGCGCGAGCACCTCTTCAGCGTGCTCCGCGACATCGTCTACGTGGCCACCGAGGTGGAGGCGGGACGACTGGAGCTCTCCACGCCCGCGGCGATCACCGACGCCGTCTTCTCCATCTTGCGCAACGGCCGGATCTTCGACGCGCGCTCGCCCACCAACCTCGTCGTCTGCTGGGGCGGCCACTCCATCTCGCGCGAGGAGTACGTCTACACCAAGCGCGTGGGCTACGAGCTCGGCCTCCGCGGCCTCGACGTGGCCACCGGCTGCGGCCCGGGCGCCATGAAGGGTCCGATGAAGGGCGCAGCCATCGGCCACGCCAAGCAGCGCCTCACGAGCGGCCGCTACGTGGGCATCACGGAGCCCGGCATCATCGCCGCCGAGCCGCCCAACCCCATCGTCAACAAACTCGTCATCCTCCCCGACATCGAGAAGCGCCTCGAGGCCTTCGTGCGGGTGGGCCACGGCTTCGTGATCTTCCCGGGCGGCGTGGGCACCACCGAGGAGATCCTCTATCTCCTCGGCATCCTCCTCGAGCCCGACAACGAAGACCAGCCGATGCCCGTGATCTTCACGGGCCCGCAGTCGGCGCGCTCATACTTCGAGCGCATCGATCGCTTCATCGGCACCACGCTCGGGAGCGAGGCCCTGCGCCGCTACCGCATCATCTACGACGACGCCGAGGCCGTGGCGCGCGCGCTCGTCGACGGCGTGGAGGACGTCCGCACGCATCGGAGCCGCACCGACGACGCCTTCGCCTACAACTGGCGGCTGCGCATCCCCGAGGGCTTCCAGCGCCCCTTCGAGCCCACGCACGAGGCGATGGCCGCGCTGGAGCTCCGGCTCGATCAGCCCGTCCACGAGCGCGCCGTGAATCTCCGCCGCGCCTTCTCGGGGCTCGTCGCGGGCAACGTCAAGGACTCGGGCATCCGCGCCGTCGAGGAGCACGGCCCCTTCCGCCTCCGCGCCGACCGCGCGCTGATGAACGCCATCGAGGAGCTCCTCTCGAGCTTCGCCGCCGAGCAGCGCATGAAGCTCGAGGGCGAGTACCGCGCTTGTTACGTGATCGACGAGCGGTCGTCGTGAGCCTCTCCCCTCTGCACGTCCGGGCCCTGGGCCGACGGCTCGGCTTCCTCCATCGCGGGGGCGAGGGCCCCACGCTCGTCTTCTTCCACGGCGCGGGTCAGGGCGCGCGCCACCTCGAGCCCCTCGCCGCGGCGGTGCGTGGCCTCGAGGTGATGGTCCTCGACGCGCCGGGCCGCGGCGAGAGCGAGGGCCCGGCGCTCGATCGGACCGGCGAGCTCGCGCGCCTCGCCGGCGAGGCGATGCACGCGCTCGGCAAGACCGCGTGGATCGCGTGCGGCCATTCGCTCGGCGGCGCCGTCGCCATCGAATGCGCGCTCCTCCCGCCCGGACGGAGGCCGCGCGCGATCGCGCTCCTCGCCTCCGGGGCGCGGCTCCGCGTGAGCCCTGCCATCCTCGAGGCCGTCTCCTCCGCCGCCCAAGAGGGCGAGCCCATGCTCACGCCGCCCGTCGCCTTCGCCTCCCCCGATCCCGCGCGCCTCGCCGCGGCGCACGCCCTCGATCGCGCGATCCCGCCCGCCTCGGCCCTCGCCGATTGGCGCGCCGCGGACGCGTTCGACCGGATGGAGGCGCTCGCCGAGATCGACCTCCCGGCGCTCGTCGTGACGGGCACGGACGACCCGCTCACGCCCGAGAAGTACGCGCGCTTCCTCGCCGACCGACTCCCGCGCGCGTCCCTCGTGCGCCTCGAGGGCGCGGGCCACATGTTCCCCTTCGAGCGCGCCGAGGAGACCGCGCGCCACCTCGAGGCCTTCGCGCGCGCTCAGTCGTGAAGTGGCTTGAGGAGCGCGTCGAAGGCCATCCGGCAGCGTGTCGGCTCGCCGTCCACGCGCTGCGTCCACGCGCGTGAGCCACGGCCCACGAGCTTTCCGCGGGCGAGCTGGAGCTCGAAGTGCGCCTCGCCGCGGTGGGGCCCCACGACGTTCGCCTGCTGCGCGTCGCCGATCACCTTGTCGGTCCCGCGGATCGTGATCTTCCACGCGGGCCAGTTCGACGAGTTGAGGAGCGTCATCGTCATCTCGCGCGCGCCGGGCCTTCCGTCGAGCGCGGCGAAGTAGCTCGTCACGTTCCCCGACGAGCTCGACTCGCCGCACGTCGCGTGGTCGAGGCGGGTCTGGAAGACGTAGAGGCCCGGCGGGAGGATCGTCTGCACGTCGCGATCGGCCGGCGCCTCGGCGGGCGAGAGCGCGGCGCAAGCAAACGCCGCGGCGAAGACCAAGAATCGTCGAGCCCCCATCTTCCCCTCACCTTCCCGTCCGGAACGCCATGCGCGGCCCGACGAAGAGGACGTGCCCCACGGGCGTCGCGTTCATCGGCATGTACCGGTGCATGTAGCCGAAGCGCAGGATCGTGCGCGGCCCGAGGTCGTAGGCGAAGCCGCCGAAGAGCCGGTGCTCCTCGAGGCCGGCCGTGAGACCCGAGTCGGTGTCGTTCATCTGGAAGATCGCGCGCTGCTCGACGAGCACCCAGAAGCCCGTGGGCCCGAGCCGGAGCGCCCCGCGCGCCGCGAGCGACGAGGCCCAGCCGGCCCCCACGGTGTCGGGCGAGAAGCGCTGCTCGAGCCGTCCCTCGGCGAAGACCTCGGCCCGCGAGCTCGCGAAGCGCGCCGTGAGCCGCTGGAAGAAGCGGTTCTCTCGGAAGTCGGGGCCCTCGTCGACGAAGGTGGGCGCCCAGGCGTAGCCCGCCGAGAGGATGGCCCAGCCGTTGAGCCGCACGCCGAGCCCGAGCCGCGCCCGCGCCTCGGTGACGTCGGCCGCGCGCCGCGCCGCCCCGTGCACGTCGAAGTGGAGGCGGGGGACGAGCGACTCCAGGTCGGCGCGCATCTCGAGCTCGGTGAAGCTCTGGAAGGAGGAGGGCGGGGCGTCGCCTTGCTGGGCCTCGGCGCGGGTGCCGAGGAGCACGAGCGTGGCGATCGTGGCGAGGGCGAGGGGGGCGCGCATGTGTAGAGTTATCCTACATCGTCTCCTTCGGGTGAAATTTTCGTCGTCCCGAGGCCTCCGCCGGGCGCGGCCCTTCGCCCGCGGGCGTCGTGAGGGTGGACTCGAGGCCAATTCCGGTCATAGAAACGCCCCCAACATGTCGAGCTTCGAAGAGACGCTTCCCCACCTCGAAGGACGCACCGCCGTGGTCACCGGCGGCAACAGCGGGATCGGGTTCGAGACGGCCGTCGCCCTCGCGAAGAAGGGCGCGTACACCGTCCTCGCCTGCCGCGACCCGAAGCGCGCCGAGGGGGCGCTCGAGGAGCTCCGGCGGCGCGCCCCGGGCTCGAAGGCCGAGGCCCTCCCCCTCGACCTCGCCGACCTCGCCTCGGTCGAGGCCTTCGCGCGCCTGCTCGCCGAGCGCACCGAGCGGCTCGACGTGCTCATCAACAACGCGGGCATCATGGGCCTGCCCAAGAGCGCCACGAAGGACGGCTTCGAGTCGCACCTCGGCACCAACCACGTGGGCCACTTCGTGCTCTCGCTGCGCCTCCTCCCGCTCCTCGAGCGCGCGCCGGGCGGGCGCGTCGTCACCGTGAGCAGCGTCACGCACGCGCGCGCCACGATCGACCCCGACGACTTCGACTTCGATCGCGGCTACAGCGCGGCCGCGGCCTACGCGCGGAGCAAGCTCGCCAACCTCCTCTTCGCCTACGAGCTCGAGCGTCGCCTCCGGCGCGCGGGGCTCCGCACCCTCTCGATGGCCTGCCACCCCGGCGTCGCCGCGACGCAGATCACCAAGAGCACCTCGCTCGCGCGCCTCGCCCCGTGGCTCGCCGACATCCTCGTCTGGGGCAACGCGGTCGTGGCCCAGCCCGCGCACATGGGCGCCTGGCCCTCGCTCTACGCCGCGCTCGCGCCCATCCCCGGCGGCTCCTACGTGGGGCCGAGCAAGCTCTTCGGCACGCGCGGCGTGCCCGCCGTGACCCGCTCGAGCAAGCGCTCCTACGACGAGTCGCTCGCCGCGCGCCTCTGGGACGCGACGGAGACGCGCACGGGCCTGCGCTTCGACGCCGTCGCGGCCGAGGTGGCGGGCGCCCGCGCCGAAGCGCGCTGAGGCGCGCCCTGCTCAGACCTCGTGGATGAAGCGCTCCCGCGGGAGCCGGATGCGCGGGCCGTAGACGCCGCCGGGGACGCGCTTGCCCGCGCTGATCACCATGGTGACGATCGCGTCGGGGTTGTCGCCGAGCCCGACGATGCGCTTCACGCGCGCCTCGTCCATGCCCTCCATCGCGCAGGTGTCGTAGCCCGCGGCGCGGAAGGCCAGGATGAGGTTCTCGCAGGCGAGCGCCGAGGACTTCACCGCCCAGGTGACGAGCTCGGCGCGCGACTTCGGCCCGCGCGGGATCGGGCGGAAGAGGCCCGTGAGCGGGATCGCGGCGCGCTTGAAGAGCGAGAGCTCGCCGAAGCGGCCGAGCCCGTAGGCCACGCGCGTCACGACCTTGTAGTAGAGCTTCATCGACTTGGGCCACGCCCACTCCGATCGCTCGAGCACCTCGAGGATCGCGTCGCTGTGCTCCTCCCAGGTGTCGAGGCGCGCGACCGCGACGATGAGCTCGGGCGCGGTGGTGGCCGCGGGCTGCGAGAGGCAGGCCTCGGCGAGGCGCTTCTTCTTCTCGGGATCGACCACGCGGTAGAACTCCCAGGCCTGGAGGTTGCTCGACGTGGGCGCGAGGAGCGCGAGGTCGAGGCAGCGGTGGACGACCTCGTCCGGGATGGGCTCGTCCGCGAAGCGGCGGATGCTCCGCCTCGACTCGACGACGGCGGCGAACGCCTCGAAGTCGGTGTCGGGGGCCGGCTCGTAGTACTGCTTGACCGAGGGTTTCGACATGGTGCGCTCCGCTCGACCTTCAACGCGGGAAGAGAAGGTCTCTCTCGAGAGTGTAGTGGTATCGGAGCAGGGGGCCCGGATAGGTGTGGTCGCGCCCGACGGGGCAGGCCTTCCGCGCTGCGATGAAGCGATCGGCGTGGGCCCGGAGCGTCGCCCGTCCGAGGTTCGGAAGGCCCCCGATCGCCTCGAGCGCCGCGTCCATCGCGGGCACGCACGGCCGTCCTTCGCAACGCGCGCATCGGGAGGCGGGCGCCTCGGGCACGGGCCCTTCCACGTCGACGACGATCGCCGCGCGGAGCGCGATCCAGGGCCCGCGCTCGGGGTGGATCGAGAGCTGCGTCGGCCCGGTCTCCGCGAGCCCGAGCAGGCGCGCGAGCCGCACCGCCGCGAAGGTCCGCGGCGGCGGATCGGCCGTGAAGCGGATCGCGTGCGAGACGCCTCCGAGGTGGGTCCGCGCGAGGCGTGTGACGACCTCGCGCGTGAGGTGCTCGATGGGGTCCGGGCGCGAGGCGAACGAAGGCTCGGCCGCCGCGGCGGCGCGGAGCGCCTCGAGGAGCTCGCCGCCGTTGCCCACGAGGAGGACGAGCGCGTCCTCCCGCCCGAAGTCGGGGAGCACGAACGCGGGCGCGATGGGCCCGACCTCGCGGTTGTAGGGACCCACCTGCCCCACGGCCGTCACGCCGAAGCCGGCCGACGCGAGCGCGGCGCGGAGCGCGTCGATCATCCCTCGAGCTCGGCGAGGCCGAAGCCGAAGACGATCTCGCCGCGCTCCTCCACCTCGGCCTCGACGCGGATCCCCTCGTCGATGCGGTGCGCGCGGACCACGAGCGTCTCGCCCGGGAAGACCGGCTTGACGAACTGCCCGCGGAGCGCGCGGAGCTTGGACGGCTCGTTGCCGGCGAGCTCGCGCGTGAGCACGCGCGCGACGATGCCGAAGGTGCAGAGCCCGTGCAGGATCGGCCGATCGAAGCCGACCTTCTTGGCGAATTCCGGATCGGCGTGGAGCGGGTTGCGATCGCCGGTGAGCCGGTAGAGGAGCGCTTGCTCGGGGCGCGTCTCCACCTCGACCTCGAAGAGCGGCGCCGCGTCGGGCTTGGGCGGGCGCGGCTTCTTGGGAGGCTTCTCGCCGCCGAAGCCGCCCTCGGTGAGGTGCACGACCTCCCATTCCGTCTCGGCGAGGAGCTCGCCGCCCGCCGTGCGCGTCTCGGTGGAGAGCACGGAGACGGCGAGGCGCTTGAGGTCGTAGAAGCCGTCGATGCGCCCCGTGGTGAAGACCTCGGCCTCGGGCGGGAGCGGCCTGTGCAGGCGGATCGACTGCGCGCCGTGCACGATGCCCGAGAGGTCACCGCCCATCACGATGTCGAAGAGCTCGGTGATCGCGGGCCACGCGAGGATCACCGCGAACGACGGCACGACCTTGGGGCCGAAGCCCTCGTAGAGCAACGGGAGATCGCGCTCTGCTTCGGCGCCGATGGCGAGGTTGTAGAGGAGCACGTCGCGATCGACGTACCGCACGCGGTGGGGCTCGGTCTTCTGCCCGACTTTCTTCGGATCGAGGGTCACGGCCCCTTAGTACCACTACTCGACGAAGATGGCGTTGGAGTAGATCCAGGGGACCTCGCGCACGAGGTCGTCGGCGAGCGAGCCCAGGAAGGGGCGCGCGTGCTCCGGGAGCATGCGGATCTCGACGCGGTAGGCGCCGGCTTCGGTGGGCGTGTGCTCGAGCCCCTCGTCGACGGCCGAGGCGACCTCGACCGCGCCCTCGGGCGTGGCGCGGAGGAGGCGCACCACGTAGCTCGCGCCCTCGGACGGCCAGCGCGCGTCGATCGTGGGCCCCGCGACGCGCAGGGTCGCGCCGAGCGGCGCCGTCTCGCCCATCTCGAAGAGCTCGCCCTCGGCCTCGGCCACGAAGTCGAGCCCACGCGGGGTGCCGAGCACCTCGAAGACCACGAAGACGCGCCCGCGCTCGAGCGCCTCGTGCACGCCCTCGGGCGAGCGCTCGTCGACGAGGAGGTGGTTGGTGATCCAGCTCATCATGCGGCGGTAGCTGTCGGCGCGTTCGCCGTCGGCGAGCTCGACGGGGAAGGTGTTCTCGTGCGCGTCGCAGCCGCCGGTGCCGGTGATGCGCATCCCGTCGGCGAGGAGCGCGTCGAAGGTCGCGAGCGCCGGGCGGCTCTCCTCGAGGAAGGCGAGCACCGCGAGGTCGGGCGCGAGGGTCTTTCTGAGCGCGAACTGGAGGAGCGCCCCCGCGAAGTCGAGCGGCCCGAGGCCGAGGTAGTCGCGGCGGATCGTCGGGTCGACGTTCGCGTGGAGGTTGTAGATCTCCATTCCGTCGAGACCGAGCGCGCGCACGTGCGCGAAGGGCTTGGACTCGCCGTGCGCCGCCCAGACGAGCGCACCCGCTTCGCGGAACGCCTCGACCGCGGCTTCGTCGTTCCCGTCGTAGAGCTCGTTCAGCTCGCCGACCGAGAGGCCGTCGCCGGGGTGGCGCGAGAGCCCGATGGGCATGAGGTCGTTCTCGCTGCCGAGGCGGACGAGCACACGATGCCCCGAGGCGCACGCGATCCGCGTCGCGACGAGCGCGCCTTCGTCGTCGCGGATCTCCTCGTCGGCGGGATCGCGCAGGTAGGCGTCCTCGAAGGGCACGGTGTTCACGTGCGGCGCGTGGTCGGTGATCATCGCCACGTCGACGCGGAGGGTGCAGAGCGCGTCGCGCAGGCTCGCGAGGCAGGCCTCGTCGGCGAGCGCGCCGTCGACCCAGCCTTCGCCGTCGCACGCGTCGTGCGAGAGCGGCGAGTGCAGGTGCACGATGGCGCGCGCGAAGCGTCGCCCGCGGCGCTCGCCGAGCTCGTCGGTGGATCCGAACGCCCTCGGCCAGCGGAGCTCGGGAGGATCTTCCGGAGGCTCGTTCGTGTCCTTCGGAGTTTCGCTCCCGCACGCGGCGAGCGCGGCGAGGCCGAGGAGGAAGAGGGCGCGCATCGCGACGACGATGCCAGAGTCGCGCGCTCGGCGGAACGGGGCCGGTTTTCCCCGCTCCGCGATCGGCGCTATCTTGAAGCGATGGGTGTGAGCCTCATCACCGACGGAAGCGAGCTCCGTTCGCTGCGGTATCCGCCGGGCGAGAGCCCCTTCCACGTCAAGGGCATCGCCTACCGCGGGCACCTCGAATACGTCGAAGCGCACGTCCCGGGCGGTGTCGACGCGATGAAGGCCGCCTTCCCCGATCCCGCCGTGGCGGCCTTCTTCGACCAGGTCTTCCTCGCGTCGAATTTCTACGACGTGATGCCGCTCGCCCACGCGGGCGTGATCTGCGCCGATCTCACCGGCCTGCCCTTCCACGAATTCGTCCGCCGCCGCACCATCGCGCAGGCCGAGGCCGACATCCGCGGCGTGTACAAATGGCTCCTCTCGATCCTCTCGCCGCGCATGATCGGGAGCCGTCTGCCCAAGGTCCTCGCGCAGTACCTCGACTACCTCACCTTCGAGCCGATCGAGTCCTCGCCGAAGCGCGTGGTCGGCCGCCTCAAGGGCATCCCCATCGAGCTCGGCTGCTGGCAGAGCGCCGTCTTCGAGGCGTACTACACGCACGTCTTCCAGCTCGGCGGGCTCACCGACTTCGCCCTCTCCTACGAAGACCTCCGGAGCGAGCGCGCCCCCGACGGCATCACGCGCCTCGACGTGGGGCTCGTCCTCGAATTCGCCTGAGCCCCCCGCCCGCACGCTATCGTGGGGGCGTGCATCGATGCGGGAGCTCCTGAACGTCTTCGCCGCGACCCTCCGCCGCTCCTCCGAGCGGCACGCCGCGCTCTTCTCCGCGGGCGTCGCGTTCTACGTCTTCCTCTCGCTCTTCCCGGCCCTCATCGCCGCGGTCTTCGGCTACGGCCTCGTCGCCGACGCCGAGACCATGGCGCACCACGCCGAGTCGCTCGCGAAGCTCCTGCCCGAGGACGCGAGCTCCATCCTCCGCCGTCAGCTCGACGACCTCGCGCAGGACACGCCGGGGAAGCTCGGCGGGGGCGTGATCGCCGCCCTCGTCGTGGCCTTCTGGAGCGCCTCGCGCGGCGCCTTCAACCTCCTCAAGGCCATCCAGTGGATCTTCGGGCTCGGCGAGGTGCGGAGCGCCCTCCGCCAGCGCCTCCTTGCCTTCGCGATGATGGTCGGCACCGTCGTCTTCATCACGATCGCGGTCGGCCTCATCGCCGCCGTCCCCCCGATCCTCGAGCTCCTCCAGCTCGAAGGCGCGTGGCGGCTCCTACGGAGCGCGCGCTGGCTCTTCCTCACGGCGACGGTCGTCGCCTCGATCGGCGTCCTCTTCCGCCTCGCCGAAGGCGCGCCGATCCGAATCCGCACCGTGCTGAGCCCCGGCGTCGTCGTCGCCACGGCGCTCTGGATCGTCGTCTCCTTCGGCTTCTCGATCTACGTGGACGTCTTCGCCGACTACACCAAGACCTACGGCGCGCTCACGGGCGTCGTCGTGCTCATGATGTGGATCTGGCTCGGCACCTTCTCCGTGCTCTTCGGCGCGGCCTTCGAGTCCGTGCTGCGCGAGCGGCGCGGTGGCTGACCCGCGCCCGCGCTGCGGATCCCGCCGTGCTCCCTCATGGCGGCGGAAGGACCATGAACCCGTTCGCGAGGATGAGGAGCCCTTCGACCGTGCGCGCGTCGAGCGCCTCGGGATCCTGGGTGCGTTCGCTCGCGTGGTACCGAAGGAGCCCCCCTTCGCAGGGGATGAGCCCGTAGACGTGGAGCATCGCCTCGGTCTCCCCGTCGTCGCGACGCGCCCCGAAGAAGTAGAAGAACGAGGTCTCGCCGACCATCCACACCTTGGAGTGCGTGATCTCCGCAGCCCCCGCCGACTTGGCGCGAGCCTCGTGCTCGCGGGCGATGCGGTTCCCTTCGGCCGCGAGATCGGGCTCCTCCTTCACGTGGGGATCGAGCTCGAGCTCCACCTCCCGCGCGCGCTCGGGGTGGTGCGCCAAGACGAGCCGCGTGCCCTCGGGACGGCAGTCGATGACGTAGCCATCGCCGAGCGCGGGAACGACGACGCGTCCGCGCTCGGAAGGTACGTCGACGAAGATCGCGGTGAGGTCCATGAGGCCCGTGTACCGGGCGTCGCAGCGCTCGCCGAGCACCTCGCGCGCCTCGGCCGCGAGCTCGCCGCTCGCGACCTCCGCCGCCTCACCTTCGGACGCCGCTTCGCCCGGCGGGCTCGGCCCCGGCGAAGCGCCGCCGCACGCCGACAGCGAGAGGAGCGCGAGCCCGACCGTGATCTTCGTCATGGGCGGGATGAAGCGCGGGCACGACGCACGCGCAAGCGATCTCGTCCTCATGGCGCAGGCGGCTCCGACCTACCTCAACTGGGCGAGGAAGGTGACGAGCGCGTCGATCTCGGCCGGGCCGAGCTTGTCGCGATAGCTCGGCATCACGGCGGGGCGCCCCGCGACGATCTGGGCGTTGGGGCTGAGGATGCTCGTCCGGAGGTAGTCCTCGTCGGCGACGACGACCTCGCCCGTGCTCAGCCGGCGCTCCCGGCCGAGGATGCCCACGAGCGTGCCCCCGGCGCCGTCGGTGCCGCCGAGGTCGTGGCAGCCGGCGCAGCCCTGATCGCGGAAGATCTTCTCACCCCACTCGCGGACGCTCAGCCCGGGCGGGGGCGTCGTGGGACGGTCGGGCGGGTACGGGCGCTCCTCGGGAGCGCAGCCGACGAGCAGGCCCGAAAAGAGGAGGAGGGAAAACAGAAAAGCCCACGGGTTTCGCGGGCTTGGAGGAATTTGTGGGCGCGGGCGCTCAGGCCGCATCCGGCTGACGGAGGCGCTTGCGGCGACGGCGCGAGGCCTCGGCGGCCTTCTTCCGGCGACGCACCGACGGCTTCATGTAGTGACGGCGACGCTTCAGCTCACGCAGGATTCCCTCGGCGGCCATCTTCCGCTTGAGATGCTTGACCGCACGCTCCACGCCGCGGTCTCCAACCTGGACCTCGACGGGCTTACACTGAATCGCCTCGACGTTCGTCATCAAATCCTCGTTCATGGCCACCTTGCCGCCCCCGAAAGGGCCGAGTGGGGGCGGACCTTGGCACGAAGGCCCGCGGGGCGCAAGACGTTGATCTACTTGGCCCAGTCCCGGAGCGCAACGTCGCCCCGCAGCCGGATCCACGGGAGGGCGGCGATCAGGAGCCCCGAGAGGGCGGTGGTGAGGGAGAGGCGAGGGCTCGAGACGACGTAGAAGGCGCCGGCGAGCGCGCAGCCGATGAGGAGCGAGACGAGCCCGACGTCGAGGATCTCGGTGATCACGTCGCTCCGGCGTCCGAGACACCGGACGAGGGCCGCGGCGGCGGCGTGGATCGCGAAGGCCTCGAGGGGCTCGACCCGCTGGAACGTCACGGCGCCCAGCGCGAAGAGGAGCAGTGAGCCGACGAGGATGCGCGCCGGAAGGCGCGGGCCCGTGGGCCTCAGGACCTCGAGCAGGAGCGGGGCGAAGAGCGGCGAGAGCGAAAGGACCGTGAGCATGGGGCCTCCTTGGAAGTGGTGCCCCATGCATCGGCCCCGCGGCGCGCCGGTTGCGTTCAGACGTGCGCGCTCGTCTCCGTCGTCCCGCCGCCGTTCCGCCGCTTGCGCGTGAAGCCGAGCTTCCCGTCGATGGCGTCGATCACCACCACGTCGCCCGGCGCGTATCGACCCATGAGGAGGTCCTCGGCGAGCGGGTTCTCCACGTAGCGCTGGATGGCCCGCTTGAGCGGCCGCGCGCCGTAGGTGGGGTCGTAGCCGAGCTCGCCGAGCGCGTCCTTGGCGGCGTCGGTGACCTCGAGGCCGAGCTCACGCTCCGCGAGGCGCTTCTCGAAGCGCGCGAGCTGGATGTCGACGATGGCGCGGAGCTCCTCCTTGCCGAGCGGGTGGAAGACGATGATCTCGTCGAGCCGGTTGAGGAACTCGGGCCGGAAGTGCTGGCGGAGGATGTGCATCACCGCGTTCCGCCGCGCCGTCTCGTCGGCGATGTCCTGGATCTCGGCGCTGCCCACGTTCGAGGTGAGGACGATCACCGTGTTGGTGAAGTCGACCGTGCGCCCCTGACCGTCGGTGAGGCGGCCGTCGTCGAGCACCTGGAGGAGCGTGTTCCACACGTCCGGGTGCGCCTTCTCCACCTCGTCGAAGAGGATGACGGAGTAGGGGCGCCGCCGAACGGGCTCGGTGAGCTGACCGCCCTCCTCGTAGCCGACGTAGCCCGGAGGCGCGCCGATGAGCCGGCTCACGGCGTGCTTCTCCATGTACTCGCTCATGTCGATGCGCACCATCGCGCGCTCGTCGTTGAAGAGGAGCTCCGCGAGGGCGCGCGCGAGCTCGGTCTTGCCCACGCCGGTGGGGCCGAGGAAGAGGAAGGAGCCGATGGGGCGGTTGGGGTCGCCGAGCCCGGCGCGCGATCGGCGCACCGCGTTGCTCACGGCCGTGATCGCCTCCTTCTGGCCGACGAGCCGCTCGGAGAGCTTCTCCTCCATCTTGAGGAGCTTCTCCTTCTCGCCCTCGAGCATCTTGCTCACGGGGATGCCCGTCCACCGCGAGACGATCTCGGCGATCTCCTCCTCGGTGACCTCTTCGTTGAGGTAGCTCCCCTCCTTCTGCACCTCGGCGAGCTTCTGCTGTGCCTCGGTGAGCTCGCGCTGGAGCGCGGGGATGTCGCCGTAGAGGAGGCGGCTCGCCTTGTCGAGATCGCCCGTGCGCTGCGCGCGCTCCGCGTCGACCCGAGCCTCCTCGATGGCCTCCTTCTTGTCGCGGATGACCTCGATGAGCTCCTTCTCGCGCATCCACTTGGCGCGCATCGTCGAGCGCTTCTCGCTCAGCTCGGAGAGCTCGGCCTCGAGCTCGGCGAGGCGCTTCTGGCTCGCGGGATCGCTCTCGCGCTTGAGGGCCGCGCGCTCGATCTCGAGCTGCGTGGCGCGCCGCTCGAGCTGGTCGATCTCGCTCGGGAGCGACTCGATCTCCATCTTGAGGCGCGACGCGGCCTCGTCGACGAGGTCGATGGCCTTGTCGGGGAGGAAGCGATCGGTGATGTACCGGTCGCTGAGCGTGGCCGCCGCGACGAGCGCCGAGTCCTGGATGCGGATGCCGTGGTGGACCTCGTAGCGCTCCTTGAGCCCGCGGAGGATCGCGATGGTGTCGGCGACGCTCGGCTCGTTGGCGAAGACCGGCTGGAAACGCCGCGCGAGCGCCGCGTCCTTCTCGATGTGTTTGCGGTACTCCTCGAGCGTGGTCGCGCCGATGCAGCGGAGCTCGCCTCGGGCGAGCGCCGGCTTGAGCATGTTGCTCGCGTCCATCGAGCCCTCGGCCGCGCCGGCGCCGACGAGCGTGTGGAGCTCGTCGATGAAGAGGATGATCTGCCCCTCGGCCTTCTCGATCTCCTGGAGCACGGCCTTGAGGCGCTCCTCGAACTCGCCGCGGAACTTCGAGCCCGCGACCATCGCGCCGAGATCGAGGGCGAGGACGCGCTTGTTCTGCAGCGACTCGGGCACGTCGCCCTTGGCGATGCGCTGGCCGATGCCCTCGACGATGGCCGTCTTCCCGACGCCCGGCTCGCCGATGATCACCGGGTTGTTCTTGGTGCGGCGCGAGAGGACCTGGAGCACGCGCCGGATCTCCTCGTCGCGCCCGATGACCGGATCGAGCTTGCCCTTCTTGGCGAGCGCCGTGATGTCGCGCGTGTACTTCTCGAGCGCCTGGAACTTGCCCTCGGGGTCGGGGTCGGTGACCCGCTGCCCGCCGCGCACGGCGTCGATGGCCTGCGCGAGCGCCGAGGCGTCGACGCCGATCACCGCGCGCATCGCGTCGTCTTCTTGGACCATCGCGAGGAGCACGTGGTCGGCCGCCGTGTACTCGTCCTTCTTGGCCTCCGTCTCCTTCCACGCCCGCGTGAGCACCTGGCGGAGCCGGCGAGAGAGGGTGGCCTCGGCGCCTCCGTGCACCACGGGGAGCCTCGAGAGCCCTCGCTCCGCGCGTTCGAGGACGGTGGTGACGTTGGCCCCGGCGCGCTCGAGCACCGGACGGGCGAGCCCCTCTTCCTGACGGATGAGCGAGATCAAGTAGTGCTCGGGGACGACCTCGGGATGGCCTTTGTCGTTGGCGAGGTTCTGAGCGTCGACGAGCGCTTCGCGGGTCTTGGTGGTGAGTCGATCGGGTCGCATCTCTCGTCACCGTAAGCACCGAAATAGGGGATTCAAGATCGCGCAGCGCCGATTCTTGCGCCTGGAGCGCACCGTTCCGAGGGAGAACCCGACCGCGAAAAAGGACGATCGACGGGCCTCCGATCCCGTACACTCGGGCCGATCATGGAGGAACCCGAGGACCAGTCGTCTCGGACGATGGGGGGGGCGCTCGAGGGACCGGAGCGGCCGGCGCTCGCGAACGCCTTCGCTCTCGACGTGCGCGAGCAGCTCCTCGCGATGGCCGAGAAGGTGACCAACGTCGGGACCTTCGCGTGGGATCTCGAGAACGACGTCATTCATTGGTCGGAGCAGCTCTACGTCATCCTCGGATACGACCGCAGCGTGAAACCCTCGTCCGAGGCGTTCTTCGCGCGCATCCACGAAGATGACGCGGCGTGGGTCCGCGAGGTCTCGCGCCGCGCCGTGGCCGCGATCGAGGCCGAGCCGGTGGACTTCCGCGTGCTCCGCCCCGATGGGTCGATCCGCCACATCCACATGATCAGCCAGGTCGCCTCGGGCGCGTCGGGGCGCGCGCTGCGGTTCGTCGGCGCGCTCCTCGACATGACGGATCGCGTCGAGGCCGAAGCCAACCTATGGCGCCGTGAGCAGGCCTTCCGCCGCGCGCAGCAGATCGCCAAGGTGGGCACCTTCGAGTGGTACCCGGAGACGGGCGAGGCCGAGTGGTCCGAGCAGATCTACCGGATGTGCGGCGTGCCCTTCGACGTGAAGGTGACACCCGAGCTCTACTTCTCGATGGTCCACCCCGATGATCGCGATCGCATCACGGGCATCGCCGCCGCCGTGAGCCTCGGCGAGCCGATCGGGCCGTGGGAATACCGCATCGTGCGCACCGACGGAGAGATCGTCGACGTCTTCGGCGAGGCGACGCCGATCTTCGATCACCACGGCAAGCCCACGGGCTACGTCGGCACGGCGCTCGACGTCACGATGCGCAAGCGATACGAGGCGCAGCTCCTCCAGGCCCAGAAGATGGAGGCGCTCGGCCGGCTCGCTGGAGGGATCGCGCACGACTTCAACAACCTGCTCACGGTGATCGGCGCACACGCCGCGAGCATGAAGCGGCGGATCTCCGATCCCTCGCTCGACGAGATCTCGCGCGCGGTCGAGCGGGCGAGCGACCTCACGCATCGACTCCTAGCGTTCGGGCGGCAGGCGGTGCTCGAGACGCGCGCCGTCGATCCCGTCCGCGTGGTGCGCGAATCGCTCGGGATGATCGGCCGCGTCGTCGGCGACGCCATCTCCATCGAGCTCTCCACCGAAGGGTGCACGGGCAAGATCACCGCGGAGCCCTCGCAGCTCGACCAGGTGCTCTTGAACCTCGTCATCAACGCGCGCGACGCGATCGAGGGCGATGGGCACATCCGCGTGCGCCTCCGCGACGTGCGCTTGGACACGCCGATCTTCGACGTGCAGCCCACCGTGGCGTCCGGCGACTACGTGATGCTCGAGGTGGAGGACGACGGCGCGGGTATGCCCGAGGCGGTGAAGCACCGCGCCATCGAGCCCTTCTTCTCCACGAAGGGGCAGGGCGGCACGGGCCTCGGGCTCGCGATGGTCTACGGCATCGTCTCCCAATACGGCGGCGGGCTCCTCATCGACTCGAAGCCCGGCGAGGGGACGGTGGTCCGCCTCTACTTCCCGCGCGCCCAAGAGGTCTCCTCCTCCGCCGAGCCCGAGCCGTCGCAGGACGCGCCGCCTCGCGCCGTCGACGAGGACCAGAAGCTCGTGCTCGTCGTCGACGACGAGGCCTCGGTGCGGCGGATCCTCGGGGCCGTGCTCGAAGACGCGGGCTATCGGGTGCACCTCGCGGCAGGCGGCGAGGAGGCGCTCGCCTTCTACGACGCCACGGTCGACGAGGTCGCGGCCGTGGTCACCGACGTGATGATGCCGGGGATGACCGGCGTCGATCTCGTGCGCGCGCTCCGCGAGCGGAGGCCCTCGCTGCCCGCGCTCTACCTGAGCGGCTACGCGCAGGTGCACGGCCTCGACGAGGCCGATCCCACCCTCCGAGGGTCGTTCCTGAAGAAGCCCTTCACCGCCGAAGAGCTCGTCGCACGCGTCGAGGAGCTCTTCACGACGAGGACCGAATGAGCGCCGAACCGAGCGAGAAGCCCACCACCCACCGCGTGCAATTCGATCCGGCCGCCTACGCCGGCAAGCTGCCCGGTGAGTTCCGTTTCTTCGAGAACCGCGACAAACCCTTCTACCGGGCCGCGAGCAAGGTCGTCGCCTCGATCTTCGGGCCACCCGGCGCGCTCGACGACGAGACCGTGCGCATCTGGGGCGAGTCGTATTACCGCGCCGACCCGGTGGCCGAGCGCTTCGTCGCCGAGGTCTACCTCACGCGCGGCCAGGACGCGGGGCGCGCGCTGGTCGATCGCGCGCTCGAGCACGGGGTGGACGCCATCCCCGACGCCCCCGCCTCGCTCCGTGCCCTCTTCGAGGAGATCGAGACCGTGCCCTCGTGGGTCGACTGGGCGCGCGTCGAGGAAGGCGCCCGCGTCTTCCGGCGCTTCGGGCGCGACCTCTTCAGCTTCGCGGGCGCGATCACGCTCCACGGCTATCGCGAGAGCTCCGTGGCCAAGCCCCTCGTCTTCACGGGCGCCTACGCGGGCAAGACCGCCCTGAACCGCTTCCTCGAGACGGCCTCGTTCTGGATCGACGTGGCCGCGCCCGGCGGGCTCCGGCCGCGCGGCGTCGGCGTCCGCACCGCGCTCCGCGTACGGCTCATGCACGTCTTCGTCCGCGCCGGGCTCCTCTCGCATCCCCAATGGGATCTCGACGCGTGGGGCGTGCCCATCAGCCAGGGCGACGCGCTCCTCACGCTCATGGGTGGGAGCTTCATCCCGGGCTACGGCCTGCGCCTCCTCGGCTACCTCACCACGCGCGACGAGATCGAGGCGCTCCTCCACTTCTGGCGCTACGTCGGCCATCTCATGGGCGTCCAGCCGCCCTGGTACCCGGCGAACGTGGGCGAGGCGGCGGCGCTGATGTGGGCGAGCGAGGTGAAGTCCTGCAACCGCTCGGGCGACGACGGGCGCCACCTCGTCCAGTCCTACGTCGAGGCCTTCGAGCCCAAGGGGGGCTCCCTCGCGGAATGGCTCGAATACGGCCGCGAGCTCGCGTTCGTCTCGTGGTTCGTCCCGCCGTGGACGCGCGCCCAATTCGGGGTGCCCTCGGCCGGGCCCTTCCACCTCTACCACTTCGCGCGCGCGCCCTTCATCGCGGGGCGTGAGCTCCTGCGCCGCGCCTCGCCGGCCTTCGCCGAGTACGAGGACGCGCGCGTGCAGGCCGAAAGCCTCGCCTGGGTCACGTCGAAACTGGGCACTCGACATGCGGAATACAAAGCAGTAGAAAAATTCACTCGTTAGTGTAAACCCCTGGTCATGATGCCGGCGCAGAGTCTTTCCGAGATGCCGCCGTCGAACGGCGGATCGAACAAGGAGTCGATCCTCGGCCGTCTGCTCGTCGTCGACGACGAGCCCGCGGTGCTGCGCCTGCTCGAGCGGATCCTCACCCGCGCGGGTCACGAGATCGTGGCCACCACCTCGGCCGACGAGGCGCTCTCGCGGATCGAGTCCGAGCGCTTCGACATGCTCATCACCGACCTGCGGATGCCGGGGCGCGACGGCCTCGACCTGCTCCGCGCGGTGCGCGCGCGCTCGCTCGACGTGCCCGTGGTCTTCCTCACCGGTCAGCCGAGCATCGACTCGGCGCGCGGCGCGGTGGAGCACGGCGCCTTCCGCTACCTGCTCAAGCCCATCGCCTCCGAGGAGCTGCTCCGGACCGTCCGCGACGCGCTCTACGCGCGCCAGATGATCCGCGCGACCGATCCGATGGGGAGCCGCAAGGAGCTCGAGCGGGTCTTCCAGAACGCGCTCGACACGCTGTGGATCGCCTTCCAGCCGATCATCTCCGCCGATCTCCGGCAGACCTACGGCTTCGAGGCGTTGATGCGCACCGAGGAGCCCTCGCTCCCTCACCCGGGCGCGGTGCTCGACGCGGCCGAGAAGCTCGGCAACCTCCACCTCCTCGGCCGCACGATACGCGCGCGCATCGCGGAGGCGATCGAGCACGTGCCGCGCGGGCCCGTCTTCTTCGTGAACGTCCACCCCGTGGACCTCGCCGACGCCGATTTCTTCGACGCGACGGCGCCGCTCTCGCGCCAGGCGCACCGCGTGGTCCTCGAGATCACCGAGCGCACCACGCTCGAGGGCATCGCCGAGCTCGAGAGCCGGCTCACGCGCCTCCGCCAGCTCGGCTACCGCATCGCGGTCGACGATCTTGGCGCGGGGTACGCCGGCCTGAGCTACTTCGCCTCGGTGCGCCCCGACCTCGTCAAGCTCGACATGTCGCTCGTGCGCGGGATCGATCGCGATCCGGTGAAGCAGCGCGTGGTGCTCGCGCTCGCGAACCTCGGCCGCTCGATGGGCATCGAGGTGGTCGGCGAGGGCGTCGAGACCAAGTCCGAGCGCGACATGCTCGTGCGGCTCCAGTGCACGCACCTCCAGGGCTTCCTCTTCGCCAAGCCCGGCCCGGCCTTCCCCTCGGCCACCTGGGAAGACTGACGCGGTTTGGGTCCTCGCCGCCTGCGGCGGTAGAGTGGACCTCGTCGGGGTGAGGCGGACGTCGCGCGCCCGGGGACGGTAGAGAGATGACCCAATCCGACGAAGGCGATCGCGCGCCGAGCATCGCGGCGTGGCTCCGCGCCCACGTCACGGACGATCCGCGCGCGCTCGCGTGGTTCGCCGATCCGGAGAGCGAGCCACGGATCCAGCGCGCCTTCCGCGAGCTGCTCTCGGGCTACGCCGTCGATCCCGCCTCCGTGCTCAAGACGACGCGCGTGCTCGAGGCGGGCGAGCGCCGCGGCGTGGTCACGGTCCACGACGTGCGCTTCTACTCGCTCTGCGCGCACCACTTCCTGCCGTTCTTCGGGCGCGCGAGCGTGAGCTACCTGCCGGGCGATCGGATCCTCGGGCTCGGGAAATTGCCGCGCCTCGTCGACGTGCTCTCCCGGCGCTTCTGCATCCAGGAAGACCTCACGCGCGAGATCGCCGAGGCGCTGATCGAGCACGGCGGCGCGCGCGGCGCACGGGTGATCACCGAGGCCCAGCACCTCTGCATGTGCGCGCGCGGGCCCTCGCAGCCCGAGTCCACGACGCGCGTCGAGATCGCCCTCGGTGAGCTCTCGCCATGAGATCCCTCTCGCTCCTCGCCCTCTTCCTCGTGGCCTGCGGGCGCGCCGCGCCGAGCGGCGGCGCCGAGATCGCCGTCGAAGGCGCGCCGCCGATCCAGGTGGAGACGCTCCGCACGCGCCTCGTGCCCGTGTCGGTGGACGATCCCTACGAGAGGCGTCGGGTGCGCTTCCTCACCGTGCCGGCCGTCGAGCTCCTCGACGAGCGCTTCGGGCCCGGCTGGCGCGAGGCCGACGAGGTGGTCTTCGGCTGCGCCGACGGCTACCGCGCGGGCGTCTCCGTCGAGCGGCTCCTCCGCCACCGCGCGCACCTCGCCCTCGCGCGGGAGGACGCGGACTTCTCGGTCGAGAAGCGCGACGGAGACGAGGTGGAGCGCGTCCCGCTCGCGCCGGCCTACCTCGTCTGGGAGCCCGTCGAAGGCGGCGCCGAGGTGGGCTGGGAGTGGCCCTACCAGATCGTCTCGATCGAGATCGCGAGCGAGGCGGAGCGCTACGCGCGCATGCGACCGCCCGAGCCCGCGTCGCCCGAGGTCGCGCGCGGCTTCGCCACCTTCCGCACCGAGTGCGCGCGCTGCCATTCGATCAATGGCGACGGAGGGCGCGTCGGGCCCGAGCTGAACTTCCCCGCGAGCATCACCGAGTACATGGACGAGGCCTGGATCGAGCGCTTCATCCTCGAGCCGCGCTCGGTCCGCTTCCGCACGGCGATGCCGGGTCTCTCGAAGCACGTGGACGACCGGGAGACGCGCGCACGGGAGCTCGTCGCCTACCTCCGCGCGATGGCGGGGCGGAAGCTCCCGCCGGGCGAGGAGTGATGTTCGAGTCCTTCTATGCGAGCCACGCCCAGCACCCGGGCCTCCTCCTCGCCTCGGCCGTGCTCGGCTACGTGATCGCGCGGCGGGCGTTCTCCGGACGGCACGCGAGCGTGCGGCGCGCGGCGGCGGCGCTCTTCTTGCTCGCCTGCGTGGACGCGTGGTTCTCCGCGGACGAGGTGATCGGCATCGGCCGGCTCCCCGGCTCGGCCCCCACGTGGGTGACGCTCGCCTTCGTGCTCCTCGGCGATCTCCGCTACCTCCTCGCGGCCGAGTCGCTCCGCGGCGACGGGCGCGTGGAGATCACGACACGTGGGCTCCTCCGCGCGCTCGGCTGGATGCTCGTCGTGCCGATCGCGTCCGAGCTCGTCGTGAGCTTCGCGCTCGTGAGCGCCGAGCCGCGCGTCCTCTTCCTCGTCTACGAGCTCCTCTTCGTCGCGTTGATCGTGCTCCGTCGGCCCTACGTCGAAGCGCGGCTCGGCTCGCCCGAGGCGATCCGCTGGCATCGCGCGCTCGATCGCCTCGCGCTCGCCTGGTACGCGTCGTGGAGCCTCGCCGACGCGCTCATCCTCGGGCTCCCCGGCGAGGCGTCGGACGTGGGCTTCCTCGTGCGCCTCTTACCCAACGCGCTCTACTACGGCGCGATGCCGGCCGTGCTCGCGCGCGCGGCCCCGCGCTCAGCCGAGTGAGCGGGCGATCGCGCGGAAGAATTCGATCGTCTCGAGCTCGCGGTAGGCGCTCTCGTCGATGCCGAGCGCGTAGTTGCGGAAGGCCGAGAGCTTGACGATCACCACGTCGCGCGTGGGGTTCACGTAGACGAACTGGTTGTAGATGCCGATGGCGGAGTACTCGCCCTCGTCGCCCTCGGGGATCCACCACTGATAGCCGTAGCCGACGGGGAAGACGTCGTCCTTCTTGGCCTCGGGCGTGAGGTGCGGCGCGTCGGGGCGGATCGAGGCGTCGACCCACTCGCTGGGCACGATCGATTCGCCGCGGAAGACGCCGCGGAGGCGGTAGAGCTCGCCGAGCTTGGCGTAGTCGCGCGCGATCGCGTTGAGGCCGCCGAAGACCATCTCCATGCCCTCGTCGTCGACGAGCCAGTGGCCGCGGCTCTCCATGCCGAGCGGCTCCCAGAGCTTCTCGTGCATGTAGTCGGTGACGGTGCGGCCGGTGGCCTCGGTGAGGAGCATGCCGAGCGCGTGCGTGTCGGCCGAGGAGTAGTGGTTGAAGGTGCCGGGCTCGCGCTCGCGCACGAGCGAGGCCGTGAAGGCGTCGAGCGAGCCGCCGAGGAAGAGCACGGCGCCGAAGCGGTTCACGTCGCTCACGGGGTTGAGGTAGGTCTCGTCCCAGCGCACGCCCGACGACATCTGGAGCACGTCCTTGATGCGCACGCCCTCGTAGCCCGAGCCGCGGAGCGCCGGGACGTAGTCCGAGATGGGCTCCTCGATGCTCCGGATGTGCCCCTCGTGCACGGCGATGCCCACGAGGGCCGAGATGAAGCTCTTGGCGACGGACCACGAGATCCAGTGCACGTCGGGCCCGCCCGGCGCGAAGTATCGCTCGTAGCGGAGCTCGCCCCCGCGGAGGACGAGGAGCGCGCTGGTGTCCGTCTCGGCGAGGAAGGTCTCCACGTCGCGATCCTCACCCTTGTAGGTGAAGCGCTTCGGGAGCTCGATCGGCGCGCCCTCGGGGAAGCGATACGGCCGCGTCGAGGCGGGCATGGTGGTGGAGGGGAAGATCTCGTACGCGCGCCGGAAGTTCTCGCCCTGCGCGACGCCGCGGAAGAGCGTGAGCCCCATGGCGATGCGATCGAAGCCGCGTCGATGGACGACGACCCCCCCGGCGGCGGCGAGGATCGCGAGGAGCGTGAAGAGGGCGAGGATCGCTTTGCGACGGCGACTCATGGGGCTTTCGGGGGTGGAGGTCAGTGGGCCGTGTAGCCCCCGTCGACGGGGAGGTTCACTCCCGTGACGAAGGTCGAGCGCGGCGAGGCGAGGAAGAGCAGGGCCGTCGCGAGCTCGTCGGGCGTGCCCACGCGTCCGAGCGGGATGCGGGCGGAGAGCCGCGCGACGAGCGCAGGGTCGGCGCCCGGCGCCGGGAAGGCGCCGGGGGAGAGCGCGTTCACGCGGATGCCCCGCGCGGCGAGGTGCACGGCGGCGTGGCGCGTGTACTGGAGGAGCGCGGCCTTGGCGGCGCCGTAGAAGGGCGGGTTCTGCTCGGCCTCGCTCGCGTAGTTGCGCGGATCGGGGCTGACCACGCCGTACATCGAGGAAACGTTCACGACGCTCGGCGAGCCGTCGAGGGCGGCGCGCTCGAGGAGCGGGAGCGCGGCGGTGACGAGATCGTGCGCGGCCGCGACCGAGAGCTCCGTCGCCTCCACGAAGTCTTCGCGCCGGGCGGCGAGGAAGGCGCCGCTCCGCGGCACGTGCGCGTTGTTCACGAGGACGTCGAGGCGACCGGCCTCGGTCTCGATCGTGCGGACGGCGCCCAGGATGGAGCGCGTGGAGGTCACGTCGAGCGGGAGCGCGTCGGCGCGATGCCCGGCGGCGCGCAGCTCCTCGGCGAACGCCTCGAGGCGCGCGGCCGTGCGACCGGCGAGGAAGACCCGCGCCCCCGCGGAGGCGAGCGCCTGGCAGAGCGCGCGCCCGAGGTGTCCCGCCGCGCCCGTGACGAGCGCGACGCGGCCTTCGAGCGAGAACGGGTCGTGGCAGCGCTCAGGGTCCATCGGGCGGATCATCGAACGTCCAGCGGCTCGGGTCCAGGAGCTCGTCGGGGCAGCGGGGGAGCGCCTCACGGACGCGCGCGCGCGCGGCGGCGTCGAGCGGCGGGGTCGAGAACCGCCGGGCGGCGTCGCGGAGCTGGTCCACGCGCTCGATCCCGAGCACGACGGCGTCGATCCAGGGCTCGCCGCGCACGTAGGCGAGCGCGAGATCGACGAGATCCTCGCGGCCGAGCTCGCGGACGAGCGCGCCCAGCGTAGCGAGGAGGGAGGCGGGATCGACCGCTCCGGCGCGCGGGAAACGCGCGGGCGGCACGCGGCCGGAGAGGAGCCCCTGGAGGAGCGCGCTCCGCGCGACGATCGTGACGTCGGGGCGCGCGAGGCGGGCCTCGGCCACGGCCTCGAAGCGATGGTCGAGGAGGTTCAGGGGGAGCTGCACGTGCGTGAGCTCCGGCCGCTCGAGCGCGCGCAGCGCCTCCACCGGCGATTGGACCGAGACGCCGAGCGCGCCGACGCGCCCTTCGGCGCGGAGCTCGAGGAGGCGGGCGAGCACGACCCCCTCGCCGAGATCGAGATCGCCCGCGCGGTGGAAGAGGAGGACGTCCACCGAGGGCCGTCCGAGCGCGACGAGGGATTCGAGCAGCGACCGCTCGGCCTCGAGCGCCCACTCGCGAGGGCTCCGCGCGAGGCCGTCGTCGAGGGGGCGGAGCTTGGTGATCACGGCGAGTGAGGAGGCGCCGAGGCGGGAGAGCGCGCGGCCGAGACGGGCCTCGGCCTCGCCGTAGGCGCGCGCCGTGTCGACGTGCGTCACGCCGTGCTCGAAGGCCGACGTGACGATGGCGTGGGCCTCGGCCTCGGCGGGCATCCCGGACTCGTTGGCGACGCCGTAGGGCAGGCCGAGCTGCGCCGTACCGAGCACGAGGCGGGCGAGCCCCGGTTCGCGCGCCGCGCGCGGGATCGCGTGGGCGGGCGCGTCGGGCAGGGCCGCGAGGCGCTCGACGAGCGCGCGGTAGGAGACGCCCACCGGATCGTCCACGCCCGAAAAGACGCGGAGCGCGCGCTGGTAGTCGTCGAAGGTGTCGATCGTGGCGCGTAGGTGGGGGCACGGCGCGAGCGACGGATCGCGCGCGGCGATCGCGTCGCCGACGCGCCGGCGCAAGAAGGGCGTGACGTGCTCGCGATCGTAGGGATCGCGCGCCTCGCGGCCGGCCTCGCGGAGCGCGTCGACGTCGAAGACCTCGGCGCTCAGGCCGTAGGCGAGGCCGCTCTCGGTCGAGGCGCGGAGGTAGCGGAGCCCGCGGCGGGTGCATTCCTCGACGAGCCCGCGCACGAATTCGGCGTCCGGGAAGGGGTTGTCGGCCGTGAGGCGGACGACGAGGGCGCCTCCGCCGAGGTCGGCCGAGGCCGCGACGAAGCGCGCGAGCGGATCGTCGAGCGCGCCGCGGAAGACATCGATCCCCTCGCGCGCGGCGAGGCGGGCGAGCTCGTCGTCGCTCGGATCGACGCTCGTGGCGAGCCGCGTGGGGAGCCCGTCGCGCGCCGCGCGCTTCGCCGCGAGGATCGCGAGCGGGATCCCGCCGACGGGGAGGAGCACCTTGCCGGGGAGCCGCGTCGACGAGGTGCGCGCCTGGACGAGCACGAGGACGGAGCGTCCCTTCATCGCGCCTCCCCCGCGTGGAGGCGCGCGCAGAGGGGCGTGCCGATCGATCTCACCATGCGCGTCGCGTCGAGCGCCCGTGCGCCCGATTTTCGGTAGAGTAGCGCGATGATCCCCGCCGGATCCGATTTCTCTGCGTCGCGCGGCGAGGCGCGCTGATCGATGCGCGTCCTCGTCGTCGAAGAGCACCCCGAGCGCGAGCGCTTCGCCCTGCTCCTCCTCGAGCGCGCCCTCGCGGCGCGCGGGCACGAGGTGGTCTGGACCGACACCTGGCACCTCGAGCGCGACTTCCCACGCGTCGCGCCCGATCTCGTCCTCGACAACGTGAGCGACAGCGTCCCGCACTTCCTCGGCAAGTGGGCCGACCTCGGGCCGCGCCAGCGCAACGTGAACCTCATCTGGGAGCAGTTCGCGAACCCGGTGAACCAATATCGCTTCCGCTTCGACGAGGTGCTCGGATCGCGCCTCGTCGACGGACGGGTGGCCTGGGGCGACGCCTTCCGCGAGGCGCTCCTGCTCGAGAACCCCGCGATGGATCCGAGCCGTGTGCGCGTCTGCGGATCGATCAAGCACGCCTCCCACGTGCGCCTCTCGCGCGTGCCGCGAGACGAGGTGCTCGCGCGCCTCGACCCCGCCCTCCGGCGCCGAGAGAAGCGCGTGCTCTTCGTCGACTCCTATCCGGCGGCGATCCGCGATCCGATGGCCGATCGCGCGATGGTGGGCGAGCGTCCGCTCCCCTACCTCTACGAGGCGATCCACTACCTGCGCGATCTGCGGGATCCCGCGATCGCCCTGCTCCGCGCGCTCGCGGCCGAGAACCCCGACGTGCTCTTCGTGCTCCGTCTCCACCCGACGAAGCTCGAGAACTACCGCGCGCACTTCGAGGATCTGGCGAGCGTGCCCAACGTCGCGATCGAGTCGGAGGGCGACATCGCGCCGCTCGTGCGCGTCTCCGATCTGGTGATCGCGGCGCGGAGCGGGAGCCTCGTGGAGGCGCACCTCGCGGGGGTGCCCGCCGTGAACCTCGTGCTCGAACACCACCCCTTCCGGCGGCTCGGCCTCGTCCAGACCGTCGAGGAGGCGTTCGCGCCCGCCGTCGCGCTCGACGAAGGCCCTCGCCCCTCGCTCGACGCGCTCACCTCGATCGCGCGCGAGTTCACCGTGGACGCGCGGACGCGCGAGGCGTGGACCTTCGATCCCTCGGCGCGGACTTACGAACGCCTCGCCGATTTCCTCGAGGAGATCGTCGCGCGCGAGCCCGTGCGCCGCGACGTGCCGGCGACCTCGATGCTCTCGCGCCGCGCCCTCGCCCGCCGCGCGCGCCTCGCCCTCCGTCGGCGCGGCGTCGGCCGCATGCCGCCTCGCCATGCGCCGCGCTTCGACTTCGAGGGCCTCGTCGAGCTCGTGGAGCGCGCCGAGCGCTCGGCGGAGGCCTAGCCCTCGGCGCCGACGAGCACGTCGTCTTCGCTCGGGCGGAGCACGGCGCGATCGCCGTCGTGCATCCAGGCGTCGAGCTCTGCCTCCTCGAGGACGACGGGCTGGCGATCGTGGATCGCGCGCACCGGCGCCGAGGCCTCGGTGGTGACGAGGGTGTAGGTCGCCACCTCGGGCCCCGGCTCCCAGAGCGCCGCGATGAGCAGCGCGCGGCCGTCGCGCCGCCGGAAGGCGATGCGCTTCTTGCGCTTCTGCCCCGGCACCGCGACCCACTCGTAGAACGCCGTCGCCGTGACCAGGGCGCGCCGCTCCCGCGCCGCCTCGCGGAAATAGGGCCGCTCGAAGAGCGACTCGGCGCGGGCGTTGATCATGGGCTTGGCGCCGCGCGCGACGCCCCAGCGCGGGACGAAGCCCCACTTCATCCGCTCGACGTGCCACGCCTCACGGCCGACGACGACGGGCATGAGGTGCGTCGGCCGCACGAGCTCGACCTGCGGCGCGAAGAGCTCGGGGAAGAGGGGAAGGAGGCGCGTATCGGCCCAGCCTCGGACCTCCCCCACGGTGCTGTAGCCGGCGCACACGCTCCCATCTTCGGGCGGCGCACGGCGCACGGCAAGCGACCCCGTCGCCGCGCGCCTCAGTACACGACGTCCGGCCCGGCCTTGAGGGGCGCGCAGGCGACCCGCGTGGGATCCATGCCGCCCCGACCGCCGACGTTCTGGGGGTGGAAGCAGAGGAGGATCGCGGTCTGGCCGCAGCCGGTGGACTCGTAGACCTCGCCGTTCTTCCGGTAGGTCGCGCGGCGCTTCTCGTCTTCCTTCTTCCAGACGGCGTAGCGCTCCGGGTCGTTCAACACCTCTTCGCTGGGCTTCACCAGATCGCCGAAGGTGACGTCGTAGGCGTCGAGATCGGGCCGAGGCCGGACGGAGACCCGCTCGGCGGGGCAGGAGTACGCGCCGACGTGATATTGGCGGGCGCCCTCCTCGTAGCTCATGCACCCGCCCGCGCCGCAGAGCAACGCGAACACCACGATCGAAAGCTTCCACGCGCGCATCGGAGACCTCGGGGGACGTGCGAGGATCGCGCACGAGGCGCGCGGCGCGCAAGGCGAAGGATCAGACGAGGCGATCGAAGTCGACCTGCGCGAGCGGATAGCGCGCGTGCAGGGGGGCGGCGACCTCGTCGAGGAAGGCGTGGACCCAGGGCACGATCATGTGGTTGCGGTGGATCCAGACGCCGCCCGAGCGGATGCCCGTCACGCCCGAGATGGGGCCGCTCTGGACGAGGAGCCCGCTGCCCATGGGCTCCACGGTCGCCTGCGTGTCGACCCGCCCCACGATGTCGCGGACGAGCGAGGTGGGCGGCACCTCACCCGCGAAGGTGAGCTGCGCCGAGAGCGTCATCTTCGGCATCGGCGTAATGGAGAGCGATTCGAAGTAGCCGGTGACGCGGTAGGGCCGATCCTCGACATAGGCATGCTCCGCCACGACGCGGCTCTCGCTCGCGGTGGGTTGGAGGAGGCCGAGCGCGAGCGCGCCGTAGAAGGTCAGGAAGAGCGGGAGGATCACCATCTCGCCGGGCACGCTGCTGTCCACGGCCGACGCGGCGGATGCGGTCGCGATCGTCCCCACGATGCCGAGCGCCATGATCACGCCCGAGACGCGCTTTCGCGGGCTCCCGTAGTGCACCCCGAGCGCGACGCGCACGTGCGTGTTGCCGTGGCTCCGCGCCTCCTCGGCCTTTCGCCTCGCTTCCTTCTCGATCCGCTCCCGCCCCTCGCGGGCGAGCCGGGCCAGGTCCGTATCGTCTCGCACGGGCCGAGACTACCACGGCGCCCCGCGTAACGAGCGCGCTCTCGCGTCGCGTCAGGTGAGCCGCTCGAGCTCGAACTGGAGCGTCTCGCCCGCGGTGCCGAAGAAGACGCCGCCCTCCTGCACGGTGCACGAGAGGCGCATGTCGCGCTCGGCGAGCGCGCCGAGGCGCTCGGCCACCTCGCGCGGGACGTCGTAGACCTCGAGGCCGCGCACGCGGGCGAGGGCCGTCTTCTGCGACGCCCACCACGCGCGGGTGGCTTGGCCGCCGTAGCCGTAGACGACGACGCGCGAGGCGCGCGAGGCCGCCTTGCGGAGGCGCTTCTCGTCGGGCTGGCCGAGCTCGATCCAGGTGGTGATGGCCCCGGTGAGGTCGCGCTCCCAGAGGTCGGGCTCGTCGTCGACGCAGAGGCCGCGCGTGAACTCGAGGCGCTCGGTGGCGTTGAGCGCGAAGGCGAGCACGCGGACCATCATGCGCACGTCGGTCTCGGAGGGGTGCCGCGCGATGGTGAGCGCATACGTCCCGTAATGCCCCCGATCCACGTCGGCGACCTCGACCTCGGCTTTGAACACCGTCGCCTTCAGGGCCATGGGGCGCGTTCTGCCACCCCGGCGCCCGGGGCGCGAGCCGATCGCTTATTTGCCCAAGGCGCCCGAGGCCTGCGATAAGCGGGCCGTGCGCGCCGTCCTCGCCGTCTTCGCCTCGCTCGTGATCTCGGCCTGCGCCGAGCCCGACCCGCGCTTCTCGACGCCCGAGAAGACCGTCGAATCGCTCTTCGAAGCCTACGGCGTGGCCGACGTGCCCGAGCGCGAGATCCAGCGGCGTCTCCTCATGCGCGAGCGCTTCGAGCTCGTGAGCCGCGCGGCGATGCTCGAGACCTTCGCCGACTACCGCGTCGAGGAGCAGGAGGGCCTCACCGGCTTCGTCTTCGGCCGGCTCGTCGCGCGCAAGGCGAGCCTCACCTACGACTGCAGCGAGAAACGCTGCGAGGTGCGGCCCGAGGGCGAGACCGACGCCCCGCCCGTCGTCCTGCGCAAGGACGGCGGCGAGTGGAAGATCGTCCTCGCCGAGAGCGTGCCGCCCGAGGTGCAGCGCGAGCTCCTCGCCCTCCACCGCCGGGCCGACGAGCTCCGGCGACGAGGGCGTTGAGCGCGGGCGCGTGCCGCTCGGGCGCGCGCCTCAGTGGTCGTGGCCTTCGTGGCCGGTGACGCCGTGCGGGTGGCCGTGCGCCATCTCTTCGCGCGTGGCGTCGCGGACGCCGAGGATCTCCACGGAGAAGTGGAGGACCTCACCGGCGAGCGGGTGGTTGCCGTCGACGAGGACC
This sequence comes from Myxococcales bacterium, assembly GCA_012744445.1. GTDB lineage: Bacteria > Myxococcota_A > Polyangia > Polyangiales > Houyiibacteriaceae > JAAYBZ01. The sequence goes on along the minus strand of JAAYBZ010000138.1, from coordinate 12,208 downwards.
TCGTCGCCCTGCACGCCCACGACCCAGATCGGCATGTGGTTCCCCTGCCCGTCGGACGCGAAGAACTGCATGCCCTCCATGACGGGCGCGTCGGGCGGGAAGGCGGAGCGGGGCACCGCCTGCGGCACGCCCTCGCGCTCGCCGTAGCCGTCCTTGGGCTCGACCTTCACTTCGAGCTTCTCGCCGACGCTGCGCCCGGTGAGCGCGCGCTCGAGGCCCGGCACGATGTTGTCGGCGCCGTGGAGGTAGGGGAACGGATCATCGTGGGTCGACTCGTCGAGGACGAGGCCCTGGGCGTTCTTCAGGGTGTAGTTGAGGATGACGACCTTGCCGTCGGCTACGACGTTACTCATCGGGATCTCGTGGGCTTTGGGTTCCGCGTTGTGTTCAGGGGCTCTTCGAAGAACGCAACGCGTCGCCGATCTCCGAGAGGATCCTAGGATCGTCGATCGTAGCCGGTGTGTCGACCTGACGCTCCTCCGCAATGGCCTGCATCGTCTTACGCAGGATTTTCCCCGACCGTGTCTTGGGTAGGCGCGGCACGACCACGGCGCGACGGAAGGCCGCGACGGGGCCGATGCGCTCGCGGACGAGGGCGACGATCTCGCGCTCTACCTCTTCGTGGGGCCGGTCGACCCCGTCCTTGAGGACGACGAAGCCGAGCGGGAGCTGTCCCTTGAGCTCGTCGTGCACGCCGACGACGGCGCATTCGGCGACGTCGGGGTGCGAGGCGAGCGCCTCCTCGAGCGCGCCGGTGGAGAGGCGGTGCCCCGCGACGTTGATGACGTCGTCGGTGCGCGCCATCACGAAGAGGTAGCCGTCCTCGTCGAGGTAGCCCGCGTCGGCGGTCTCGTAGAAGCCGGGGAAGCGCGAGAGGTACTTCTCCACGTAGCGCTCGTCGTCGCCGTAGATGGTGAGGAGGCTGCCCGGAGGGAGCGGGAGCTTCACCACGACCGAGCCGATCTCGCCGGCGGGGAGCTCCTTGCCGAACTCGTCGAGCACGCGGATGTCCCAGCCCGGCACGGGCTTGGTGGGCGAGCCGTGCTTCACGGGGAGGCGCTCGATGCCGAGGCAGTTGGCCGCGATGGGCCAACCGGTCTCCGTCTGCCAGTAGTGATCGACGACGGGCACGCCGAGCAGCTCTTCGGCGAAGGCGACGGTGGTGGGATCGCTCCGCTCGCCGGCGAGGAAGAGCGCGCGGAGCTTGGAGAGGTCGTAGCGCCTCACGTGCTTTCCCTCGGGATCCTCGCGGCGGATGGCGCGGAAGGCCGTGGGCGCGGTGAAGAAGACCGAGACGCCGTGCTCGGCGATGACGCGAAAGAAGGCCCCCGCGTCGGGCGTGCCCACGGGCTTGCCCTCGTAGAGGACGGTGGTGCAGCCGTGGAGGAGCGGTCCGTAGACGATGTAGCTGTGGCCGACGACCCAGCCGACGTCGGAGGCGGCCCAGAAGACCTCGCCCGGCTTCACGCCGTAGACGTGCTCCATGGACCACGCGAGGGCGACGGCGTGCCCGCCGTTGTCGCGGAGCACGCCCTTGGGCGATCCCGTCGTGCCCGAGGTGTAGAGGATGTAGAGCGGATGGGTGGACTCGACCGGGACGGGCGGGTGCGGCGTGGCGCTCCGCTCGACCTCGTCCCAGTCCTCGTCGCGGCCGGCGACGAGCTCGGCGCGGCGCGCGGCGCGCTGCTTGATGATGCAGCGCTCGGGCGCGTGCGTGGCGAGGCGGATGGCCTCGTCGAGGAGCGGCTTGTACTCGACGACGCGGTTCGGCTCGATGCCGCAGGACGCGGAGAGCACGAGCTTGGGCTTGGCGTCGTCGATGCGCGCGGCGAGCTCCTTGGCGGCGAAGCCCCCGAAGACCACCGAGTGCACGGCGCCGAGGCGCGCGCAGGCGAGCATCGCGATGGCGGCCTCGGGGATCATCGGGAGGTAGATGACGACGCGATCGCCCTTCGCGATCCCGCGCGCGGCGAGCGCGCCCGCGAGCTTCTCCACGCGAGAGAGCAGCTCACGGTAGGTGTAGCGCTCGATCGTGCCGGTGACCGGGCTGTCGTAGATCAGCGCGAGCTGATCGCCGCGCCCCGCCGCCACGTGCCGGTCGAGGCAATTCTCCGAGGTGTTGAGCTCGCCCCCGACGAACCATCGGTAGAAGGGCGCGCGGCTCGCGTCGAGGACGCGCGCGGGCGGCACGCGGAAGGTGATGGCGCGCGCCGCCTCCCCCCAGAATCCCTCCGGATCGCGGACCGCCTTCGCTTGGAGCTCTCTCAGACTCATCGTCGACCTCACGTGTAGAACTGACGATACCAGCGGCGGAGCTCGCCGATGGGGCCGTCTCCTTCGGCCAGCACCGGGTGCTCGCGGAAGACCTTGTGCTCCCAGATGGCGACGTCCTGCTCGTATCCGCGCTGGAGGTCGCCGATGAAATGCCGGAGGAAGCCCTCGTGGTAGCGGGGATCGCCGCCCGTCGCGACGCGCACGCCGAAGCGGAGGTCCACCGTGCCCTCGTCGATCATGGTGTTGGCGTTGACGAAGACCACGCGGATGCCACGTGATTCGAAGCGCGAGAATTGCACGCCCGGCCCGTGGTAGACGGCCTCGATGCGGTACGCCGTCCCCGCGAAGCGATGCGTGGGGGCGCCGACGCCCTCGCTCCGCTGGACGGCGAGGTGGCCGCGGAACTCGTTCTCGAAGCGCTCGGCACACGTCTCGTGTACGGGCTCGAAGTGCGCGAAGTCGACGACGTTCTCGACGATCTCCCGCGGGTGCGTGCGCACGCGGAGGGTGCGGACCATCCAGGGGGAGTATTCGGGGTCGAGGCACTCGGGGAGCTCGGGCAGCTCGTAGTCCGGCGCGACGCCGCCGCGGTCGTAGCGCACGGTGATCATCCCGTTCCGCTCGGTGGTCTCGAAGACCTCGAGCCGGGCCTCCTCGGGGACGCGCCCGCCCGAGGGGATCTTCGTGCAGCGGCCGCGGCCGTCGAATTGGAAGCCGTGGAAGGGGCAGCGGACCTCGCCCCCCACGACGCTCCCGCCCACGCCGAGGTGCGCCCCGCGGTGCGGACAGTGCGCCGAGAGGACGCGCGGCCTCCCCTCCGCATCACGGAAGAGGACGAGCTCGCGGCCGAAGTAGTGGAGACGCCGGAGCTCGCCCTGCGCGAGCTCGTCGGAGAACGCGACGACGAAGTGTCCTCGCGGATACCCCTCGAGCCCCTGCGTCCGACCCATCGCCCGAGAATAGAACACGTTCTAGATCGAACCAAGCGAGAAGCCGCGGGGGGTGCTCGACACCCCAGGGGGCCTCATCCATCATGGGCGCCGTGACGCGGGGGATGGTCTCTCGCTCATGTAGGATATAGTCTCACTTTCTCGCATGTGAGCATCCGGTGGACAAGGCTCTGGACATCGCCCGTGGACAGGCTGTGGAAAAACTCATCCACGAGGTGTCCACTTTTCCATCCACCGCTCCGCGTCGCGATTTGCCGTTGAAAATTGCGATCTTCGCGGCCAACATCCCCAATCCACACCCCTGATGATCGTGATCGATCTTTAAATTTCCCAGATCGATCTCGAAGCCTGATCGACCCCTAAAGCCTGGACCCATGGAGCTCAGCATCGACAAGCGAGACCTTCTGCGAGGTCTCTCCCGCACTCACGGCGTCGCGGAGCGCAAGGGCTCGATGCCCATCCTCTCCAACGTCTTGCTCGCCACGCAGGGCGACGAGGCGCTCCGGCTCAGCGCGACCGACCTCTACCAGGGCGTCACCTCCACGGTGCCCGCCAAGGTCGTGCGTGAAGGGCAGATCGCCGTCTCCGCGAAGATGCTGCACGACATCGTGCGGGCGCTCCCGCAGGGCGAGGTCTCCATCACGGTCGGCGAGAACCGGGGTCTGACCATCCGCTGCGGCAAGGTGCAGTACAAGGTGCCGGGCTTCCCGGGGCACGACTTCCCGCCGCTGCCCATGCCGGTCGACGCGACCTTCGCGGAGGTCCCGGCCGATCGCCTCGTCGAGCTCATCACGCTCACGCACTACTCCATGTCGTCGGACGACACGCGCCCGCACCTCTCGGGCACGCTCTTCGAGGGCAAGGGCGAGATCGTGCGCATGGTCACGACCGACGGCCACCGCCTCTCCAAGGCCGAGCGCAAGGTCCCGGGCGCGAGCTTCGACTTCTCGATGCTGATCCCGCACAAGGGTGTCACCGAGCTCCGCAAGCTCCTCGACGACGTCCGCGCGCTCGACAAGGGCGGCGCGCCCGTCATCGGCATCGCCAAGGCCGCGGGCAGCGCCTTCTTCCGCCACGACGGACAGTTCCTCAGCGTGAAGCTCGCGGAGGAGCAGTTCCCGCCCTACGAGAAGGTCATCCCCAAGCAGCACGCGCGGAAGATCGTCGCGAGCCGCGCGAACCTCGTCGAGGCGCTCCGGCGCATCAGCCTCGTCGCGCACGACAAGAGCGGCGGCGTGCAGCTCTGCATCGAGCCGGGCCTCATCCGCGTGCAGAGCCAGAACCCCGAGGTGGGCGAGGGCTTCGAGGAGGTCGACGTCGACTACTCGGGCGACTCGATCTCCATCGGCTTCAACGCGCGCTACCTCCTCGACGCGCTCCAGGCCCTCTCCCACGACGAGGTCTCGCTCGAGCTCTCGGGCGAGCTCGACCCCGGCGTGATCCGTCCGGTCGGCGACGACGTCGACTTCGTGGGCGTGGTCATGCCCATGCGGATCTGATCCGTGGCCGAAGGCCCGCGGGCGCTTCGCATCGAGCGCATCGCCACGCACGGCTTCCGTAACCTCGAAGGGCTCGACGTCGAGCCCGGTCCCCACTTCAACGTCATCCACGGGGAGAACGGAGCCGGCAAGAGCAACCTGCTCGAGGCGATCTACCTCCTCGGCACGCTCCGGAGCTTCCGGAACGCCAAGACCGACGACGTGATCGCGCTAGGCGCAGGCGACGCCGTGCTCAAGATGCGCGTGGCCGCGGAGCACACCTCGCAGGTGGTCGCGGTCGCGCTCGGTCGGGGCCGCACCCGGCGCGTGACCCTCGACGGGAAGCGCCCGAAGAGCGCCGCCGTCCTCCGCAAGCGCCTGCCGGTCGTGATCTTCCACCCGGGGCACCTCTCGCTCTCGACCGGGAGCGCCGAGATCCGCCGCGCCTACCTCGACGAGCTCCTCGAGCCCACCGCCCCCCTCTACGCGGAGGCCCTCGCGGCCTACGAGAAGGCCCTCAGGAGCCGCAATCGTCTCCTCAAGGAGGTGGAGGTCGATCGGCGGGCCGTGGCCCCCTACGACGTCCTCCTGGCCCGGCACGGGGCCGTCATCGTCGAGCACCGCCGCGCGCTCGTCACGGAGATCGCTCCGCGCATCGAGGCCGCCTTCCAGCAGGTCGTAGGGGACGTGCTCCGGCTCGAGGCCCGCTACGCCCCGCGCGTCGAGGGCGACGAGGGCGCGATCCTGCGCGCGCTCGAGGCCGCGTGGCCCGTGGATCGGGCCCGCGGCTTCACGGCCGATGGCCCTCACCTCGACGATCTCGAGCTCCGCTTCGGCGAGGTGGGCGCGCGCCATCACGCGAGCCAGGGGCAGCACCGCGCGCTCGCGCTCTCGATGAAGATCGCCGAGCTCGACTACGTGGCCGAGCGCCTCGGGATGGTGCCGATCCTCCTGCTCGACGACGTCTCGAGCGAGCTCGATCGCACGCGCAGTCGGCGGCTCTTCGAGCGCATCTCGCGCCTCGGCGGGCAGGTCTTCCTCACGACCACGCACCCCGAGTTCATCTTGCTCGAGCGCGATCGCGTGGACTTCCACGTGCAGGGTGGCGTGGTCACGCGCGACACCTCGCGCGCGTGAGGGCTCAGCCCATCTTCATGTTCTCCTTGCCCCAGTAGGCGCGCATGGAGACGACCTTGCCCGCCTCGTCGAAGCGGAAGACGTCGATCACGTCGATGGTCATCTTGGGGCCGCCTACCGTGCTCACGCGGAAGGGGAAGGCCGCCTCGTCGCCGGCGATGCGCACGGGGCCGGTGGGCTCGAGGCGGATGCCCATCTTGGTCGCGCGCTCGTAGAAGGCGCGGATGGCGGCGTGACCCACCACGGGCGCCGAGCCCACGGGATCTTCGAGCGTCGCGTCCTCGGTGTAGAGCGAGAGGATTCCGTCGAGGTCTCCCGCGGAGACGGTTTCGATGTAGCGCGCGACGGCGCGCTTCTTGTCTTCGAGGCTGGCCACGGCGCGACTATGTCTCGTGGAGACCCGGGTTGTCACGAGGGAGCGGCTCGACGGCGAGGACCTCCTCGGGCGCGATCTCGAGGATCTTGCGCACGATCCGGGCCTTCTCCTCGGGCGCCATGCGCATCGAGAGGTTGAGGATGCGGTAGACGCGGTGGAGGTTCGGGAGCGCGGCCAGGCAGAGCGCCGGGCGCCGCTCGAAGGCGAGCACGTCGAAGACGTAGGCGAGGAGCTCGTCGTGGCTCGCGTCGCGATGGAGCACCGAGAGCTCGCGGAGCACGGCGCGCGCGAGCGCCGGGAGCGGGAGGCGCCGCCCTTCGCCGAGCGCTTCCTCGAGGAGGTGTCCGCGCGCCTCGCCGGGGTTGAAGTTGCCGCGGCGGACGAGCCAGTTCCGGCGCCAGCGGAGATCGATCACGTAGTCCTCGAACCACGAGAAGTGCGAGCGCGCGATGAGCTTCACGAGGCGGAAGCAGGTGAGGACCGTGCCGGGCATGCGGAGGTTCACCCAGGGGATGTCGCGCACGCGGAGGGCCTCGCGGTGCGAGGAGAAGCGCGCCTCGGCGCGCGCGAGCTCGTGCGGGTGGTGGCTCGCCGCGATCTGGAGCGCGTAGTTGGGCTGCTTCTCGAGGTCGACGGCGAGGTCCTTGAGGTCGTCGAAGACCTGGAAGGTGGCGAGCACGTAGCCGAAGGCGCGGATGCGCTTCTCCGGGATCCGCGGATCGATTCCGCGGAGCCGCGCGCGGAGGCCGAGCCACCGCATCATCACGAGGTTGTTCTTGCGGTAGAAGTGGAAGAGCGTCTCGCCGAGCGGGAGCTTGTCGAGGCGCGCGCCCGGCCGCGAGCGGAGGAATTCGAGCTCGTCGAGGAAGGTCGAGAAGCAGTGGTGGAAGAAGGCGGAGAGCTCGCGCCGCACACCCTCCGCGTCGTCGACCCGCTCGATCTCGCGCTCGATCACTTCGCGCAGCTCGCGGAGAGCGAGGATCATCTCGCCGAGCGTCGTCCGGTACTTCTCGTTCGGTGAGTCGAAGGTGAGCCCGACCTCGTGGAGATCGGCCGCCTCGACGTGCATGAAGGGCACGAAGGCCGCGCGCCCCTCGGGCGAGAGCGCGAGCCGCCGCACGAGCGTGATGGTGCGCTCGTAGCCCGCGTGGTGGAGGATCGAGTCGACGAGCTCGTCCGCCATCTGCATGTAGAGGAAGCCGAAGTCGGCGATGGCGACCGCGGGATCCGAGGCGGGCTTGCCGAGGCCGTCGAAGACGAAGTTGTCGACGATGGGCCCCATCTGCTCGACGGCGGAGAAGGTCTCGAGCGCGACGGGGAGCGCGCGGACGCGCGGGGGAAGCTTCTCGCGGATGCGGCGCGTCCGCGCGAGGTAGGCCTTGGCGCGGAAGAAGAGGCGATAGAACTGGAGGTGCTGGTGCGCCTTGTCGCGGAGGAAGCGGAAGATGCCGCGCCGTTCGGGCATCGCCTCGACGCGGGCGAGGAGCTCGCGGAGACCCTCGAGGTTCCGCGCAAGCGGCCTCGGGTGGAGGTAGCGCAGGACTTCGTGGCGGAGCGCGAGCGGGGCGGGCGCTTGTCGGGCGAGCGCGTCCTCGCGGGCTTCGAGCGCCTCGACGAGGCGGAGCGCGGCGCGCGTCGTCGCCTCGTCGCGCTCGAGGGGCGTGACGAAGTGGTGGAGCACGAAGAGCCGCACGCTCGCCGTGGCCTCGAGGAGGAGCGCATGGTCGTCGCCCTCATCGACGAGGCCGGCGCCGAAATAGGGGCGCGCGCGGAGCGCCTCGACGGCTTCGCGGAGGAGCGCTTCCTCGAGCGCGTCCGTGGCCGGCGAAGGCATCGCGAGGAGGCGATCGAGGCCGCGCTCGAGCGCGTTCACGAGCTCACCTCGAGGAGGCGGCGCACGGTCTCGTCGAAGCCCGAGCGCTCGTCCTGGGCCTGCCGCAGGAAGGCCTCGAGCGCGTCGCGCCGCGCGAGCGCGCGATCGAAGAGCGGATCGCGACCGGGCTCGATCGCGCCCATCGCGTGCAGATCGAGCTTGTCGGCGAGCGCCGCGAGGAGGGCGCGGAAGCGCGCGGCCGCCTCGCGGTGGGGCTTGGACACGAGCTTGGGGAAGAGGCGCGAGAGGCTCGCGGGCACGTCGATGGCGGGGAAGTGCCCGCGCGAGGCGAGCTTGCGATCGAGGACGATGTGGCCGTCGAGGATGCCGCGGATCTCGTCGGCGATGGGCTCCTCCATGTCGCCCGCCTCGACGAGCACCGTGTAGAGCGCGGTGATGGAGCCGTGCTCGGAGAGGCCCGCGCGCTCGAGGAGTCGCGGGAGCGCGGCGAAGACGCTCGGCGGATAGGCCCTCCGCGTGGGCGGCTCGCCGGCCGCGAGCCCCACCTCGCGCGCCGCGCGGGCGAAGCGCGTGACGCTGTCGACGAGGAGGAGCACGTCCTTGCCCTCGTCGCGGAGCGATTCGGCGATGCGCGTGGCGACGTCGACGGCGCGCATCCGCTCGAGCGCGGGCCGATCGCTCGTGGCCACCACGACGACGCCGCGCGCGCGGCCCTGTTCGCCGAGGCCGTCTTCGAGGAATTCGCGCACCTCGCGGCCGCGCTCGCCCACGAGGGCGACGACGAAGCACTCGGCCTCGGTCATCTGCGCGATCTGCGCGAGGAGGGAGCTCTTGCCCACGCCGCTCCCCGCGAAGAGGCCCACGCGCTGGCCGCGGCCGAGCGTGAGGAGGCCGTCGATGGCGCGCACGCCCGTCGAGAGCGGCGCGCCGATCATCGGGCGCGAGAGCGGCGGCGGCGGATCGTTCACGATGGCGGCCGTGGGGGGGAGCGCGGGGCCTCCGTCGAGCGGACGCCCGAGCCCGTCGAGGACGCGGCCGAGGAGCGCGCTCCCCACGGGGATGCGCAGGGGGTGGCCGGTGGGCTTCACCGCGTCGCCCGCGGCGAGACCGCTCACCTCGCCGTGCGCGAGGAGGACGGCGCGATCGCGCTCGAGGCCCACGACCTCGGCGCCGAGCGGCCCGCCCACCGAGCGCTCGAGGACGACGTGCTCACCGACGAAGGCCCCCGGCAGGGTCACGCGGATGGCCAGGCCCGAGACGGCCTCCACGCGTCCCTCGGCGCGGAGCCTCGGGGCTTCGTCGAGCCGCGAGAGGATGCCTTCGAGCGGGGTGGCCATCGGCGGGGCAATAGCACGCGAGCCGCCCTCGAACATCGCGGGGGCCCGTCAGAGACCGAGCTTGCGGAGGGTGTCGAGGTAGGCCGCGCGCACGGGATGGGCGTCGGCGGGGAGGCTCTCCTCGAGCTCCTCGAGGAGCTTGCGGTGTTTGCGGCCGAGCCCTTGCGGGATCTCGACCTGGATGGTGACGAGCTGATCGCCCTTGGCGGCGCCGCCGAAGACGGGGATGCCGCGTCCGCGCAGGCGGAAGACCTTCCCGCTCTGCGTGCCGGGCGGGATCTTCATCTGCACCTTGCCCTCGAGCGTGGGCACCTCGACCGTGGCGCCGAGCGCGGCCATCGGGACGCTCACCGGGAGCGTCATGCGCACGTCGGCGCCGTCGCGCTCGAAGAGCGGGTGCTTCTCGATGTGGACGGTGACGTGGAGATCGCCCTTGGAGTCGGGCTCGATCTCGCCACCGCCGCGCACCGTGCGGACGGCGCCGTCCTGCACGCCCGGGGGGATGCGCACGGTGAGCTCGTCCTCGCGCTTCTCCTTGCCGCGGCCGCTGCACGAGGGGCAGGGCTCGAGGATGCGCACGCCCTTGCCGCCGCAGGCGACGCAGGGGCGCGTGCTCGAGAGGAAGCCGCGCTTGAGCTTGGTCTCGCCCGTGCCCTTGCACTCGGCGCAGGGCGGCGGGTTGGAGCCGGGGGCGGCGCCCGTGCCGCGGCAGCTCATGCAGGGCACCGATCGCGTGACGCGGATCTTCTTCTCGGCGCCGAGCGCGGCCTCCACGAAGGAGACCGTGAGGTCGTAGGTGAGGTCCTTGGCGAGGTGCTTCTTGCGCCGCCGGAAGACCTCGCCGAAGAGGCCCTCGAGCATGTCGGCCACCGAGCCGAAGTCCCCGCCCTCGAAGGGCGACTTGCCCGGCTCGCCGAAGGCGGCGTGGCCGTAGCGGTCGTAGCGCTTCCTCCGCTCCTCGTCGGAGAGGACGGTGTACGCCTCCGTGGCTTCGCGGAAGCGCGCCTCGGCCTCGGCGTCGCCCGGGTTCCGGTCCGGGTGGTATTGGATGACCAGCTTGCGGTACGCGGCCTTGAGCCCGGCGGCGTCGACGTCGCGCGAGACGCCGAGCACGGTGTAGTAGTCACGCGGGGCCGAGCTCACGGGGGAACGAGTGTAGGACCAGGAGGTCCGGGGGCAAGGGTTGGATCAATGGCCGAGGAGGTCGCAGGCCTCGGTGCGGCCGCGGAAGCACTCGGCCTCGAGCTCTTCTTCGGAGAGCTGCTCGACGGGGCGGGGCGGCTCGGGCTCGGGCTCCGGCTCGGGCGCGTCTTCGGCCTCGGGCTCGGGCTCGGCGGGCTCCGCGGTAGCGGGCGCTTCCGGCGCGGGCGGCGGCTCCTTCTTGCAGGCGGCGAGGAGGGCGACGAGCGCCGCGAGGGCGAGGAGGGAGAGGCCGCGTCGGCAGTCCATCCCACGCAAGATAATCACCCCGCGCGGCTCGAAAAAGGGGCCTCAGCGGAGCAAGATGAGCCGGGGCACGCCGTCCTCGGCCGCGTGGAGGATGGCGTTCTGGCGGAAGCGTCGGCCGAGCTCCGCCGCCTCGGCGAGCCCGAGCCCGAGCACGAGGAAGCTCGGCTCGACCCAATCGCGCGTGGCGCTCCTTCCCTCGGCGGGGAGGACGCGGAGGCCGCGTTCTTCGAGCAGGCGCGCGAGCTCGGCCTGGCGCGCGGCGTTCGTCGCCTCGTCGAGCGGCACGCTCTCGGGGTTGCAGGCGGTGAGGAAGACGCTCTCGCGCACGCCCGCTTGGCGCTGGAGCGCCGCGAGCGCGGTCGAGGAACGATCGACGCGGAGGACGAATTCTTCTGCGCCGAAGACCGCGTACTCGGCCGCGCGATAGCTCTCGAGGACGTCGGGGGGGATCTGGCTGGGCGCGCTCATTCCCAGGTCTGCGCGGGCCTTGGGCTCGGGCTTCCGCCTTGGGGGGCCGGTGTCAGGCTCTCGGTGCACGCCACGGAATCGAAAGCACCGTCCGAGCAATAGAACGTGCGCCCACGGCAGGTCGCGGTCCAACTCCAGGTCGCATCGTTCCAGGAGTCTTTTCTGTAGTATTCCGTGATGTCGATCTCGGACCTGGGACACCCGATGTGGCCCGAGGTCCTCACGATCGCGTGTTCCTCCATCGTCGCGGAAGGTCGATTCGGGTCCCTCATGGACGTATCACCAGTACTTCCGTGGGCGCAGCCCTGGAGCGAGGCGACGAAGATCATCGCGGTAAAGAAGGGGGAGGATTTCATCGTTTAAGGCCGTTCGTGTGGGGCGTCCTTCATTCGCTCGCTTCGGTGTGGGGAGTCGTCGGCGGGGTCGCCTCCTGCGACACGGGATAGACGCAGCGGCCCTCCTCGCAGACGCGGTCGCCCTTGCACTGCATGTCGTAGGCGCAGCCCATGTCGTGGGCGCAGCCTCGCTCGGACGACGTCACGACGACGGGTGTCTCGCCTCCCGTCGTGCCGGTGTCCTCCTTGCAGGTGACTTGGACAGAAGCTTCGCCCGTGATCTTCGAGCAGCGGTAGATCCGGCCGCGGCACTCGGCCACCCACGAAGTGACGCCCCCGCCTCGTCGAAACTCGGAGATCTGGATCTCATCTTCGGGGCATCCGATCTCGCCGGAGGATGCGCGAGCGAAGACCACAGGTCGGTTGCACCCGGAGAGCGCGACCAAGAGGACGACCGTGAAACGATGGAGAGAAAGCGATTCATCGTCGGAGGAGCCTGCCGAATCAAACGGGATCTCTCAAGACGATTCTCCGTCTTCATCGAGATGGCGGCGCAGGTGATCGACGAGG
>JAAYBZ010000137.1 GCA_012744445.1 Myxococcales bacterium | reverse complement strand
TGAGGCGATCCTTCGCGATGGCCTCGAGCGCTTCACGCCTGCGCTTGCCGCTGCGCGGGAGGAAGCCGACGAAGCGGAACCCATCGCTGCGCAAGCCGGAGAGCACGAGCGCGGCGGTCACGGCGCTTGGCCCCGGGAGCGCCTCGATCTCCACGCCCGCCTCGAGGCAGGCGGCGATCAGGTCGGCGCCCGGATCGCTCACCACGGGCGTCCCGGCGTCGCTCACGAGCGCGTACCAGCGCCCTTCACGCAGCTCGGCGACGCGCGCCTCGACGACGCGGGCGTCGCTGTGGGCGTGGAAGCTCTTGAGCGGCGTGCGGATCTCGTAGCGGGCGAGGAGCTGCTGCGTCCGACGCGTGTCCTCCGCGAGCACGCAATCGCACTCCCGCAGCGTGCGGAGCGCGCGCATCGTCACGTCCTCGAGGTTCCCGATGGGCGTGGCGACGATGGAGAGCTTCCCGGCGGACACGGACTTCCCGGATCCCGCGACGATCAGAACGTGCCCTGCGCGCGGATCTGGAGATCGAATTGGTTGATGCTGCCCATGCCGAAACGGCTCCCCGCCCCGTCGAGCGCCTCTTGATAGTGCGGGTTGGGCGCCGCGTCGGTGAAGTGGCAGCCGATCGCGTCGACGTCGGGCGTATCCCCCGGCGAGGAAGCCGACCCGTTGCACTCGTCGGCGTACGTGACGAGGTGGCGCGAGTGCATCTGATATCCGCCGCTGAGGAAGAAGGTGACGTAACGCGCGGCCTTCACCTCGAGCGTGAGCCGTCCCCCGAGCGTGCCGTAGGCCTCGGTGTCGGTGAGGCCGGTGAACGGCGTGGGCGCGCCCACGGGGCAGGCCCCGCCGACGGCGTCGGCGCCGTTGGGACAGATGGAGGGGAGGCTGTTGCGCGAGCCGAGGACGTCGAAGAGTGGCGAGAAGTTCCGCCCCGAGGAGACGTAGCCGCCGAGGAAACGGAGATCGATCGCGAGCCGCTGGTGCGTCGCGCGCTGCTCCCACGGGATGATCGCGAAGCCCATCGTGAGCAGGCCCTGGATGGAGGGACGCGTCTTCTGATAGCCCGAAAGATTGCCCGCCGGCGTGAAGAGGTCCTCGGCCTTGGTGACGAAGGGGATGTCGCCGAAGAACGCGCCATAGGCCTCGACGTGCCGGAAGCGGCGGCTGAGCCGCATCTCCGGGAGGAGGCGGACGACGCCCTGGGTGACGCCGGCGTCGTCGCAATCGTCTTCGGCGAGGCAGGGCCGCATCACGCTGCCCACGGGCAGGGCGACGTTGAAGATCCAGAGCCACGTGGGCCGGTCGGCGCGGCGGAACTGGTTCATCGGCGCCCACGCGAGCCCGACGATCACCTCGGGGATGCCCGAGCGCGTGGGGCTCACGGCGTCGTCGCTCCCGAGATGTCCGCCGGCCGCCGCGCCATCGATGTTCTTGATCGACTGGTCGTAGGAGAGGAGGACCGGGAGGTGAACCCGGAGGGCGAAGTCGTGGTAGATGCCGATCTCCGCCTTCACGTCGAGGTAGTTCCAGGTGGCGACGTAGTCGCCGACACCGGTCATGCGCGGCAGGCGATTGGGCGGATCGCCGAAGGTCTCACGCTCGACCGATCCCGAGCTCCGCGCCCAGCGGTACCCGATCGAGAGGTTGAAGTCGAAGGGGTCGTCGCCATCGGCCGCGTCCGCCACGGACATGTACCCGATCGACTCCGACATCAGCCTGAGTTCGCCGTCGTCGGCGGCTGCGGTGGACGTTAGACCAAGTAGGAGGCCGCACGCGACGACCCATGACAAGCGACTCGGCATGCTCCGGCGAGGATATGCGTGGCCGCAAGTCACCGTCAAGGATGGCCCCGCGGCGCTCCGTGACAGCGAAGAAGCCCTTCGCGCGAGCCCCGCGCGCCTGCGCGATCAGTCCTCGACGATGCCCGCTTTGAGGGCCGCGAGCTGCTCCGACGTGGTGCGGAGGCGCTGGGCGAGGACGCCGCAGAAGCTCCAGAGGAGCTTGGTCGCGATGGCGTGCTCCTTGCGGATGAGCGCGAAGAAGTCACGCCGCCGGATGGTGAGCACGCGGCTCCGCTCGACCGCCGTGACGCTGGCGCTCCGCGGGCTCTTGTCGACGAGGGCCATCTCGCCGAAGTGCTGCCCAGGGGAGAGCTCCACGAGCGTGTTCTCGCCGGAGTGGACGCGGACGCGCCCCTTGAGCACGACGAAGAACTCCTCGCCCTCTTCGCCCTCGCGGACGATGACCTCCCCCGGCTGATAGCTGCGCACGTGGGTGATGTTGAGGACGCGGACGAGCTCCTGGTAGCTGATGAAGCGGAAGAGCGGGATGCGGTGGAGGATCTCGAGCTTGAGGTTGACCTCTTGCGCGATCTCGTCGATGCCGCCGCGGCCCTCGGGCACGCGGACGACGACCGCGGTGATGTTGTCCTTGCCGCCCCGCTCGTTGGCGAGCGCGACGAGGCGCGTGGCGAGCTCCCCCTCGGGGACCTCTTCGAAGAGACGGCCGAGCTCGTGCTCCTCGAAGTAGCCGTGGAGTCCGTCGGAGCAGAGCAAGAAGCGATCGCCCGGCAGGACGTCGAAGTCGAAGACGTCCGGGTCGACGTTGCGGTAGACGCCGACGGCGCGTGTGACCGCGTTCTTGTACTGGACCTTGTCGATCTGATCGCGCGTGAGCTTGCCGCGGCGGAGCAGCTCGTTGACCACGCTGTGGTCCTCGGTGAGCTGGTGCACGGCGCCCTGTCGGTAGAGGTAGATGCGCGAGTCGCCCACGTGGGCGATGAAGCCGCGGTGCCCGACGATGAGCAGCGCGTCGAGCGTGGTGCCCATGCCGCGCTTCTGCGGATCGTCCTCGCCCGCCTGATGGACGGCCGCGCAGGCCTTCTGCACGGCGGACTCCATCGCGAGGAGGATCGAGTCGCGCGTGTCGGCCACCTCTTGGTTGGAGACGACCTGCGAGACCTCGGGATCCGCCGCGAGCGCGTCCCGGAGCTCGCGGGACGCCATCGAGCTCGCCACGTCTCCGGCGGCGTGTCCCCCCATGCCGTCGCAGACGACGAAGAGGTTCAGCTTCTTGTCGATGAGGAAGCTGTCCTCGTTGTGCGTGCGCACCTTACCGACGTCGGTCGCGGGCCAGAACTGGAGAGACGTTTCACTCATCGGCTGCGCCGCGTTCTACCTTGAGCGCGCCGAGAGGGTCAATCGGCCCCACCGCCGCGAGCCGAACCCGGGGTCATCGAGCGGGCCCCTTCACGGGCAGCCGGAAGCGGAACCGTGGCGCGCCGCCCTCCCCCGCGCCGAACTCGAGGCGTCCCCCCGACATGGCGAGGAGCCCGCGCGCGAGCGAGAGCGCGAGCGCCGCGGAGGCGAGCCGGGGACGGGTCGCCGCGCCGAGGCTCGCCTTCCCGTCCACGAGCTGCGCATAGCGCGCCGGTTCGATCCCCGTGCTCGCCTCGAGCGAGAGCACCACGAAGGGATCGCGCCGCTCGTCGAACTCGAGCCTCGCGGAGAAGCGCGCCCCGGTGCCGGCCTCGAGGGCGTGCGCGACGATCGCGGAGAGCGCGCGGACGAAGCGCGCCCGATCCACCCAGACCGTGGGGAGGCCCGGCACGAGCGCGACGTCGACGCGCGCCGCGGCCCGCGGATCGCGGAGGTTCTCGACGGCGTGCGTGACGAGCTCGACGACGGCGACGTTCTCACCCACGAGCGGAAGGCGATCGGCGTCGATCCGAGCCGAGTCGAGGATGAGGCTCACGAGGCGCTCGAGCTCGGATGCGGCGCAGCGGATCTCGTGGAGGCTCTGGCGCTGCTCCGGGGTGAACGAGGAGAAGGGATCGTTCGCGAGCGCGTCGGCGAAGCCGAGGATCGCGTTGAGCGGCGATCGGAGATCGTGCGTGACGTGGGCGACGAGCCGGCTCCTGAGCGCGCTCGCCTCGTCGACCTCGCGCTCGGCCTCGAGCGCGCCTGCTTCGTGCGCCGCGCTCGCGCGTTCGAGCGCGCGGAGGGCCCCGACGAGCCGCTCGCCCCCAGGGATGGAATCCACCGGAGGAGGCGTCTCTGCGCGCCCCTCGGCCCAGGCCACGAGCGCGGTGTATTCGCGACGGACACGCCGCCGCACGAGGCCGCCGGCGAGCGCGAGCCCTCCAACGGCGAAGACGACGGCGAACGCGAGCCACTCCATCACGGCGAGCGCCCCTCGAGTGTGGGGAGCTCGACCTCGATCCTCGTGCCGCTCCCCGGCCGGCTCTCGATGCGGAGCTCCCCCTGCGAGAGCCGGACGATCCGCTCCACGATGGCGAGGCCGAGGCCGCTGCCGCGCCCCCGCTTCGACTCCTCGCGCGTCTGGACGAACTCGCCGGCCTCGCGTGGGGCGGCCGCCATGCCGGGCCCCGTATCGCGCACGACGAAGACGCCCCTCACGCCCTTCTCCTCGAGAGAGAGCACGACCTCGCCCTGCATCGTGAACTTGAGGGCGTTGGAGACCAAGTTCACCAGCACCTGCCGGATCTTGCCGCGATCGCCATAGAACACGACGTCCTCCGCGGGTGCCTCGACCACGAAGCGCACGCTCGCACGCCGCGAGAGTCCACGGGCGAGACGCCCGACCTCCGCGAGGAGATCCCGCCCCGAGTAAGGGGCCTCCTGGAAGGAGTTCCGGTTCGATCCCTCGGAGACGAGCGCGAGGAAGTCCTGGAGGAGCTCGAAGAGGTGCGAGCCGGCCTCGTGGATCGCCTCGAGGTCGACGCGCTCCTCGCTCGTGATCGGTCCGTCGATCTCGTCGAGGAGCACGCGCGAGAAGCCCTGGATCGCGTTGAGCGGCGTGCGGATCTCGTGGCTCATCGCGAGGAGGAACTCGCGTTGGTACTCCTCCGCCGCGGCCGCCGCGACGCGCGCTCGCTCCGCACGCTCGGCCGCCGCCGCGGCCCCCTCGAGGCGACGGACCACCGCTTTCTCGAGCGGACCGCGCGAGGCATCGATCCTCGGCGTCCGCCCTTCACGGCGCGCATCCCCGAGCTCGCGCGCGAGCTCGGCCACCCTCCGCGGCTCGGCGGGGAGGAGAGGAGTGAAGACGCGGAGGAGGAGCTGCCTCATGCCGTGGTGCGACGCCTCGCGCGGGCGGCGATGGCGAGGACGACGAAGAGCGCCGGCGCGAGACCTCGGGCGAGATCACGCACGTCGCTCACCGCGCAGAGCGAGTCGAAGTCGATCCCGACGCTCGGCGCCACGCAGAACTCCTCGCTGCTGCTGGTGCGGAGGAGCCCGTCCTCGGCCACGAGCACGAAGCAAGACGTCCCGGACGCCTCCCGCTCGGTGAGCACCACGCCGATGGACTGGGTCTCACCCGGGAAGACCGTCTGCGCCGCGCGCGCCACGAGCGTGGGCGCTTCGACGCCCACGCCGCGCGTGCGGTAGAGCGCGTATTGGACGCTCGCGACGCCGCCGTCGTCGTTCGAGGCGCGGAAGAGGACGCTCAGGCGAACGCCGCCCTCTGGGAGGGCGCAGGTCGGGGCGGCCACCCCGGCCTCGACGTCGATGATGAAGGGGCGCGTGGGCGGCTCGACGTCCCGCGCCGGACCGACGCGGAACTGCGCCTCGATGGATCGATCGACGCCCGAGACCTCGGCGACGTAGTGGAGACCGGGCTCGAGCTCTTCGCTCGGGATGAAGAAGAGCGTATCGTCGCTCGCCACCTCGAGCGTTCCGTCGACCTCTTCGAGGGCGTCGTCGCGGATGGCGAAGAGCCTGATCCGCTCCGCGTACCGCGCGAGGTGACCTGCGGGATAACGCGCTCGCACGAAGGCGTTCACCGCCACGCCGGTCGATCCCGAGATCGGCGTGGTCTCGAGCGGCGCGCGAGGGGGCGCCGGGCACTCCTCTTGCGCCGACGCCGCCGCGCTCACCGACGCGAGCAGCAGACAAAGGGCGATGACCCGCACGACCATGGGCGGATTATGCCTGCTCGTGTTCGGATTCGCACCGACATCGCCCCCTCGGCCCCGAGCCTCGCGGCAGGCCCCTCCTCTCGTGCTAAGCCTCGGAAGCATGACGCCCTCGAGCCGAGGCGACGACGACGCGCAGCCGGACGAGCCCCTCGCGGCACCGCTCGTGGGCGTCTTCGTCGGAGGGCGAGGCGAGCGCATGGGCGGCGTCGTCAAAGGCCTCCTCCGCACTCCATCGGGCGTGACGATCCTCGACCGGCTCGCCCGCGTCGTGAAGCGCGCCGCCCCGGACGCCGAGCTCGTCCTCGTCGGCGCGCACGACGGCCTCGAGGGAAACGGTTGGTCCAGGCTCCCGGACGACCCCGACGGCCAGGGCCCTCTCGCCGGGCTCTCGGCCCTGCTGCGCGCCGCGGCCGCCGACGGGCGCTCGGCGATCGCCCTCGCCTCCGACCTTCCGTTCATCACCCCTTCCCTCTTCACACGGCTCGTGCGCGAAGCCGAGACCGCGCCGATCTACGCCCCGAAGCTCGACGGCATCTTCCAGCCGCTCTTCGCGCGTTACACACCCGACATCGTCCTCCCCGCCGTGGGCGAGGTCCTCCGCTCGCCTCGCAAGAGCCTCCTCGCGGTCTTCGATCGCGTCACCCCCGTGGAAATGCCGGTGGATGTAGACGAAGCGCACGCGCTCCGCGACTGGGACGAGCCCACGGATCTCCCCGCGCCGCTCCGCGCGCAGCTCCCTCGGAAACCTCGCTGACACACGATTCGTTTCGGCGACGTTTCGATCATGCGCCCCTCCGCGTTTCGCCCTTGAAAATAGGGCTCAACGCCCGCCCATCGAGCTTGTGAGCGGAGTCGCATCCTCGTAGTCCTGGAGGAGACGGAGGCCACTCCACCGCCTCTTCGGGACACCATCATGGGATATCAGATCGAACCGAACGCAACGCGCATCGTCGTCATCGGCAACGGCATGGTGGGCCATCGCTTCTGCGAAGAGATCCGAGCCCTCGACCCGAGCGGAAGCTTCTGCGTCACCGTGTTGGGCGAGGAGGCCCGCCCCGCCTACGATCGCGTGAAGCTCACGAGCTACTTCACCGCGTCCTCCGCCGACGAGCTCGGCCTCGCCGACGAGGCGTGGTACCGCGATCGCGGCATTGACCTCCGCCTCGGTGTGAAGGCGACGCGGATCGATCGTGAGCTCGGGTTCGTCGAGACCTCGAGCGGCGAGCGAATTCCCTACGATCACGTGGTGGTCGCGACGGGTTCGTCGCCCTTCGTGCCACGCCTTCCCGGCGTCGAACTCGAAGGCGTCTTCGTCTACCGCACCATCGAGGACCTGGACGCGATCATGGCTCGATGCGCGCGCGTCTCGAGCTGCGCGGTCATCGGAGGCGGGCTCCTCGGGCTCGAAGCCGCGCGCGCCGTACAGGAACGAGGGCTCCGCACCCACATCGTCGAGCTGGCGCCGCGCCTCATGCCGCGTCAGATCGGGCCGATCTCGTCGAACGAGAGGCGTCGGAACGCCTCTCCGAATCCTGGCAGGGTCTTCTCGAGGAGCGGCTCGACCGCCTCGATCGTCACGTCGCGCGCGGCGATGCCGGTGCCGCCCGTGAGGATCACGGTGTTCACCTCGCCGGTCTCACAGCTCGCCTCGACGAGCTCCGCGATCGCCTTGGCCTCGTCGGGCACGACGTGATGCGACTCGACCGAGCATCCCGCCTCCTCCAGGAGCTCGCCGAGGAGCGCGCCGGACTCATCCGTCTCCGGTGTGCGCGTGTCGCTGACCGTCACCGTGACGACGCGGATGAGGCGCGTGTTCGTCATGAATCCTTCGGACTATAGTGGAGCATGAGCACCGACGCCGTCGAGATCGTCACCCTCTATTTCGCCGCGCTTCGAGACAAAGTGGGCTTGGATCGAGAGACGATCTCGCTCCCGGAGGACGTGCGCACGATCGCCGATCTAGCCGCTTGGCTCGAGACGAATCGACCTTCGCTTCGCGGGCACGTCGCCAAGGCACGCTTCGCCGTCGGCGAAGAATTCGTCGAAGGTGCGCGTGCGCTCCGACGAGGCGACGTCGTCGCGCTCATCCCACCCGTCTCGGGCGGGTGACGCTCCCCAATTAACGACGAACATCACTGACCGAAACGTCGAGGAAAACTCCGCCTGGCACATCCGGTGGTCGGCGCGTGCGTCGCGCGTTCACCCCAAGGGGGCCACGGATGATCAGCTCGGCCAAGGCGACGAAGATCGATCTCTTCTCGCTCGACACGGTTCAGATGAGGACGTTCCACCTTACGTGGCTCGCGTTCTTCATCTGCTTCTTCGGATGGTTCTCGCACGCGCCCTTGATTCCGGCGACGATCGGGCCCGACCTCGGGCTCACCAAGGAGTAGAAGCTCACGGCGTTCGTCGCCTCCGTCGGCGTGACGGTCCTCGCGCGGATCCTCATCGGCTACCTCTGCGATCGCATCGGACCACGGAAGGCCTACGCGGGCGTGCTCGTCTTCGGTGCGATCTCGGTGGCGGCCTCCGCCTTCGCCTACGACTTCCAGACGTATCTCCTCTCACGCCTCTGCATCGGCGTGATCGGCGCGAGCTTCGTCATCACGCAGTACCACACCTCGGTGATGTTCGCGCCCAACGTGGTCGGCATGGCCAACGCCACGACGGCGGGATGGGGCAACCTCGGCGGCGGCGTGACCCAGGCCGTGATGCCGATGATCGCGGCGGGCATGCTCTCGCTCGGGTTCGCGAGCTCCCAGCTCTCCAAGTGGCGCCCGGCGATGTTCGTGCCCGCGGCCGTGATGCTCGTACTCGCGTGGGCCTATCTCCGGTTCACGACCGACTGCCCCGATGGCAACTACGCCGACCTCCCCGAGCGGCGTCCTTCCGCAGGGCCCGGGGGTTCTGGCGCGATCGCGTCGGCCGTGAAGGACCCACGCGTATGGGCGCTCGCCGCGATCTACGGCGGATGCTTCGGCATGGAGCTCTTCGTCAACGAGCGCGCGGCCGGTTACTATCAGGATCGATTCGCGCTCACCGAGGGAGCGGCCGGCGTCATCGCGGCGCTCTTCGGCCTGATGAACCTCTTCGCGCGCAGCCTCGGCGGCTTCCTCGGCGACCGCTTCGCGGTCTCCTCCGGCCTCGCGGGCCGCGTGAAGTGGCTCGTGATCATCATGCTCGCCGAGGGCGTCGCGCTCCTGCTCTTCTCGCGCATGGCGATCCTCCCGCTCGCCGTGGGCGCCATGATCCTCTTCAGCCTGTGCGTCCAGATGGCCGAAGGCGCGACCTTCTCCGTGGTCCCCTTCGTGAACCCGCGCGCGCTCGGCGTCGTCTCGGGGATCGTCGGCGCGGGCGGTAACGTGGGCGCCGTGCTCTACGCCCAGTTCATGCTCCACTCGAGCGCCGCCCTCGAGGACTGCTTCTACTACTTCGGTTTCGCGGTGGTGATCGTCGGGCTCTTCGGGCTCGTCGTCCGCTTCCCGGCGGAGCGCGAGGCCGAGCCGGGGGAAGGCGCCCCGGTCGCGAGCGGCGACGCGTTCACCTGATGCCGCTCGAGCACGTCGCGCTCGTCTCCACCGCGCTCTTCCTCGCCTCCGCGCTGTACGCGACCGTAGGGCACGGCGGCGCGTCGGCGTACCTGGCGATCCTCGCGCTCACCGGGGAGATCAACTCGTCCGCGCGACCGACCGTCTTGGCGATGAACGTCGTCGTCGCCTCGATCGCGGCCTTCCATTTCACGCGCGTCGGTGCGTTCTCGCCGAGGCTCTTCCTCCCGCTCGCCACGACCTCCGTACCGCTCGCTTACCTCGGTGGTCGTCTGAGCCCCTCCGAATCGCTCTTTCGCGACGCGCTCGGCGTCGCACTCGTCGTCGCCGCGCTCCGCTCGTTCATGGACTCCACGACCGACGAGGGCGAGCTCGAAGTCCCCTCGGTCCCCCTCCTCGCAACGGCGGGCGGATGCCTCGGGTTCGCCTCGGGGCTCGTCGGCGTCGGAGGAGGGATCTTCCTCAGCCCGCTCCTCCTGCTCCGCCGCTGGGCCGACGCGAGGTCGGTCTCGGGCGTCGCCGCCGTCTTCATCGTCGTGAACTCTCTTGCCGGCCTCGCGGGCGCGCTCCAGTCGGGCGGCAAGCTCCACGCGGCGCTCCCCCTCTGGCTCGCCTCGGTGGTGATCGGCGGATGGCTCGGCGCCGCGCACGGAAGCCGCCACCTCGATCGCCGCGGGTTGCGCCAGGTCCTCTCGGTGGTCCTCGTCATGGCAGCCGCGAAGATGTTCCTCACCTAGGGAAGGGGCTCATGACACGCGCCGGCTTCGGTGCTATCGAGGCGCACGATGACGCGGGAGAGGGAACGCGGTTATCGCCTCGCAGAGGCCGTCCTCGGGGAGTCGGTGCCCCTGCCGGCGCCGGCGTTCCCGGACGTCCCCTCTTCGCCGCCCGGACGCGAGCCACCGTCCGACGCGACCGACCTCGCACGCGAGCTCGCGCGGCTCCGTCGCCTCCCACGAGGACGCGCCGAGGCCGAGATCGCCTTCCTCGAGGAGCGAGGATGGATCGACGCGTGATCCGTGGCCTCCGTCCGCCCATCGTCCGCGCGGAGCGCCTCCGCGCGGAGCGGGATGCGCAGGCGCTCCTCGCGGCGGCCCAGGACGAAGCCCGCCGCGCGGTCGAGCACGCGGAGGCCGAGGCCCGGACCATCGTCGCGCGCGCCGAGGCCGACGCCGCGCGGCTCCTCGCCGATGCCCGCGCCACGGTGGAGCGCGAGCGAGCGCGGCTCCTCGAAGCATCCGTCGAGGACGTGCTGCGCCTCGGCCTCGAGCTCGCCCGTCGCCTCACCCGCCGCGCCCTTGCCGAAGACGCCCGCGCCTACCGCGCGATGGCCGAGTCGCTCGTCGCCGAGGCGCGTATCGAGGGGCCGGGGTGGCTGCGCGTGCCGCCGGGGGTCGCGCTCACCCTCGAGGGCTTCGAGACCGTCGAGGACGCCGAGCTCGCGCCGGGCGACGTCGTGGTGGAGACCGAAGGCGCGCGCCTCGACGGAAGGCTCGACGAACGCCTCGCCGCGATGGGGCGCGCCCTCACGACGCCGAAAACTTCGTGAGCCGCGCGGCGCTTGTTAGGTTCCAAGCTCGTGTCACGTCTCACCCGACGGCTCCGGCTCTGCGTGCCGGTCCTGCTCGCCGCGCTCTCGCTCAGCACGGGCGCCTCGGCGTGGACGGATACACTCGTCGAGTCGTTCCGCGCCCGCGTGGACGCCCGCGGTGAGGGCCCCGCGAAGGTCGAGATCGAGCTCGGGATCCGCATCCGCGGCGGCTGGCTCGAGGGACTCGAGATCACCGGTCTCGATCCCGAGCTGGTGGTCTCGCGCGATCCTCGCCCCGTCCTCTACTCTGCCGAGGGACAGCCCTACTTCCCCGCGGTGGAGATGGCGAGCGACGGCTCGCTCTGGATCCGCTTCGCCAAGACGAAGGCCCCTCGCCGAGGCACGTACACGGCCAAGCTCACCTTCGAGAGTCCCGCGGCCGCCCCGCGCGCGAGCCAGGGCAAGCGCCGCGTCGAATTCACCATCCCCGGCTTCCGGAGCGGGCTCGACGGCGCCGAGATCGAGCTGCTCGTGCCGAAGGGCACGCGCCTCCCCCACGACTTCAAACCCACCAGCACCGTGCGCACCTCGCACGAGTCGCGCCCCGACGGGGAGCGCTACGTGTTCCGTCGGGTCCACCTCCCCCGCACGGTGAGCTTCACCGCCGCCCTCGAGCTCCCGAGCGGCGTGGGGGCGACGACCATCGTCGAGGGCCGCTCCTTCGGCTCCCTCCCCGAGCCCACGAGCCCGGCCTCCCCCCTCCCATCCCCGGGGGCGATGGCGCTCGGCGCGATCCTGACGGCGTGGGCCGTGGCCGCTCGTGCCGCCCATCGGCGCGCCTCCCGACGCCGGGGCGCCGTGCCCAAGAACCTCGTCGGCATCGAGAGCGATCTCGTCCACGCCG
Organism: Myxococcales bacterium; assembly: GCA_012744445.1. Classification (GTDB taxonomy): domain Bacteria; phylum Myxococcota_A; class Polyangia; order Polyangiales; family Houyiibacteriaceae; genus JAAYBZ01. Next base: position 42 of record JAAYBZ010000137.1, on the reverse strand, counting down.
CCCTCGTCGCCGCGGCCGCCGGAGGGATGACCTTCGCCTTCC
>JAAYBZ010000136.1 GCA_012744445.1 Myxococcales bacterium | reverse complement strand
CGCGGCCGATCTCTTCATCTTGCCCACGCGTCGCGAGGGCCTCCCGCGCGCGCTCCTCGAGGCGATGGGCATGGGCATGCCTTGCATCGCCACCCCGGTGGCCGGGATTCCCGAGCTCCTCGACCGTGAGGAGCTCGTCCCGGTGGACGATCCCGAAGCGCTCGCGCGCTCGATCGAGGCCTTGGCCCGCGATCGGGCGTGGCGGCTCCGCGCGAGCCGTCGCAACCACGCCCGCGCGCGCGCGTTCTCGGCGCACGATCTCGCGTCGCGGCGGCGCGCCTTCCATCGCAAGGTTGCCGAGCTCTTCGAGGGGGAGCGATGAGGATCCTCTACGCGAGCAAGGGCTATCACCCGCTCATCGGCGGCGTCGAGACCGTCGTGCGGCAACTGGCCGAGGGAGTCGCCGCCGTCGGCGAGGCCGAGGTCCTCGTCTGCCACCACGAGGCCTTCGCGCCCCTCGCGCGGGAGTCGATCGGCGGCGTCGAGGTCGTCCGCGTGCCCACGCTCGGCACCCGCTTCAGCACGCCGCTCGCGCCCACCTATCCCTTGCACTTCGCGCGCGCCATCGACGAGGCCGATCTCGTCCACCTCCAGATCCCGTTCCCCATCGGGGAGGCCGCCGTCGCGCTCCTCGAGCGCCGTCTCGCGGACAAGCCCCTCGTCATCACCTTCCACGCCGATCCGGGGCTCTCGCGGTGGCGCGCGCTGCTCTCGCTCTACCGCCCGCTCCTCTCGCGGACGCTCGCGCGCGCCGATCGGATCGTCGTCACGGCGCCCGCGAACCTCGAGAGCGCGCCTTCGCTCGCCGGACATCGCGAGAAGGTGCGCGTGATCCCGCTCGCGCCGGACGAGCACTTTCCTTCCGTCGCCGTCGCGCGTCGTGCGGCGGAGCTCCGCCGTGAGCTCCACCTCGAGGGCGAGCGGGTGGTCCTCTTCTTCGGACGCCTCTCGTACTACAAGGGCGTGGACGTGCTGGTCCGCGCGATGGTCGGCGTCCCGGAGGCCACGCTCGTCGTGGCGGGCGATGGAGAGCTCGCCGAGGTCCTGCGCGGGATGGTGCGTCGACGCGGGCTCGAGGCGCGGGTGCGCTTCGCCGGGCGCGTGCCCGAAGCCGACGTCGCGGCCTACTTCGCGCTCGCCGACGTCTTCGCCTTCCCCTCGGTCGGGGCCTCGGAGGCCTTCGGGATCGCGCAGCTCGACGCGCTCCGCGCGGGCGTCCCCGTGGTGAACACCGCCCTCGAGACCGGCGTCCCCTTCGTGAGCCCGCACGGCGTGACGGGCCTCACGGTGCCACCTGGCGACGCGTGGGCGCTCGCCGACGCGCTCAGGACGATCCTCCGCGACGACTCGCTCCGCGCGCGCTTCTCCGAGAACGCTCGCGCGCGCGCGGCCGAGTTCACGCTCGAGCGCATGCGCGCGGCGTATCTCGAGCTCTACGCCGAGCTCCTCGCGCGGCGTTGAGGCTCAGACGCCGGTGGAGCCGAAGCCGCGCTCGCCGCGCGAGGTCTCGCCGAGCGACTCGACGTCCACGACGTCGACGCGCACCTGCGTGACGGGCGCGACGACGAGCTGGGCGATGCGGTCGCCGTGTTCGATCGTGAACGGCGCCTTGCCGTGGTTGATGAGGAGCACCTGCACCTCGCCGCGGTAGTCCTCGTCGAGGGTGCCCGGGGCGTTCAGGATCGTCACGGCGTGCTTGAACGCGAGCCCGCTGCGCGGGCGCACCTGCCCCTCGTGTCCCGGCGGGAGCGCGATGGCGATCCCCGTAGGGACGCGCGCGGTCTCGCCGGGCGGGATGACGAGGGGCTCGTCGAGACAAGCGGCGAGGTCCATCCCGGCGGCGCCTTCGGTGGCGTAGCGCGGGATCGAGGCGCCCGGCCGGAGCCGGGCGACCCTCAGGACGTCACGCCGCTCGCCGCTCATTCGTCGTCCGAGAAGGGACGGAGCGGGCGGCGCGAGCGACGACGACGCGACGGGCGATCGTCCTCGAGGCGGGCTCCGCGATCGTCCTCACGCGCACGGCGCGGGCGATCGAGCTCGTCACGGACGCGGCGGGGAGCCTCGTCCTCGTCGAGCGCGCGACGGGG
>JAAYBZ010000135.1 GCA_012744445.1 Myxococcales bacterium | reverse complement strand
TTCGCGCTCGAGACGAGCCTCCAGCTCGAGCTGCTCGGCACGCCCAACCAGCTCGAGGCCGTGCGCGCGCGGCTCACCAAATCGCCCGCGAGCTTCCGCGATCCGAGCTGAGCCCGGCATATACGACGGAACGAAGAAGGCCACCCCGAAGGGTGGCCTCTTCGATCGGACGATCGCGAAGGCTCAGCCGGCGGCCTTGACCTTCTTGATCTCCTCGGTGAGCTGCGGGACGGCGTCGAAGAGGTCGGCGACGAGGAAGTAGTCGGCGACCTGCGCGATCGGCGCCTCCTTGTCCTTGTTGATGGCGACGATCGTCTTCGAGCCCTTCATGCCGGCGAGGTGCTGGATGGCGCCCGAGATGCCGACGGCGATGTAGAGCTTCGGCGCGACGACCTTACCGGTCTGACCGATCTGGAGATCCGCGCTCACGTAGCCCGCGTCGCAGGCCGCGCGGCTCGCGCCGACGGCGGCGCCGAGGGCGTCCGCGAGCGGCTCGAGCAGGTTCTTGAAGTTGTCGGCGCTCTTGAGCGAGCGACCACCCGAGACGACGATCTCGGCCTCGGCGAGGTCCGGACGCTCGCTCTTGACGACCTCGAGGCCCTTGAACTCGACCTTGGAGGCGACGTCGTCGATGCTCGCCGCGACGTCCTCGACGGGGCTCGAGCCGCCGCTCGGCGCGGCCGCCTCGAACTCGGTCTGGCGGACGGTCACCACCTGCACCGGCGTGTTCACCGTGAGCTGGCCGATGACGTTGCCGGCGTACATCGGGCGCGTGTAGACGAGCTTCCCGCCGTCGACCGTGATGGCCGAGACGTCGGGCGCCACGCCGGCGCCGATGCGCGCCGCCACGCGCGGGAGGAGGTCCTTGCCGTAGGAACTCGAGGTGGCGACGATGGCGCCGTAGCCGCTCTTCGCGACGTTGGCGACGGTGCCGACGTACTTCTCGGCGGTGTAGCCGCCGGCGATCTCGGCCTTGAGGATCTTGCGCGCACCGAAGCCGGTGAGCTCGCTGGCGGCGTTGCTCGCACCCTCGCCGATCACGAGGATGTCGATCGCGCCGCCGGCCGCGATCTGACGAGCGGCGGTGATGGCGGAAAGCGTGGTCTTGCGGGCCTTGCCCTCGAGAAGCTCGGCGACGACCAGAACATCAGTCATGGTTGAATTCCTTCCTGTCCAATGCGAGTGGGTCGCGGTTCAGAGGACCTTGGCCTCGTTGCGGAGCTTCTGGACCAGCTCGGCGGCCGACTCGACGAAGGTGGTCGAGCCCGAGCGCGCGGGCGGGAGCTTGAAGCTGACGTAGCTGACTTGCGGAGCGGCGTCGACGCCGAGCGCGGCGGCCGAGGTCTCCTCCACGGGCTTCTTCTTGGCCGCCATGATGCCCTTGAGCGAGGCGTAGCGGCCGCCCTCGGACTCCGGATAGGCGAAGTCGTCGGGGGTGACGCCGTTCTTGACGGCGTGCGGGTGGAGGATGCGGTCGCTCGTGGTGATGACCGCCGGGCCCTTCACCTCGAGGGTGGCGGCGCCGGTGTCGAGCTCGCGCACGATCGTGAGCGTCTTGCCGTCGTCGGAGGTGCGGATGCTCGTGGCGTAGTTGGCGACCGGCCAGCCGAGGAACTCGGCGAGGTAGGTGCCGACGAGGTTCGAGTCACCGTCGACCGTCTGCTTGCCGAGCACGACGAGATCGGGGTTCTCCTTCTCGACGATCTTCTGAAGGATCTTCGCGACGACGAGGGCGTCGAGCTTCTTGTCTTCGCCTTCGACGAGGATGCCGCGCTCGGCGCCCATGGCCAGACCCTGGCGAATGGTCGCGACGGCGTCCTTCGGGCCGATGGAGACGACGACGACTTCACCGACACGGCTCTTGGTCTTGCCGTCTTCGGTGAGTCGGAGGGCCGCCTCGAGGCTCCACTCGTCGAACGGGTTCATCTTCCATTCGAGACCCTCGGACGTCACCTCGGTGCCGTCACCGCTGATCTTGACCTTGTTGGCGTTGTCGGGGTCGGCAACACGCTTGATCGGGACGAGGATTTTCACCCATTCCTCCGCTTTTCGTGTGAGGTCGGAGCCGGAACGGCTCGATCGAGTTTGTGGCCGTGCGATCTAGGGGGACAGGCGCGGTGAGTCAAGAAGAGATGCGGGACGCCAGGTCGGGGGTCCGCCCACCGCGCTCAGGTGGCCGAGGGCGTGGAGGCCGCCAGCCCCGCCCAGTAGAGGGTGGCGAATTGCTTGGCGGCCGTGCGCAGATTGGCCGGATCGCCGTCGGCGAGGGCCCAGGTGACGGCGATGCCGTCGAGGCTCCCCCACATGGCGCGCGCCGCGAGCCTCGGGCTGATGTCGGCCCGGACGGTGCCCTCCCGCTGACCTTCGGCGATGACGCTCGCGATCACCCCGAGGTACTCCATGAAGAGCGGCGTCGCGTACTGCTTCAGCATCCGCGTCGACTGGCGGAGGTTCACGGTGACGACCTCCGCGAGCTCCCGCTCGCCCTCGAGGAGGCCGAGCTGGATCTCGATGATGCGCCGGAGCCGCTCCTCGGTGGTCTCGCAGCGTTCGATCTCGCGATGCAGGACCTCGATGAGGCGCCGGATGCGATCGTCGAAGATCGAGATGAGGACGTCGTCCTTGTTCTTGAAATAGAGGTAGATCGTCCCGTCCGCGACGCCGGCTTCCTTGGCGATGTCGCTGACCCGCGTCGCGTAGAAGCCATGCTTGGCGAAGACCTTCACCGCCGCGGCGAGGATGCGCTCGCGCTTGTCCCGACTCACCGGCGCGCGCGCCCGGGTGCGCCGCGAGGGCTTCTTTGCGGTCTCTGCCATAGAAAGAGGAGGCGTCTCGAGAATGAACGGGGATTCATTCCGAGTTACCACGCGCCGGATCCGGGCGTCAATCGAGAACGGGGCTCAGAGCCCGCGGCCCAAGACGTACGCGCGCCCGCGGACGGCCGGGAGCGGCGGGCGCGGATCCTCGGCGAGCGCGGGATCGACCGGGGGAGGGAGGTAGGCGCGCTCCCGCGCGATCGCGTCGAGCGCGGCGCGGTAGGCGCCCTCGTCGGGGAGCGCCGCCTCGAGGAGGCCGCGGAGCGTCTCGGGATCGCTCCCGCCGAGCGGCACGGCGATCATCGCGTAACCCTCGATGGGGTGGCCTCCCGCGAGCGCCCGGAGCGCGGGCAGCCCCTTGTCCCGCGCGCGCTTCACCCACGCCGAGACGAAGGCGAGCGCCGCCGTCGTCGAGCGAGAGTCGAGGCGCACGCCGGCGAGGAAGAGGCTCGGCGCGTCGACGTCCACGACGCGCGGGCCGAGGTCCGGGACGCCCTCTTCGAGCGGGCGGGGCGGGGGCGAGGCCTCGGGGAGCGCGGCGAGCACGAGGCCGAACTGCGTGGCGATCGCCTCGTGCATCGGGCCGGTCACGGCGAACGAGATCGCTCCGCGCCCCCGCCGGTCGGCGAGGGCCTGGGCCATGCGGCCGTCGCCGCTCCGGTGCCGGAGCGCGCGCGTCTGCGCGGGGAGCGCGCTCGCCGGTGCCGAGGGGTAGAGCGCGGAGGCGAGCGCCTCGAAGGCCGGATGGAGCGGATCCCGCGCGAGCTCGTCGAGCATCCGCGCGCGCACGCCTTCCCACGTGATGGCGTCCGGCGGCGCGCCGAGCAGGCAGCGCGCGATCGACTGGACCTGTCCGAGGTGCGGTCGATCGGGGAGCGTGAAGCTCATCCATCCGTCGCCGTTCATGCTCGTCGCCTCCACGGTGTGCCCGTGCTTCTCGCAAGACCCGACGAGCGCGCGGAGGAGGAGGGCGCCGCGACCGGCTTCGCTCGCTGGCTCGCCCGAGAAGAGCGCGGGGAAGCGCGCGACGACCACGTGCTCGTGCGCCCCGCTCGCGTCGTGCGGGATCGCGACGGGCTCGAGGCGGACGTCGATCGCCTCGAGGAAGGCCTCGCGATCGAATTCGGCCTCGCCCCGCCCGACGAGCCCGAGCGCGAATCGCGGCGCCGTGAGCCGCGTCTCCCCACGCGCCGCGCCGAAGCGGAGCGCGACCCGCCGCGCTCGTTCGCGGAGGTCGAGCGTTCGCGGCGGCGAGAACGCGCCGACCCAACGCGCGAGGCGCGCGATCTCCCGCGCCCACGCGCGCGCCTGCTCGGGCGTGGGCGTGCCCCGTCCACTCACCACGACGAACGAGCCGAGGTGCGAGGGCGCGATCTCGACGTGGGCCTCGCGGAGGGAGAACGGCCCGACCTCGAGGAGGTCGCGTAGGCCTTCGGCCTTCGTCGCCGAATCGACGACGGCCACGAGCGTCCACGCCGGCGCGCCCTCACGGAAGCCCAAGCGACGATCGGTCGCGCCGCGACCCTGCCGTCGATCCCGCGCCGCCGGACGCTCGTCGAGGGCGCCGAGCTTCCGCTCGACCGAGCGCACCGTCGCGCCGTCGACCTCGCCGATGAAGAGGCCGCGCACGCGGCCGAGCGAGATGGCGTCGTTCGCATACGCCGCGAGCGCGTCGAGCGACGGCGCCGGATCTTCGTCGTCGCCCAGCGGGAGCGCCTCGTCGATCCCCATCGCCGCGAAGGCGGCCGCGATCGCCTCACGCTCGGGCGCGCGCTGCTGCCGCGCGCGGGCGTCGCTCACGGCTTCGAGCGCGGCGAGCAGCTCCTCCTCTCGCGGAGGCTCGGTGACCGCGCGGAGGAGTTTCCCGACGGCCGCGTCGAGCTCCTTCTTCGTCCCCTCGAGCGAGAGCACGGTGAGCGAGGGCGTGACCCAGGGCTCGGCGCCGCTCCGCGCGGCCCAGATCTCGGCCATCACGGCGGCGACGAGCGGCGCGCTTCCGTCGAGGCTTCCCGCCGCGATCCAGAGCTCGAAGCGCGAGTGCCCGGCGGTCGGGGCGCTCCATACCGAGACGATCGCGTCGTCGAGCGCCTCCTCCATGGAGGGCTCGAGCGATCGCCCGACGGCGCCCGGTCCTGCGCAACCGACGAGACAGGAGAGGAGGAAGAGGCGCGCGACGATCCAGCTCCGCGGCATCGCGGGAGCATACAGTGCCCTCGTCGATCCGCAGCACCGGAGCTGAACCGACCTATAGGGCAATGTAGGAAATTGGAGGTTCGAGCGGAGGCCGTTCTAGAGTGTCGCCATGCAAACGACGGTTCAGACCGAACGGCGTCGCGACGCCCGAATCCCCGTCTCCCTCCACGTCCTCGCGCTCGACGGAGCCACCGCTTCGCGTCGTCGCGCCGTCTCGCTCAGCGCCTCCTCGCTCGTCCTCGAAGGGGAGCGCGCCGAGCCCGGATCCATCATGCAGCTCGAGCTCTCCGTGCCCGGTCGCGCCGAGCCCGTCTGGGCCGCCGCCGAGGTCTTGCCCGTCGAGGGGCGCGCCGGGAGCGTCGTCCGGTTCCGGGAGATGGCCGACTGCGATCGCCGCGCGATCGAGGCCTTCCTCGAGCGTCGCCTCGCCCCTCGCCCGCGCGAGCGCGTCGTCGCCTGTGGCGTGGAGATCTCGCGCCCGGGCGAGTGCCCCTCCTGAGGACTCAGTTCAGCGCGGTGGTCGCCTCGGCGAGGAGCTCCTGCTCGAGGCGGCAGCGGATCTTGTGCTTCTTGCTGTACACGGTCTTGATCGAGATCGACATCTCGTCGGCCACCTCTTCGGCGCTCAAGCCGTCGACGAAGTAGAGGCGCACGAAGGTGCGATCCTTGGCGCTCAGTCCTTGGATCATGCGCCCGAGGATCTGCCACTGCTCCTTCTGCGCGAACTCATCGAGGGGCGAGGGCGCCTGCGAGCTCACGAGCTCGGCCTCGCCGATCTCCGAGCACATCGGCTGGCGCGCCACCGAGCGCAAGTAGTCCCACGCGGTGTTCGTCGCGAGGAGGCCGATCCACGAGCCGAGCTTGTTCCCCTTCTCCGGCTGGAAGGCGCGGAGCCGGCGCATGTCGTGCGCCGTCAGGTTCACCATGAGCTGCCCGTAGATCTCCTGGACGTCGTCCGGCCCGACGGTGTGCCGGAAGCGGCTCGTGACCTTGTGGATGCAGCGGTAGATGAGGCGATCGAAGCGCCGGTAGAACTCGCGCCACGCCTTCGCGTCGCGCTCGAGCATTCGCCCGAGCAGCTCTTGATCGGTGAAGTCTTCGGGGCGCAGGCGGAGTTGGCTTTCGATCATGGGTCCCTCGCTCTCGGTCGGTGGCGTGCAACCCATTTGCAGCGCACGTGCCACGCCCGCGTGGTCCCGCAACACATTGGAATTACGTGGTTTCATCCTCCGCAGGCGGGGCGAGGGGCGTCACGATCGGGCGGTGTCGCTCCGTCACTTCGTGACGCTTGGGCGTGACACCGTGACACTCGCGATCGCGGGGCGAGACGTCGGCCGGCGGCGTTCTCACCCTCCTCGGGCCACGAAGAAGGCGAAACGACGATTTTGGGCGTCGGAGATCCTTGACACCCCGAATCGCTCCGCGTAAATAAGCCGCCCCGCGGACACCGATGGGTGGCGTCGTCTACCCATCGTTTGCCATGTGGGGTGAGGCGTCCGACCAGGCGTCTCTCGCTGGCGTAGCTCAATCGGTAGAGCACCTGTTTTGTAAACAGGCGGTTGCGGGTTCGAGTCCCTTCGCCAGCTCATCCTTGAATTCTTGCGTCATTTCGGAGGGTTGCCCGAGTGGTCAAAGGGAGCAGACTGTAAATCTGCCGGCTCTTGCCTACGGTGGTTCGAACCCACCACCCTCCACCGGTTACCTCGACCCCAGGGGTCGAGGACCGCGGGTGTAGCTCAGTTGGTAGAGCGTCAGCCTTCCAAGCTGAATGTCGCCGGTTCGATCCCGGTCGCCCGCTCTAGGAAGTGCCTAGGTAGCTCAGTGGTAGAGCACCCCCTTGGTAAGGGGGAGGTCGTGAGTTCAATTCTCATCCTAGGCTCCGCCTCTTCCACACCCCAAACTACGTCACCGTCAACCAAATCAACAGGGATCGCGAAACCATGGCCAAGGAAAAGTTCGTTCGCTCGAAGCCCCACGTGAACGTGGGGACCATCGGCCACATCGACCACGGCAAGACGACGCTCACGGCGGCCATCATGAGCGTGATGGCGGATACGTACGGCGGCGAGAAGA
>JAAYBZ010000134.1 GCA_012744445.1 Myxococcales bacterium | reverse complement strand
TGGTGTTGGGGCAACAACCAGTACGGCCAGCTCGGCAACGAGTCCACGACGAACAGCAACGTCCCGGTGCAGGCGAAGAACCTCACCGACGTGGTCGACCTGGCCGTGGGCGACGCCTTCGCGTGCGCCGTCCGGAGCAACGGCCAGGTGTGGTGCTGGGGGCGGAACGCCAACGGACAACTCGGCCAGGGCGGCACCAGCACCGCGAGCCGCAACGTCCCCACCCAGGTCTCGGGCATCACCGACGCCGTCGCCGTGACGGCCGGCGGCGGCGATTCTGGAACCGGATTCGCGTGCGTGATCCGCAAGAGCGGGCGGATGTCGTGCTGGGGAACCAACTTTGCGAGGCAGCTCGGCTACTCCACCGCCGGGTACTACAGCACCTCGCCCAACCTCGCGGACATCCCCCAAGACTGACCATCGACGGAGCGGTGAAGGGCGGTGGACCGACGAAAGCGAGTGCGTCGAGCGTGAGCGCGACGAGGGCGAAGCCGACGTCGTCGACTACTTCGCCCATGCCCCCTCGACGATCGCCTCATCCTTCGAGGACGCCTCAGTCGCACTCGAGGTGCACGAGCTCGATGCCGCGCGCGGTGGAGTAGACGACCACGACGTCGTCCCCGCCGAGCGCGGCGATGGAGGGGCGGGCCGCCGTGCCGTCGCTGCCGCGGAGGCGGATCGCCTCGCCGAGCCGATCGGCCTCGAGCCTGCGCACGTGCACCTCGCGCGGCGCGTTCGCCTCTCGTGCGAGCGGCGCATCGCCCACGAAGAGGAGCGCGCCCTCGGGGAGCACGTCCACGTCCACGCGGAGCGGCCCGAGGCCGCGCGGCGAGACCACGGAGGCCGGGACCGCGGCGCCCTTGCCGACGCGCACCCAACCGATGGCGCTCCCCATGTCCGCGCCACGGCCCGTATAGCCGATGTGCGCCTCGCCGCGGTGCATCGCGACGACGAGCTGCGCGGGCTCGAGCATGTGCGAGAGCGGGCGGAGGAGCTCGGGCTCGATCGGATCGGTGAGCTTCTCCCCGAAGCGGCGCACGTAGACGGGCGAGAAGCCGAGGCGCGCGTCCACGAAGGCGAGCGTCTCCTTCGCGCCCCGCACGAAGCTCGGCGCCGAGGCGCCGCCCGCGATGGGCGTGACGTCGACGCGCTCGCCGGCCTTGCCGTTCTCGTCGAGGCGCACGGCGTAGACGTGCGACGCGACATCCTCGCCCTCGCCCTCGCCCGCGGTGTAGGCGAGGAGCGCGCCGCCACGGAAGGGGGCGATCGCCGGCGGGAAGCGGAGATCCACGCGCGCGGCCACCTCGCGATCGGTGCGGGGCTTGCCCACGCGGCGCACGTGCACCGTGCCGTCGCGATCGACGTAGGCCAGGAGCAGCCCGCCTCCGTCGAGCGACGCGAGCGAGGGAGCGGCCGCACGTCCGGCGCGCGTGGCCCTCGCGAGCGTGAACGACTCGACGAGCCGCGGGGCGCCGCGCGGCGATCCGGCGTGCACCTCGACGCGCTCTTCGGTTCCGTCGTGGGCGTAGAGCGCGATGGCGTAGCCGCGCGCGTGCGCGATCACCTCCGCGGTGCCGGCGCCTTCGGCCAAGCGGACGGGCGAGGAGACCGAAAAACACCCGTGCGCGCCTTCCTCGAGCGCGGGCACGAATTGCTCGGCCGCGCTCTCGGGCTCGCCCTCGGGCGCGGAGGGCGCCTCGGCGGGCGCGGGCTCTTCGTGGACGGGCTCGCTCGGCGGCGGCTCGACGAGGGGCGCTTCCTCGGGCGGGGCCTCGGCGGGCGTGCCCTTGCCGCAACCCGCGAGCAGGAGCGCCATCGCGAGCGCGAGCCTCATCCGCCGACCTCTTCCCAGAACGCGCGCACCTCGGCGAGAGAATAACAGCGGCTCGCGTCGGGGAGGCTCCGGAGGAGCACTTTTCCGTAGCTCTTGGTGACGAGGCGCGAGTCGAGGATGGCGACCACGCCGCGATCGCGCCGCGTGCGGATGAGCCGCCCGAAGCCCTGCTTGAGGGTGAGCGCGGCGCTCGGGAGGAAGAGCTTGCGGAAGGCGTTCTCGCCGCGCGCCTCGAGGCTCGCCGCGCGCGCCTTGGTGAGCGGATCGTCGGGCGGCTCGAAGGGGAGCTTGTCCACGATGACGAGGCGGAGCGCGCGCCCCGGCACGTCCACGCCCTCCCAGAAGCTCGAGGTGGCGAAGAGCACCGCGTCGCCCTCGGCGCGGAAGCGCTCGAGCAGCTCGGGCTTGGGCGCGTCGCCCTGGAGCAGCACCGGCTGGCGGATCGCCTCGCGGCACTCGGCGGCGAGGAGGCGCATCATCCGGTACGAGGTGCAGAGCACGAAGGCGCCGCCCTGCGTGATCTCGACGAGCGAGAGGATCTCGCGCGTGGCCTGCTCGAGGTAGCTCGCCTCGCGCGGGTCGGGCAGGTGCCCGGCCACGTAGAGCGCGGCCTGCTTGGGGTAGTCGAAGGGCGAGGGGAGGATCACGTCCTCCGACTCGCGCACGCCGAGGCGCTCGGCGATGAAGCGAAGATCGCCCCCGGTGCTGAGCGTCGCGCTCGCGAGCACCACGGCGTGCGTGCGATCGAAGAGGTGCTCGCGGAGGATCGGCCCCACCTCGAGCGGGCTCGCGCCGAGCGTGAGGCCGCGGCTGGCGCGCGAGATCCACGCGACGCGCGGCCCGTGGTGCGACTCGAAGACGCGCGTGAGGTCGTCGCGGAGCGCCTCGGCGCGGCGGGCGATCTGCGCGACGGCCTCGTGATCGGGGGCGCGGCGCGTGGCGTGGCTCGCGAGGCCCTCGAGCGCCGAGTCGAGGGCGAAGTAGCGCTCCTCCACCTCTTCGCCGAGCGAGCCCACGTCGAGCGAGCGGCGCGAGCCCTCGGCGGGCAGGGGCATCGCCTCGAAGAGCTCGCTCGCGCGGCGGAGCACGTCGGCGGCGAGCGTGTTCATCGCCGAGTCCTCGAGGAGGGGCGTGCCCTTGCGCCCGCGCGTGGTGATCGCGTCGCGCACCAGGCGCTCGATCCGCCCCTGGCCCACCTGCACGCCGAAGAAGAGCGTGACCACGTCTTCGATCTGGTGCGCCTCGTCGAAGATCACGGCGCCGTAGTCGGGGATCACGCCCTGACCCGCGCGCGACGCGCGCATCGCGAGGTCGGCGAAGAAGAGGTGGTGGTTGACCACCACGAGCTCGCTCTCCTCGGCGCGCTTGCGCATCCGCGTGACGTAGCAGTGGTCGTAGTGCTCGCAGCGCGGGCCGATGCGCGTCTCCGAGCTGCTCGTGAGGAGCGACCAGATGGGATCGGCCTCGGGGAGCGCGCGGAGCTCGCCGCGATCGCCCGTCGTGGTCTCCTCGAGGAAGCGCTCGACGAGCGGGAGCTTCTTGGCGATGGCGGGATCCATCGCGCGCTCGCTCGTGAAGAGCTCCTCCTTGCGGCGCAGGCAGACGTAGTTGCCGAGCCCCTTCATGCAGGTGACGGAGATCGGGCGCCCGAGGACCTTCTCGAGGATCGGGATGTCCTGCTCCATGATCTGGTCCTGCAGGTTGCGCGTGCCGGTGGAGACCACCACGCGCTCGCCGGAGAGGATCGCCGGGAGCAGGTAGGCGAGCGTCTTCCCCGTGCCCGTGCCCGCCTCCACCATGAGCAGGCCGCCGCGCGCGAGCGTGCGCTCGACCGCGCTCGCCATTTCGATCTGGCTCGTGCGGTGCTCGTAGCCTTCGAGGGCCTTCGCGAAGCTACCCGCGGGGCCGAGGTGTGCGGCGACGTCCATCGAGAGGAGGCGGGATCGTAGCCTCCCGAGGCCCGTCGTTCGAGCGACGAACGACACCGCGCGCCGTGGTGCATACTCGCCGGATGAAGGCCCTCCTCTTCCTCTCCCTCGTCTCGTTCGCCGCCGCATGCGGCAAGGACGAGCCCGCGGCGCTCGAGGCCCCCGCGCCGACGCGCGTGGTCGCCGATCCCAAGGCGCCGGACGGCACGCTCGCCACGATCTCGCTCGCCGACCCAGGCCCGTTCTACGCGGGCGCCGCGAGCCTCTTCGAGACCGAGCTCGTGCGCTCGATCGTCGCGCCGGCGAACTCGGGCGACGCCCTCGATCGCCTCGTCGGCGTCGCGCCGCAGGTGAAGAAGCACGTGCCGGCGAACGCCCCCATCGCGGGCCTCGTCCTCGAGGCCGAGGGGCGCCTCGGCGTGGTCTACGCCGTGCGCCTCGATCGCGTGGCGGAGGGCGTCGCGCCGCTCCCCGGCGTGGAGGTCCGCCCCGGCGCGCCCGCCGACGGCTTCTGGCTCCTCGATCCGAGCGCACCCAACGCGGCGCCGATGGCGCTCGTCGGCGATCTCCTCTTGGTGGGGACCGCGCGTGAGGCCATCGAGCAGGCCCACGCGCACCTCGCCCATCTCGTCGACCAGAAGGGCGACGCCACGCTCCGTATCGACTTCGTCCCCGAGGCGCTCGCGCGGCGCCTCCGTCCCGTCCTCGAGGACGTGGTGCGCGCCCTCGCCCAAGACGCGCTCGCCGACGCGGCGAGGGCCCGCGCGGAGAAGGGCCGCGCGCCCGAGCTCGGCGAACCCGAGACGATCGTGACCTCCGCGCGCGACGAGACGCTCGAGCTCGTCGCCCTCCTCCCCGATCTCGAGGCCTTGGGCGCCACGCTCCGCTTCGAGGGCGACATGGCGCGCTTCGACGCGGTCCTCACGGCCAAGCCCGGCTCGCCGCTCGCCGACAAGCTCGCGCACGAGGCGTCGCGCGGCGACGTCCGCGGCCTCCTCCGCGCCCTCCCCGAGGACGCGGCGCTGGCCGTCGTCGTCTCCACCGGCGATCGGCTCGTCGACGCCCTCGAGGGCGCGGCGGCGGCGCGGCTCGGCGAGGCCGATCGCGCCCGCCTCGAGACGGCCCTCGGCGGCGAAGGGGCGCGCTCCGTCGCGCTCGGCGGCGACGCCGAAGGTGGATTCCTCCAGATCGCCCGCGAAGGCGGCGAGGGCCGCGGCTGGGCGGAGACGCTCCTCTCCATCGCCCACGTCCGCACGCTGCTCTCAGCGCTCGCGGCCTGCCCCTCGCCCAAGGCCGCGCCCAAGCTCGACGCGTCGGGCGCCGGCACCCTCTGCGCGACGGGCGCGGCCAAGAGCTCCCTCGCCCACCGCGAGGAGGCCGGCCGCCGCGCGCTCACCCTCGCGACGGCCGAGGCGAAGTCCCCGCGGAAACGCGCCCCCGAGAGCGCGCCGCTCGCGGACAAGGCCGACGCCGCCCGCGCGATCGCGGCCCTCGGCGAGCCCCTGCGCTTCGCGATCTACCTCGAGAGCTCGCGCGTGCTGCCGAGCCTCGCGATCGCCTCGAAGCGCCTCGAGCTCAAGGCGCTCGCGAGCCAGCTCTCGCCGCGCCCGCTCCTCGTCGGCGGGACGGTCGAGGGAAGCCGCGCCGAGGTCACGCTCGTGCTCACGCGCGGCGCGATCGACCGCACGGCCCTCCTGCTCGGCGAGCTCGGGCGCGTCGTCGCGGACTGACCGCGCTCAGTCGTCGCCGGCGGGCGCGGCGGGCTTGGGCTCGGGCGCTTTGGGCGCCTCGGGCTCGGCCTTGGGCTCGGGCTTGGCCGTCGCCTCACCCGCCTCGGCCGCCTCGGAGGGCGCCGCCGCGGCCGGGCGGGCGGGCGCCGCGTCGCCCTCCGCGGCCTCGCCACCCGCGCGAGGCTTGAGCGTGATCTCGAGCTTGGCCGTGAAGTTGCCGTCGGGGCCTTCGACGTAGGCCGAGGGACGGATCCGCTGGTAGTGGCTGCGGTACCCGGCGAGGACCACCGCCACGTCCATGCCCTTGGGCCGCTCGTCGTAGCCGATCTCGGCCGGCGAGATCACCTCTTGGTCGCCCACCGTGACCTTGGCGCCCGCGGGCTCGGTGACGATGGTGAGCCTGTAGGGCGGCACGGGCTCCGGCTCGGGCTCGGGCACGACCTCCTCGGCCGCTTCGTCGGCGGCCGCGAGCTCGGGCTCGGGATCGGGCTCGTGCACCGCCGGGGCCGCCTCGACGGGCGCGGGCTTGGCCTCGAGCGCCGCCGCGTGGGTGGCCGGCGCGGGCTCGCCGCCGAAGACGAAATATGCGCCGCCGCCGAGGAGCGCGAGCACGCCCGCCGCCGCGGCGATGGGCACGGCCTTGCTGGGCTTGGCGGGCGCGGGCGAAGCGGGCGACGCCGCTCCCTCGGTGGCGGCGCGCGCGTCACCGAGCGTCTCCTGGCTCTTGCGGTAGGCCTTCTCGCCCTCGGCGAGGGCCTCGCTCGCCGTCTCGCCGCCCACACCGGCCTCGGCGATGGCGCTCGCGAGCAGCTCGGAGGTCTTGCGGAGGTCGGAGCGATCCTCGGGATCGGGCGCGCCGGCGCCCGAGAGCGAGAGCCCCTTCTCGGGCGTGACGTCGGCCGACCCGGCCTCGAAGCGCCCGCCCTTCTCGCCGCGCTTCTCCACGAGCTCCTCGACGAACGAGCGGCTCTGCCCGTCCATCTTCACGAATTTGATGCCCATCCCGGCGGGGTGGTCTTCGTAGGCGTCCTCGAGCTTGCGGATCCAGACCACCCGGCCCACGCCGGCGACGATCCCCGTCTCGTCCGCGAGCTGGAGCTCGAACTTGAGGAGCGTCCCGACGTCGAGCGGCGTCTTGGTTTTGATGAACACGCCTCCGCGCGAGATGTCGGCCGCGTACTGCTCGGCGAACTCGTCGACGGATGCGCTTTTGTATCGGATTTTGAGCGCGATCGGCGCGCGGAGATCCCGGCGGGTGTCGGTCATGGGCAAGCCCTCTTGGGAAGGGGCCCGATGCTAACCGGATCTACGAGAATTACTCAAGGATGTGGTCCATTTGAGCCGGGCACCACCCGCCGTGCCACGATCGTCTTCAATCCCATTTTCTGGATCCCGAGGTCCCCTCCCGAGGGGCTCGCTTTTCGTTCCTCTCCCGATCGCGCACGATGAGCGGACGCCATGACGCGAAGGACGAAGGGTGAGCGCGGCGCCTTTGGCGCTGCATGGTTCGGATCGCTCGCGGTCGCGCTCGCGACGGGATGCGCGGGCTCGACGCCGCCCGAGC
The DNA here is from genome assembly GCA_012744445.1 of Myxococcales bacterium. GTDB lineage: Bacteria > Myxococcota_A > Polyangia > Polyangiales > Houyiibacteriaceae > JAAYBZ01. The sequence goes on along the minus strand of JAAYBZ010000134.1, from coordinate 13,939 downwards.
CCGCGGCGCCGGCGGTGGAGACGCCGCACGAAGAGGCGCCGCACGCGCCGCACGTCCACGGCCCGAGCTTCGACGATCCGGCGCGCTTCGTCCCGGCGTGGAACGCGCCCGATCGCGACACCTGGCAGAAGCCCGAGGAGATCCTCCGCGCGCTCGCGCTCTCCCGCGGGGAGGTCGTCGTCGATCTCGGCGCGGGCACGGGCTACCTGATCGCGCGGCTCACCGAGGCCGTGGGCCCCGAGGGCGTGGTCCTCGCGAGCGACACCTCGCCCGCCATGCTCGACTTCCTCCGCGAAGCCGCCGAAGCCGAGGGCTGGGAGAACCTCCGCACGCACGCGCACCCCGCGGACGATCCCGCCCTCGAGCCCGAGAGCGTCGACGCCGTGGTCGCGCTCAACGTCTGGCATCACGTCGAGGCGCGCCCCGCCTTCGCCGAGAAGATCGCGCGCGCGCTCCGGCCGGGCGGCGCCTTCGTCGTGGTGGACTTCCTCGCGGAGGAGACGCCCGGCTTCGGGCCGCCGCTCGCGATGCGCCTGCGCGCCGAAGAGGTGCGGGCCGATCTCGACGCCGCGGGCCTCGCCACGCAGATCCTCGAGGAGACGATGCCGCGGCACTACGTCGTGCGCGGCGTGAAGCTCGAGGACGCGCGCGCGAGCGAGACCGGCGCGGGCGGCGTGCAGCACCTCGCGCGGATCGAGGGCTGCGAGCTCTCGCTCACGGTCGAAGGCGCCCGGCTCTGGCTGAAGGCCGCGCCCGTCGACGAGGACGCGCGCTGCGCGCTCACCGACGCGCGCTTCCGCCGCGTCTTCGCCCACTTCGCCGACGCCGTGCGCGCGCGCCTCCGGGAAGGCTCGCCCCTCGGCGTCGTCCTCGACGTGCACACCGATCCCGAGGCCGTCGAGCGCTGGTTCCGCCACCAGGCCGCGGACGAGCGCATCCAGACGCTCCTCGGAAAGCGCGTGAACGCCGATACGGCCCGCGCGCTCGCCTCGCACCTCCGCGAATCGGGCGCGCTCGACGGCTACGAGGCGCTCTTCGCCGCCATGGGGCTCGCGCTCGAGGACCTCTCGCTCGAGAAGATCGAGGTCCGCCGCGTGAGCGAATTCGAGCGCGATCGCCCCGAGGTGAAGGCCTGGTCGCTCCCGCCCAAGGCGCGCGTCGCGCTCCCCTTCCTCACCTGGGCCGCCGTGCGCGACGTCACGCGCTGAGGCTCAGGCCGAGCGGCGCCGCGCGCGGTACTCGGTGGGCGAGACGCCCATCCAGCGCTTGAAGGCGCGGTTGAAGTTGGACGGGTCGGCGTAGCCGAGGAGCTCGGCCACGTGCGCGATGCTGGCGCTCGGATCGTCGAGGAGGGCGATCGCGCGATCGCGCCGGAGCTCGTCGAGGAGCGCCTGGTAGGTGGTCCCGTGCGCGGCGAGCTTGCGCTTGAGCGTGCGGAGCGAGACGTGGCGCGCGGCCGCGAGCTCCTCCGCGCTCGGGAAGCCCCGCGGGAGCGACATCATCTGCCGCCGCACGCTCGCGAGGAAGCTGCTCGTCTCGCCGAGGCGCGCGAGCTCCTGCTCGCACTCGGCGAGCGCGCGCTCCGAGGCGAAGGCGTCGGCCATGAGGAGCGGCGTCGCGAGGAGATCGCGCGGAAAGACCAGGCGCGTGGTGGGCGCGCCCCAGCGCACGGGCGAGGGCCAGAGGTGCGCGAAGCCCTGGAAGTGCGGGGGCTCGGGCATCGCCACCTCCACGCGGCCCGGCGGGCGCCGCCCGAGCATCGCCTTCCCCATCTGCACGAAGCCCGTGATCATCGACTCGAGGACGAAGCCGCGCGCGCGCCCGAGCGGGGCCGACTCGTGGAAGACGAGCGCCGCCTCGGCCTCGTCCACCGTAAGCTCGAGCTCCACGTGCTGGGCGCGGATCGCCGCGTAGCGCACGGCGATGCGGAGCGCGTCCTCGAGCGTGGCCGAGGTCATCGCCGCGAGCCCCACCGAGCCGTGCGCCGAGAGCTTCACGTAGAGCCCCATGTAGAAGCCGAGCCCCGGCTCGCCCGTGAGGTCGAGCGCGCGCTCGAGGAGGGCGCGCATCGCCGTGCCCTTCAGCGTCGCGTCGGGATCGGCGAGGTCGCCCGGCCGAAGCCCCGTCCCCTCGAGCAGCTCGTCGCGCGAGACGCCGAACCGTCCCGCCACCGCCACCAGGTGCGCGGCATAGATCGCGCGGTGCAGGGTGTCGTCGGGCTCGGGTCGGGCGGCGCGCATGGCACGAAATGACAGATACCTTGGCCCACCCTACCAGGCCGGGACTTGTCGGTCATCCCAAACTCGAGGAGTCAGGAGATCCACATGAACGCACCGCTTACCGACCTCGAGATCGTCCCGCGCCACATGGGCTTCGAGTTCCCGGCCGACACGCCCAAGTACTGGTTCGCGGGCGAGCCGTGGGCGACCCATCTTCTGAACTCGCTCTCCATCGCCTTCCCGCCCGGCGAGGCCGCCTTCGTGAACTCCGTGCGGCGCGTGAAGGACCGCGTGACGGATCCGAAGCTCCAGGCCGAGATGCGCGCCTTCACCACGCAGGAGATGCACCACAGCAAGGAGCACGAGGCCTTCAACGACTGGCTCCGCTCCCTGGGCCTCCCGGTGGACTCGATCCTCCAGGAGATCACCGAGAACATCACCAAGAACCGGAAGACCATGGAGGAGCGCGTCGACCTCGCCTTCACCGCGGCGCTCGAGCACTTCACGGCGATCCTCGCCGAGCTCCTCCTCGGCGATCCCGAGATCCAGGCGTCGATGCACGAGAACGTGCGTCACCTCTGGATGTGGCACGCCATCGAGGAGATCGAGCACAAGGCCGTCGCCTTCGACGTCTTCCACGAGGTGGGCGGCGAATACCGCACGCGCGCGCTGGTGATGGCCATCGTCACCGTCGCCTTCATCTTCAACACCTCGCGCTTCCACTTCCGCATGCTCCGCGCCGACGGCGAGCTCACCAACTGGAAGAGCGCGGCGCGCTACTACTGGAAGTTCTGGGGCCCGCGCGGCTACTTCACGCGGCTCATCCCCTCGTACCTCGAGTACTACCGCCGCGACTTCCACCCCTGGCAGCGCGACGACCGCCCGCTCATCCAGCGCTTCCTCGGCGAGATCGAGGCGCGCGCCAAGCGCATCGGCCCGAGCTCCAAGGCCGCCCGCGCGAGCGCCTGATCCACGCGCGGCCGAGGCGTTAGACTCGCGCGATGACCGACTCCCCCGCGCGCCGCCGCCTCGGCCTCCTCGGCCGCGCCCTCCTGCTCCTCGTCCTCGCGTCGACGCTCACCGGGCTCGCGCTGCTCCGCCCCTGGGCCGAGCACACCCCCCTCGGGCTCCTTTCGCTCTTCGACCCCGACGTCCGCGTGGAGAACTTCCGCGCGATGGAGCGGATCATGCCCGCGCGGCGCATCGCGGCGTCGGAGGCGCCCTTCCGCTTCGCCCGCGAAGAGCGCCCGCTCGAGGTGCGCTACGAATTCGAGGGCGAGACGCGCACGCTCGAGTCCTTCCTCGAGCGCGTCTCGGCCACGGGCCTGCTCGTGGTCAAGGACGACGTGATCGTCACCGAGCGCTACTTCCAGGGCGCCACCGAGCAGACGCGCTTCACCTCCTGGTCGATCGCCAAATCCTTCGTCTCGACGCTCGTGGGCATGGCGCTCCTCGACGGGCGCATCGCCTCGCTCGACGATCCCATCTCCCGCTACGCGCCCGCGCTCGAGCAGACCGCCTACGCCGGCGTGCCCATCGAGCACGTCCTCCAGATGTCGTCGGGCGTGGACTTCGACGAGCGCTACGCGACGAAGACCTCCGACATCAACCTCTTCTTCGCCAAGCTCTTCGTGCTCGGGCGGCGCGCCGACGACGTGATCGCCGACTACGGCCGCGAGCGCCCCTCCGGCGAGGTCTTCCACTACGTGAGCCTCGACACGCACGTGCTCGGCTACATGCTCCGCGAGCTCTACGGGCGATCGCTCGCCTCGCTCGTCGAGGAGCGCATCTGGAAGCCGCTCGGCATGGAGCACGACGCGCTCTGGAACCTCGACGCGATCGAAGGCGACGAGATCGGCTTCTGCTGCCTCAACGCCACGCTCCGCGACTACGCCAAGCTCGGCCGCCTCTACCTGAACGGCGGCGAGTGGGAGGGGCGCCGCCTCCTGCCCGAGGGCTTCACCGTGCGCGCCACGCGGCCCTCGGCGCCGCACCTCGAGGCGGGCGCGTCGCCCTACGGCTACGGCAAGCGCGGCTATCAGTACCAGTGGTGGTCGCCCGAGGCGCCCGAGGGCGAGTACTTCGCCGCCGGCGTGTGGGGTCAGTACGTCTACGTCTCCGAGCCCGATCGCCTGATCGTGGTGCGCACCAGCGTCGACCCACACTTCCGCGCGCACCAGGACGAGAGCATCGCCGTCTTCCGCGCCATCCGCGACGCGCTCCGCTGAAGCTCAGCGCGAGGGCAGCGAGAAACCGTCGGGCGAACGCTCGATCACCCCCTCGCGCTCGAGCGATCGGAGCGCCCGGCAGACCGTCTCGGGGCGGAGCCGGAGGAGGAGCGCCATGTCGCGCTGCGAGAGGTCGATGGGCCTCGGGCCGCCCTCGCGGAGCGGGGCCATCGTCGAGCGCAGCGCGTCGAGCAGGGCGTGCACCTGATCCACCGCCGAATGGCGGCCGCGCGCCGCCGCGATCCGCTCGAGCCGATCGAGCGCCTGCTGCTGGAGGCCGAAGAGATCGCGGAGCGTCTTCTCGTCGGCCACGTCCGCGTCGATGGACTCGTAGGGGTAGATGCAGACGATGAGCCGGCTCGCGGCGTAGCCCGCGGAGGTCTCCGGGCCGCCCGCGAGGCGCAGCGGGAGGAACGAGCCCGGCCCGGCCGCGTCGACGGAGACGCGCTCGCCGCTGGGATCCACGCGCTGCCGCACCACCACGCCCCGGCGCACGATCGCGAAGGCGTATCGCTCGAACCAATGGCGCGGGAGCTCCGCGCGCGCCTCGAGCGTGTACGACTGGAGGAGGCAGGGCCCCGCGGCGGCGCCTCCGAGGATCGCCGACAGCATCCCACGACGCGCCACGAGGCAGTCGGGGCAGGAGAGGCGCTGGGCCGCCACGCCGGAGAGCATACCTAAGGCGTAACTAACCCGATCCCGCGTTTTGGCCAAGTCGAAATACTTAGGGAGATTCTGTCAGCACGAGAAATTGTGACTGGAACGAATCCCGACTTCGGCGCTTGTCCCCATGTCCTCGTTCGGGGATCGTCGGGTCATGCAGAAGCTAGTGAACGCATTTGCCCTGCGCGTCCTCCTCGGCGTGTTCTGCCTGCCGATCGTGGGCGCCGCGACGGGCTGTCACAGCCACCACCACCACGCCCACCACAGCCACGGACGCGGCCATCACAAGCACGATCACCGGCACGTTCGCGGCAAGAAGAAGGGCCATCACAAGAAGCACGACCACCGCGGACGTGGGCACGCCCACGGCCACAAGAAGCACGGCCACGGTCACGGTCACGGTCACAAGAAGCACGACCACCGCGGCCACGGCCACGGCGGCCACGGCCACAAGCGCCGCTGAGCCTCAGGAGCCCGCGCGAACCTGGCCGAGGGCGGCCTCGAGCCGCGCCTTGGCCTCCGCGTCGCGCTCCTCTCGGATGCGCGCCTCGAGCGCCGGGATCGCCTCCTCGCCGAAGATCCGCGCGAGCGCCGCCGCCGCCTCCTCGCTCCGGTTGGAGCCTGCCATGGCGACGAGATCGGCGAGGACGCGCGGCGCCCCCCGCGCGCTCGGGTCCTTCTCGTAGGCCGTGAGGTACTGGGCGATCGCGTCCTTGTACCAGCTCCGGTCGAAGAAGGTCTGCGCGAGGAGGAGGTTGGGGCGCGCATCCTTGGGGTGGACGCGCACGTAGCGGTAGATGGGCGCGAGCGCCTTCTTGGGCGGCTGCGTGCCGGCGTCGATCTGCTTCTTGAGCGCGGCGAGCTCGTCGGGGACGGGCCCCTTCCACGGGTTGCTCGCCGGCTCGCGCGCCGGGCGCCGATCCTCGAGGGGCGAGGCCACGACCTCGGGCACCACGGCCTTGGCGAGCTCGCCGATGGCCGGCGCGCGCTCCGCGATCTCGCCGCCTCGGAAGATCACGGCCCCTGCCCCGAAGCCGAGCGCGGCCGAGACGAGCGAGGCGACGACGGCCACGCGGCCCGCGCCCTTCTTTACGGGCGCCGCGCCCGTGAGCGTCTTCCGCGTGGCCTCCGAGTCGCCCTGGGCCACGAGGTCGAGGGCGGGCAGCTCGGCGAAGGCCGCGAGCATCTCCTCGGCGTCGGCGTAGCGCTCGTCCTTCCGCACGGCGAGCGCCTTGCGGAAGAAGGCGTCGAACATCTCGATCTCGGGGAGCGAGACGCCGTAGCGCGAGAGCGAGGGCGGCGGCTCGGTGAGCTGGCGCCGGAGCCGGTCGGAGGCCGACGCGTCGGCGAAGGGCCCCTCGCCCACCAGCATCTCGAAGAAGATCAGCCCGGCGGCGTAGACGTCGGTGCGCTCGTCGGTCGCGTCGCTGCTCGCCTGCTCGGGCGCCATGTACGCCGGCGTGCCGATCACGTGGCCCGAGCGCGTGAGGCCCGTGGTCGAGTCGTCGGAGAGGAATTTGGCGAGGCCGAAGTCGAGCACGTGGATGTGCTCCGCGCCGTCGGGGAGCCAGCGCACCATGATGTTGGCCGGCTTGAGGTCGCGGTGGATCACGCGGTTCTTGTGCGCGTAGACCAGCGCCCGCAGGAGCTGGCGCATCAAGGTCATGGCCCGCGTGGGATCGAGCCGCCCTTCGCGCAGGATGGCCGCGAGATCGCGCCCGTCGACGAGCTCCATCACGATGTAGGCCAGGCCGCCGTCGACGCCGTAGTCGATGACGGGCACCACGTGCGGGTGCGAGAGCGCGCTGAGCGCCAGGGCCTCGCGCTCGAAGCGCTTGTTGAGCGCGTCGTTCTCGCGGTAGGCGTCGTGGAGCACCTTGATGGCCACGCGCCGGCCGAGCTTGAGGTGGGTGCCCGAATAGACGCGTCCGATCCCGCCCTCACCGAGCGGAGCCTCTACGCGATAGCGGTCGGCGAGGACCTGGCCAACCGAGTCGTCGAGCACGGTGTCGCGTTCGGGATCCAAGGGCCCCTGATTGTACGTCCAGGGGGTGTCCCGCCTCAACGACAATTCGTTCCCGGGTCGTCTTGGTACGAGATCAGCCGGCCGAGGGGGGCCAGGGCACCTCGCGGATGCCGCCCTGGGTGAGGCCGCTCGCGTGGCGGTAGCGGGGCTCGAGCTCGGGCGCCACGTCGAGCAGCGGCACGAGCGCGAAGGCCCGCTCCTCGAGGCGCGGATGGGGGACGACGAGGTCGTCCTCGTGCATCACCACGCCGTCCACGTAGAGCACGTCGAGGTCGAGCGTGCGCGGGCCGAAGCGGATCTCCTTCTCGCGATCCCGCCCGTGCGCGCGCTCGATCTCGAGGCAGCGGCGGAGGAGCGCCCTCGGCGAGATCGCGAGCTCGAGCCGAAGCGCCGCGTTGAGGTAGTGCGGCTGCGGCGGGCCGATGGGCGCGGTCTCGTAGAGCTTGGAGCGCGCGAGCACACGGAGGCCCGGCGTCGCGTCGAGCATGCGCGCGGCGGAGCCAAAGGCCTCGACCGGATCGCCGAGGTTCCCCCCGAGCCCGATCACGGCGAAGCTCATCGACGCCCCCCTCGGAGCGCGCGGTACGTCGCCTGGAAGTCCTCGGGGAGCGGGCTCTCGAACTCCATCCACGTCTCCTTGCGCGGGTGTTCGAAGCCGAGCCGCGCCGCGTGGAGCATCGGGCGCGGCGCCTCGAGGAGCGGGCCCTCGACGTCGCGCACGTAGACGTTCTCGCCCACGAGCGGGTTCCCGTCCTCCGCGAGGTGGATGCGGATCTGGTGCTGCCTCCCCGTGCCGAGCTTGCACTCCACGAGCGTCGCCCCGCGGAGCCGCTCCACGACGCGCACCTCGGTGAGGGCGTAGCGCGCCTCGGGGCCGGGCCCGCCCTTGGCGCGCCGGAAGACGCCGTGCGAGCCGCGCAGGCCGTCGCCGCGGTTGGGGACGAGGTAGCTCTCGTGCCGCGCGTCGCGCGCCTCGCCGTTGACGATGGCGAAATAGCGCCGCTCCACCGTGCGCGCGCGGAGCTGCTGCTCGAGGCTGCGCTTGGCCGCGAGCGAGCGCGGAAAGACGAGGACGCCCGACGTGCCCTTGTCGAGGCGCTGCACCACGCCGAGGTCGGGATCGAAGCCCTTGTCGAGCTTGCGGAGCGTGGCGCGCGTCATGTCCACGAGCGTGTCGCGGTCGCCCTCGGCGTAGGGCATCGTGAGCACGCCCGCCGGCTTGTCGACCACGACCACGTCGCGGTCGTAGAAGAGGATGCGCGAGGGATCGAGGTGGCCTTGCCGGATGCGCGGGCGGCTCTCCTCGACCTTCACCTCGGCCCCCTCGGGCACGCGGAAGGCCGGATCGACGACGACCTCGCCGTCCACCGTCACCTGCCCGCGGCGGCAGCGCTCACGCGCCTTCTCCCAGGAGAGGCCGAGCTGCTCGCGGACCACGGCGGCGAGGGTCGGACGGGACGGTTCCATGCGCGCCCCGTGCCACGCCGCGCGGCCGCCGACAAGGCCGCGCGCCGGATTTTCGCGCGAGGGCGCGGGCGGGGGCCGCTCCGGGCTCGCTATAGTCGCAGGGTGCACCCCAACGACCACGACTTCGCACCCGAGACCACGCCGCATCGCTACCCGCCCGATCGCGGGCTCCTCCCCGTCCACCTCGAGATCGACGTACGCCTCGACATCCCGGCGCGCAGGGCCGAGGTCGCGCTCGTCCACCACCTGCGGGTGAACGACCCCGAGGCGAAGACCCTCGTGCTCGACGGCGTGGACCTCGAGAACGTCGTCGCCGAGGGCGCCGAGCTCCTCCAGAACGACGGCCGCCGCCTCACGCTCGTCTTCGACGGCCCCGCGGCCCGCGGCGAGACGCGCGTCCTCCGCCTCCGCTACGAGGTCCGCGATCCGCGCGGCGGCCTCTACTTCTCCTCGCCCTCGGCGCACGAGCCCGACGCCCCGCGCTTCGCCGTCACCGACCACGAGACCGAGCGCGCGCGCTATTGGCTCGCGACCCTCGACCACCCGAGCGTGCGCCCCACGCTCGCGATCTCCGTCACGAGCAGCGCGGCCGACACCATCCTCGCCAACGGCGCGCACGTCGAGACCGTCACCCACGACGACGGCACCAAGACCGCGCGCTACCGCCTCGACCAGCCCTGCCCGAGCTACCTCACGGCCTTCGCCGTGGGCGATTTCGTGGCCTTCGAGGACGAGCCCTACCGCGGCATCCCCGTCGCCGCCTACGCGCCGCGCCCCTTCGAGGCGCACCACCTCGAGCGCACCTTCCGCCGCACGCGCGACATGCTCGCCTTCTGCGAGGCGCGCCTCGGCGTGCCCTATCCCTACCCCAAGTACGTCCAGTTCGCGGCGCGCGGCATCGGCGGCGCCATGGAGAACATCTCCCTCGTCTCCTGGGACGATCGCTTCCTCCTCGACGAGACGCTCGAGCGCGAGGAGCGCCTGCTCGCCGACGTCATCAACGTCCACGAGATGGCGCACGCCTGGTTCGGCGATCACGTGGTCTGCCGCGACTACGCCGACGCCTGGCTCAAGGAGGGCTGGGCCACCTACATCGAGTCGTGCTGGTACGAGCACGCCTACGGCCCCGACGACCGCGACTTCGACCTCTACGCGCACGCGCAGGCCTATTTCGACGAGCTCGACTCGGAGTACCGCCGCCCCATCGTGATGCGGCGCTACGAGAGCTCGTTCGACCTCTTCGACCGCCACCTCTACCCGGGCGCGGCGCTCCGCATCCACATGCTCCGCGGCCTCATCGGCGACGAGGCCTTCTGGGCGGGCGTCCGCACCTACCTCGAGCGCTTCGGCGGGCGCGAGGTGGAGACCGACGACTTCCGGCGCTGCCTCGAGGAGGCCTCGGGCCGCTCGCTCTCGCGCTTCTTCGAGCAGTTCTTCCGCACGCCGGGGCACCCCACCCTCACCGTGCGCTTCTCGCTCGAGCAGGAGGGCAAGCGCGCGCGCTTCTCGGTGGAGCAGACGCCCATCGACGACAAGGGCCTCCAGTTCTTCGCCTTCCCGCTCGAGCTCGAGGTGGTGGGCGAGGACGGGAAGAGCGCCCGCGGCACGCTCGAGGTGAGCGCGCGCTTCCAGGACCTCACGCTCGACCTCACCGGCCTCGGCAAGGTGGTGATGGCGCGCGTCGACCCGCGCCACCGCGTCTACGCCAAGACCACCTTCCACCCCGGCCGCGACCTCCTCTTCCGCCAGCTCGAGCACGCGCCCGATCTGGTGGGCCGCATCGAGGCCGGCGTGACGCTCGTGGAGAAGGACGGCCGCGCCGGCGCCGAGGCCGTGCTCCGCGCCTTCCGCCGCGAGACGCATTGGGGCGCGCACGTCGCCTGGGCCGACGCGCTCGGCAAGGCCCAGTCGCCCGAGGCGCTCGACGTCCTCCTCGAGCTCGCGCGCACGCACGAGGAGCCCGTGAGCCTGCCCTCGGTCTTCCGCGCGCTCGGCGCCTACCGCGACGCGCGCGTGGTGGAGGTGCTGCTCGCACGCCTCGAGGGCACGCTCGGCCCGCGCGCGACCGAGGCGGCCTACGAGTCGCTCGGCCGGCAGCGCGATCGCGCCCCCCTCGATCGCCTGATCGAGGGCACGCGCGCCAAGGGCTTCGGCGGCTTCGCCGTGCGCGGCGCGCTCCGCGGCCTCGGCCACTCGCGGAAGGCGGAGGCGCTCCCCCGCCTCCTCGAGGCGCTCGTCCCGGGCGACGTCTCCGAGATCGCGCGCCCGGCCGCGGCCACGGGCCTCGGCCTCCTCTACGCGCACCTCGACGAGGCGCCCAAGAGCCGCGTCTCCGAGGCGCTCGTCGACGCCCTCCGCGATCCGAATCGCGCCGTCGCGGCGGCGGCGGCCTCGGCGCTCGTCGACGCGCGCGTGCCCGGCGTGGACGGGGCGCTCGACGCCTACCTCGACCGCGTCCCACCGCAGGATCGCTCGCGCCTCGAGCGCGCGCGTCGGAAACAGCAGAAGCCCGCGCCCAAGGACGCGCGCCTCGAGCGGCTCGAGGACAAGCTCCGCAAGCTCGAGGCGGAGCTCGCCAAGCTCGCCGGGCGCTGAGCGCTTGTCCCGCGGCCCGCTCCCGCATTAGAAGTCACCTCCCATGTCCCAGCGAGGCCTGTTCGACGAGGAGCGCGTCTACCGCGTCGGCGAGATCAACCGCGCCGTGCGGCTCCGCGTGGAGCAGGGCTTCGGCGACGTGTGGATCGAGGGCGAGCTCAGCGACGTCAAACGCTCGGGGCCGGGCCACGTCTACTTCACGCTCAACGACGAGCTCGACGGGGCGCAGCTCCGCGGCGTGATCTTCCGCAGCGACGCGGCCCGCGCCAAGGCCCGCCTCGCGAACGGCGAGCGCGTGCGCCTGCGCGGCACCTGCACGCTCTACGAGCCGCGCGGCCAGTTCCAGATGATCGCGCGCCTCGCGCTCCCGCAGGGCGAGGGCGATCTCGCGGCGCGCTTCGAGGCCCTCCGCCGCAAGCTCGAGGAGGAGGGCCTCCTCGATCCGGCGCGCAAGCGCCCGCTGCCGCGCTATCCGCGCACGGTGGGCGTGGTCACGAGCCTCACGGGCGCCGCCGTGCGCGACATCATCCGCGTCGCCCACGACCGCATGCCCGTCCGCCTCGTCGTCGCCGATTGCCGCGTGCAGGGCGACGACGCCCCGCCCTCCATCGTGGCCGCGCTCGAGCTCATCCAGCGCCTCCCCGAGCTCGACGTGGTCATCGTGGGCCGCGGCGGCGGCGCGGCCGAGGACCTCTGGGCCTTCAACGACGAGCGCGTCGCGCGCGCCATCGCGGCCTGCCGCGTGCCCATCGTGAGCGCCGTGGGCCACGAGATCGACGTCACCCTCGCCGACCTCGTCGCCGACGTGCGCGCCGCCACGCCCTCCAACGCCGCCGAGATCGTCGTCCCCGAGAAGACCGCCATCCTCGAGCGCCTCCGCGCGGCCGAGCGCCACCTCGTGCGCGCCATGGAGGTGGAGATCGGCCGCGAGCGCCTGCGCATCCAGCGCCTCCTCCGCGCGCTCGAGGACCCGCGCCACAAGCACGCCCGCGTGCGCCGCGCCTTCCACGAGCACGAGGCGCGCGTGATCGCCGCCATGCGCCGCACGCTCGCCGAGGAGCGGCGCGGCCTCGACGCGCTCCGCCACCGCCTCCAAGGCCACCTCCGCGCGCCCACCGCCGAGGCCCGCGCCGAGCTCGAATCGCTCGAGCATCGCCTGCGCGTCGTGATCCGGGCGCGCTCCGAGCGCGCGCGCGCCCGCCTCGAGACGTCCATGGCCAAGCTCGACGCGCTCTCGCCCCTCCGCGTGCTCGATCGCGGCTACGCGATCGCGTTCAAGCAGCCCGAGGGCGTGGCGCTCCGCAGCGTCGCCGACGCCAAGCCCGGCGACGCCATCGCGATCCGCCTGCGCGACGGCACGCTCGAGGCCAAGGTCGAAGGAGAGAGCAGATGACGACGGTCCTCGGGATCTTCGGCGATCCGGTCAAGCACTCCAAATCGCCCCGCATGTGGAACGCCGCGATCGAGCATCTCGGCCTCGACGCGCGCTACCTGCCCTTCCACGTGAGGCGCGGCACCGTGGGCGACGCGCTCGTGGGGATGCGCGCGCTCGGGATCCGCGGCGTGAACGTCACGCTCCCGCACAAAGAAGACGTGATCCCGCACCTCGACGTGGTGGACGACGCCGCGCGCTCCATCGGCGCGGTGAACACCGTCCGCCTCGAGGACGGCCGCCTCGAGGGCTTCAACACCGACGCGCCGGGCCTCGTGCGCTCGCTCCTCGAGGGCCACGCCAAGGTGCGCGGCGCGAGCGTCCTCGTCCTCGGCGCGGGCGGCGCCGCGCGCGCGGCCATCGTGGGCGTGGCCCAGGAGGGCGCGGCACGCGTGCACGTCGCGGCGCGCCGCCCCGAGGCCGCCGCGGCGCTCGTCGCAGACCTCGGCGGCGCGCTCCCCTGCCCGCTCACCGCCTCGGGCTTCGACGACCTCGAGGGCGCGTTCGAGGCGACCGAGCTCCTCGTCCAGGCCACGAGCGCTACGCTCGACGGCTCGCCGCACGCGCAGGCCTTCGCCGACTCGCTCCCCATGGGGCGCCTCCCGGCGCACGCCACCGTCACCGACCTCGTCTACGCCCCGCTCGAGACCACCGTCCTCCGCGCCGCGCGTGAGCGCGGCCTCCGCACCGTCGACGGCCTCGGCATGCTCATCCACCAGGGCGCCATCGCCTTCGAGCTCTTCCTCGGCCTCCCCGCGCCCGTCGACGTCATGCGCAAGGCCCTCGCGGGCTGAGCGCGCGGCCCCGCCGCCACGTCCGGACTGGCCGCGCGCTTCGTTCCGAGCGCCGCCGCCAGTTCGGAAGTGACCGGGCGCTTCGTTCCGAGGGCGGTCGGCACGCCGGATCGGGCGGGGCCCTTCGTCGCGAGCACCCGCGGCAGTCCGGAGGTGGCCGCGCCGCTCGCGCCGAGCTCGGGCCGGCAGTCCAGACGTGGCCCGGCCCTTCGATCCGAGCCCCGCGGGCACGCCGGATGTGGCCCGGGGGCTTGTCTCGCGCGGCCGCGGCAGTTCGGAGGTGGCCGGGCCGTTCGATCCGAGCCTCGTGGGCAAGTCGGGTCGGGCCGCGCGCTTCGTTTCGAGCGCGGCCGGCAGCCCCGACGTTACCGCGGTGGTTGGGGCGCCCGCCTCGATCGCGCTTCACGGATCAGGGCGTCGTGTTCCCTTCGTCGAGGACGTTGTACCCGCGGTACCACTCGTTCTCCGGCACCTCGTGCGAGCGCTCCTCCGTCTCCTCGCCCATCTCCTCGACG
>JAAYBZ010000133.1 GCA_012744445.1 Myxococcales bacterium | reverse complement strand
TTGGTCTCGAGACAGCTCGCCGCGAGCGTGCGCGAGAGCAGCGTGCGCTCCTGTGCGTCGAGGAGCTTGCCCTCGAGCGGGACGAGGAGATCGATGGCCTCCTCGTTCTTGCCCTCGATGTGGCGCGCGAGGCCGAGGTGGAGCGAGGCGCGCTCGCGGATCTCCTCGTCCTGGGCTTCGAGCAACGGCTCGAGGAGCACGACGGCGGCCTCGTGCTCGCCCTTGGCGAGGCGCACGCGCCCGAGGTTGAGCTGCGCGAGCGGGCGGAGCGGATCGTCGGGGAAGCGCTCGAGGAAGGCCGTGTACCCCTCGGCGGCCTCGTCGATGCGGCCGTCGACCTCGGCGGCGCGCGCCTCGCGATAGGCCGCCTCGGCCTCGGGATCGTCCGTGACGACGATCGGCACCTCGGGCTTGCTCCCCTCGCTCGCGTGCGCGCAGCTCGCGAGGGTGAGGACCAGGAGGGCACAGAAGGAGCTCGGGATCAGGGTGCGCCTCATGACGTCTAACTCGCAGAAGGCGCGCGCCGCCGCAAAGAATCGGCGGACGCCGGCCTCACAGCCCGAGAGAACGCTCGAGCAGCGAAGAGATTTCGAGGACTTGGACATTGGGATCCCGCTTGGAGAGCGTGTGGGCCGAGCTCGGACAGGCCGTGACGAGCGCGCCGCCGCCGCGCATCGCGTGATCGCGGAGGCGCTCGTCGGCGATCCGCGCCGCGGTCTCGGGGAAGACGCGCGGGAGCTGGGCCCCGGCGCCGCTGCACTCGGCGAGGTTCCGCTGGTGGTAGAAGCCCTCGGGTGAGCGGCCGAGGATCTTGGCGAGGAGCGCGCGCGGGGCGTCGTACACGCCGAGGCCGCGGCCGAGCCGGCACGGGTCGTGGTAGCGGACCTCCGCGGGCGCGTCGCCGAGGGGAGCGAAGCGCTCGAGGTGGGCCGCCGCGAGCTCGGTGAGGTGGACGAGCTCCAGCTCGTGCGCGAGCCCGAGCGCGGGCGCCTGCTTGGCGAGCGCCATCATGCAGCCCGGATCCTGGAAGACGACGCGACGGGAGCGCCCGAGGAGCTCGAGGAAGCGCCGCGCGGCGTCGAGGAAGCCCTCTCGGTCGCCGGCGTCGTGGAGCGGGAGGCCGCAACACCCCGCCGTCACGACGCGGACCTCCTGGCCGAGGAGCGCCTCGACCACGGCGCGGGCCGATTTGGCGTCGTCGGGACGCGTGACGCACGCCGAGCAGCCGGGGACGAAGGCCGTCTCCGCGACGCGCGCGCCCGCCGTCGGCCCGAAGAGCGACACGCCGTGCTCGGCGGCCTTGGCCGCGCGGCGCGTGTGCTCCTCGACCACCGAGGCCGCCTCGCGCGGTGCGACGCCCGCCGAGAGCGCCTCGGTGCGGCCGGCCGCGAGCGCGTCGTACGGGCGGTTCCCGTGATCGCAGAACTCCGTGCAGCGGAGGCAGCCCGAGCAAGCATAGAACGTGGCGGCCAGCTCGGGCGAGAGATCGAGCATCCCGGTGTCGGCGTGGTGGAGCGCCGTCATCTTCCCCCACGGCGTCGTCGTCTCGCGCCCCTCCACCGTGGAGACGGGGCAGCTGTGCCGGCAGAGCTTCGGACAGAACGTGCAGTTCTCGTGTTCTTTGCGGTGCGGAGCGACGAGCGCGAGGTGCTTGTCCATCGAGGGGGACGATAGCAGCCGGGGGCGCTCGCGAGAACGCCGCCCGGCGTGCCCGCTCATCGAGGCTCGGAGAGCGCGCGGCGGAGCGCCGGGTCCGTGAAGGGATCGTCGCGGAGCCGATCGAGGAGCTCGCGCGCCGCCTCGCCACGGAGCTTCGCGTACGCGTCGGCCGCGGCGACGAGGGCCCCGGAGAGCGCCGGATCCTCGCGGTAGGCGTGGTGGAGCGTGAGGAAGTCGGCGAGCGCCTCCGCGGCGTCGTCGTCGCCGAGCTCGCCGAGCGCGCGCGCGACGTCGGCGAGGTCCTCGGCGCGCGTGCCCGGATCGCGCAGGTGCTGCACGAGGAGCGAGGCGACGGAGCGATCGCCGATCTTCTGCGCGGCCTTGGCGAGCGGCCCCACCGGAGGCGCCGTGGTGCCTTCGAGGAAGCTCGCGCGGCGCGAGAGCACGAGCGCGATGCCCTCGTGCCCGATGGTGCGATCGCCGAGGGCCTTGCACGCGGCCTGCGTCACGGTGGGCGAGAGCGAGGTCTCGTCGCAGAGGATGGCGAGCTCGGCCGTGCTCTCGGGTGAATCGCTCGCGCCGAGCGCGGCCACGGCGAGCTTGGCGACCGGCGTGAGCTGCGCGTTCCGATCGCGGGCGAGCTCGGCGAACGACTCGAGCGCCCGGCCCGGTCGCGGCCCCGAGATCTCCACACCCTGCGGCGCCGAGGCGTACGCGAAGGTGGCGACGTCGACGGGCGACGGAAGCGAGAGGCGCGACTGCACCTCGCCCGCGGCGTCGACGAAGAGCACCTGGCCCTCGGTGGTGGCCACGAACGCGCCGCCGGGGACCGCCGCGAGCCCTGCGACGCTTCCGTCGAGGCGGAGCGCCCAAGCGAGGCGATCTCCGTCGATGCCGAGCAAGACGCCGTGGAAGGCGAAATAGTGGCGGTTGCGCTCGGCCACCAGGCCGCGCTCCCCGCGCGTCGGGGCCGCGTCGAGGCGCACGCGGTGGCGCGCGCTCGTGGGCGGCTCGGGCCGGGCATAGGCGTCGCTCCGGATCGTGGGCGCGCCGGGGAGCTCGAGGGCGGGCCCGCCAAGCGTGCGCTCGGCGCGGACGCGCGGATCCTCGGCGAGCGAGGCGTCGACGGCGAAGAGGCGCGCCTGGCCGGCGACGAGGCCGAGCGGCGTGAGCTCGGTGTGGCCCACGATGGTGCCGAGGGCGCGCGTGCGGACGACCTCCACGCCGTCTTCGGCGCGGAGGAAGGAGAGGTTCTGGTGCGCCCAGGGCACGACCACGAGCGCGCCGCCGTGCGCCGGCACGCCGACCGGGTGCTCGAGCGCGCGCGACCAGAGCACGCGCCCGCCTTCGAGCGCCACGAGCTTGCCGGCGCGATCGGCCGTCTCCCCCGAGAGGGCGACGACGACGCGCGCGCCGTTCGCCGAGGCGCCGACGAGGTGACGTCCCTCGAGGCGCAGCTCGAAGAGCGCCGAGCCGCCCTTGCGCGACACGCCGACCACGCGCGCGCCGTCGGAGAGCACGACGACCTCGCCCGCCACGAGGGGCGCCTGCACCGCCTCGAAGGGAAGCTGGAAGAGGACGCTCCCGCTCGTGAGGTCGAAGGCGGTGACCTTCTTCTCCTTGGCGGAGTAGGCGACGAGGGTGGGCTCGCCTTCGAAGCGCTCGAGCCGACCGAGGGCCGAGGCGAGTTCGGCCTCGGAGCTGTCGCGGTAGCTCGGGTGGAAGGCCGTGTGGCTCGGGCTCCCGCCGCAGGCGGTGAGGGCGAGGGCGAAGAGGAGGGTCGGGATGGCTCTACGCATGGCTCAGTCCACGATCCGGAAGGCCGCGTCGCTCACGGCGCGTTTGACGGGGTCGTTCGAAGGCCCGGGGAGCGTGCCCGCGAGGTCTTCGAGGAAGTATTTGATCTCGGGCGTGGCCAGCTCCACCAGGCGGCCGACGAGATCGAGGCGGAGGCGCCGCTCGAGATCTTCGCGCGCGAGCGCGCGGGCCATGGGCTCGGCCATCGCGGTGAAGGGCACGCGGCCGAGATAGGACGAGAGACGGCGCACCGCGGCGTCGTCGCCGTGCACCGCGATGGGCAGGGCCGCGCCGAGCTCCCCCGCGTCGAGCGCGCGGAAGAGCACGGGGACCGACGAGCGGTGGCCGTGACGCACGAGCGCCTGCACGCACTCCGCCCGCACCTCGGCGCTCGGATCGTCGAGGCCGCGCTCGAGCGTGCCGCGGAGGTGCGGCGCGTCGAGCGCGACGAGGGTCTGGAGGGCGCGGAGCCGGATGGTCTCGTCGCGATGCCGCGTGAGCTTCTCGACGACCGGGACGGCGACGCGCTGCTGGAGGATGCCGAGGGCGTCGAGCGCGACCAGCGTGAGATCGCGAGGCAGCCCGCGCGAGAGCCGCGCGGCGATCGCCTCGGCCGCGGCCGGCGTGCCGAGCATCCCGAGCGACTCGATGGACTCGCGCACGATGACCGCATCGTCGGCGTCGAGCCCGGCGATCTCGGGCGGCGGGGCTTGCACCGGCGCCTTCTTGGGCGCCGCCAGCGCCGTGCTCGAAAGGAGCGAGACGGCGAGTCCCAGTGCCAACTTTCGCATCGATACCTCCCCACGAGGCCTTGGCCCCGACCGTCCCGCCATAATCCCCCGGCCACGGGGCATCAAGCAGGACTTGCACGTCGTGTGCGTTGGGATGCTATCTCTTTTCGGTGCGCACGTTGGTCCTCGTGATGCTCGCGATCGCGATTTCCGCGCCCTCGCGGGCTCAGCTCGAGCTCCCGCCAGAGGGCCGGGAGATCGATCCGCTCGCCTTCGCGGCCAAGGTCCGCCGGCGCGGCGACGACCCCATCCTCGAGGCGCTCGCCGACCCGCGCGAGCTCGGGCGCGCCGCCCGCAAGCGCGCCATCCGCGCCGCCCCACACCTCCACGAGCCCGCGGCCGCGCTCCCGATCCTCGCCGAGATCGCGGCCTCGCGGGAGCCCTTCGACGCGCTCGCGGCCATGCACGCCGCCTTCACCATCGTGCGCGCGCTCCCTGGCGACGCCGTGGAGCGCTTCGAGCTCGATCAGGCGCCGCTCCTCGCCACGGCCGACGCGTTCGCCCGCCTCGCCGAGGACGCGAGCGCGCACCCGCGCATCCGCGCCATGGCCACCGTCACCGCCGCCGAGCTCCGCGACCTCGTCCGCTGATTCAGGCGAAGAGCGCCTCGGCGAGCTCGGCGATGCGCTCGACCGTGAGGGTCTCGCCCCGATCGCTTCCGTCGATGCCGGTCTTTTCGAGCGCCGCGTCGATCTTCTCCTCGGGCGCGATGCGGCGGAGCGAGTTGCGGAGGGTCTTGCGCCGCGAGGCGAAGATGGCCTGCACCGTCTCGCGGAGCGCGGGCGTCTCGACGGCGCGCGGCACGGCGAGGCGCTCGAGGCGGATGACGGCGCTCGAGACCTTGGGCGGCGGGAAGAACGCGCCCGGCGCGAGCGTGAAGACC
The DNA here is from genome assembly GCA_012744445.1 of Myxococcales bacterium. GTDB lineage: Bacteria > Myxococcota_A > Polyangia > Polyangiales > Houyiibacteriaceae > JAAYBZ01. Next base: position 21,171 of record JAAYBZ010000133.1, on the reverse strand, counting down.
GGCTCGACCGCGTAACCCGCCTGCACGAAGACCGTAGGTGCGCCGTACGCCTTGGTGCCGGGGCTCGCGAGGAGCCGGTCGCGCACCTCCTTCTGCACCATGACCACCGCGCGGACGATGGACTCGCGGTGCGTCGAGAGCTGACGGAGGATGGCGCCCGTGATGGCGTAGGGGAGGTTCCCGGCCACGATCAGCTCGCGGCCGCGCGCCGTGGCGATGGCCGTGAGATCCACCGTGGCGGCGTCGTCCTCCACGAGCGAGAAGCGCGGCTCGTCGCCCAGCTCGGCGCGGAGCACCTGGGCCATGTCGCGATCGCGCTCCACGCCCACGACCTCGGCGCCCGTGGCGAGGAGGGCGGTCGTGAGCGTGCCGGCCCCGGGCCCGAGCTCGACCACCACGGAGGAGGCGTCGGCGCGCGTGGCCTCGGCGATGCGCTGCACCGCGCGCTTGTCGACGAGGAAGTTCTGGGAGAACGCTTTCTTGGGGGCGAAGCCGTGCCTCGCCAGCACGCGCCTGGGATCTTCGATGTCGACGCTCATGCCGCGTTCCCGATGCGTTGGATCCGTCCGAGCGCGCGGGCAAGGCGGGCGTGCTTCTGCCGCTCGGCGCGCGAAAACGTCTGGGTGAGGGCGGCCGTGAGCCGATCGCGCGTCTGCGGCGCGGGCGCCTCGGGCACGTGGACCTCGAGCCGTCCGCGCGATCGGGCGAGCCGGAGGAGGGCCACCGCGCGGCCCTCCACGGGGATCTCGTCGAAGTCGGAGTAGACGTGGAGGCCGCTCGGGGCGCCGCCCTCGAGGACGCGGACCACGGCGGCGGCGAGCGCCTGCTCGCGGGCGCCGTCGGGCACCACGGCGCGCACGTCGAGGCGGAGGCCGTGCTTGCGGCAATAGGCGAGGAATACTTCGGCGGGGCGACGCGGGAGATCGTGCGGGAGCAGATCGAGCACGCGCGGCGCGATGACGGAGGCGAGGCGCTCGCGATCCGCTTCGGTGGCCACGGGGAGGTAGCGGGCCTCGTGCTCGCGGAGGTGATCGGCGACGAAGGCGGCGAGCGCGTGCTCGTCGGCCTCGATGCGCGAGGCGTCGTAGACGTGGACGGCGTCGGTGAGGGCCTGGAGCAAGGCGATGCGCTGGCGGTTCCCGTCAGCGGCGGGGATCACCTCGAGCACGCGCGCGTCGAAGGTGACGAGGCCCACGCGGTGGCCGTCGTCGAGCAGGCGTCGCGCGACGCTCGCGGCCTCCTCGATGGCGCGATCGACGCGCCGCTCGCCGGGGGTGCCGACGAACATCCCGCTCCCGAGATCGAGCACGATCCAGTGCGACTCCTGCACCTCGTGCTCCGTCTCGCGCACCAGGAGGCGCCCGCGCCTCGCGCTCGCCTTCCACGCCACGCGCTTGAGCGAATCCCCCGGGCGGTGCGCGCGGAGCTCGTGGAGGTCCATGCCCGAGCCGGCCTGGCTCCGCCGCGACGCGCCCTCGAGCTGATCACGCGACGCGCCGCCGCGCCGGGGCGAGGCCGCGAGCGCGCGCGGGAGGGCGCGGATCTCGAGCGGATGCGGGAAGTAGAGGCCCACGGCGAAGGCGCCGAAGGGCCCCGTGGCCAGGGTCGAGAGACCTTGGAGCACGTGCCGCCCGACGGCCTTGGGGCGCACCACGAGCTGGAACTTGCTCGGCTCGGCGCGCTGGAGCTCGCGCGGCGGCTCCTTCACCTCCGCCTCGAGGGCCTCGTCGACGACGGGCGCGATGGAGACGAGCCGGAGATGCGCCTCGGTGTGCAGCCGGAGGTGGCCCTCGACGGGGATCGGCGCCGAGACCACGGCCGGCGGTCGATCTTCGGCGCCGGAGATCCACCAGGCGAGCTCGAGGCCCGCGCGCCGGGCGCGCCGGCCGAGGGGGAAGGTGAGCACCGCGTCGAGCAAGAGCCCGAGCCCCGAGGCCGCCGCGAGCGTGAGCCCGAGCGGCGAGCGGAGCGCGATCGAGAGGAGGAGGAGCAGGAGGCTCCCCGCCGCCCAGATTCGGCCGAGGCGCGTGAAGACCGGCATTCAGCGCTTCCGTGGCGGCGTCTCGCGGAGGGCGCGCGCGACGATCTGCGGCGCGTCGACGCCTTCGATCTCGGCCTCTGGCCGCATCACGAGCCGATGGGCGAGCACGGGCTCGGCGAGCGCACGCACGTCGTCGGGGAGGACGAAGTCGCGCCCCTCGGTGGCGGCCCAGGCCTTGGCGGCCTGCGCGAGCGCGAGTCCGGCGCGCGGCGAGGCGCCGAGCAGGACCTGCCCGTGATGCCGCGTGAAGGTGCAGAGCCGCACGATGTAGTCGAGGAGCTCGTCCTCGACGTGCACGCCCTGGATGGCCGCGCGCGTCGACAGGATGAGCGCGGGATCGAGCACCGGCCGGACGCGCTCCCCGCCCTGGAGGAAGCCGCGGAGGATGGCGCGCTCGGTCTCGGGCTCGGGGTAGCCCACGCGGATGCGCAGGAGGAAGCGATCGATCTGCGCCTCGGGCAGCGGGTACGTGCCCGCCTGCTCCACGGGGTTCTGCGTGGCGATCACGAAGAAGGGATCGGGCAGCGGGAGCGTGTCGCCCTCGATGGTGACCTGGTGCTCCTGCATCGCCTCGAGCAGCGCGCTCTGCGTCTTGGCCGTGGCGCGGTTGATCTCGTCGGCGAGCACCACGTGCGCGAAGATCGGGCCCTTGCGGAGCTGGAAGCGGCCCTCGCGCGGGTCGAGCACGTACGAGCCCGTGATGTCGGCCGGGAGGAGGTCGGGCGTGAATTGGATGCGCCGGAAGGCGCAGCCCGAGGCGTCGGCCACCGCGCGCGCGAGGGTGGTCTTGGCCACGCCGGGCACGCCCTCGAGGAGCGCGTGCCCGCCCGCGAGCAAGGCCGTGACGGCGAGGCGGGGGATGGTCCGCGGGCCGAGGAAGACGCGCGAGATCTCCGAGATCATCGCGTCGATGCGGGCGGCGACGGCTTCGCGCGAGGCGGGGCCCGGGGCGTTCATCGCGGCGCTCCCGTGCGGCGCTCGACCTCGCGGAGGAGCGCCTCGCCGCGCTCGACGAGCTGGAGGTAATCGCGCCGCGAGACGCGATGGCCGATCTCGCCCGAGCGCGCGGCGTGCACGCGCTCGAGCCGCTCGAGGAGCTCCGTCGCCGAGGTCGCGAGCGATTCGTCGAGGCCGCGGAGGCGAGCCGCGGCTTGGGCTGGGTTCTTCACCTCGGCGTCGAGCATGGTCGAGAGCGCTTCGTAGAGCGTCCTCCTGTATACCAGGGCGGGGCTCCGTAGGTTCGAAGAATGTTCCCGGTGGAAGGCCACGCGCCCGGCGACCCCGCCTTCCGTCCCGCGGAGGACGAGCGTGCGCGGCCCCTGGAAGGCCTCGTTGCCGAAGAACTTGGCCGCCACGTACACGACCGTGAACGCGAGGAGCGCGACGGCCGTGAAGTAGAGCCCGACGGGCGGCGTGGGGATCGAGGCCACGCGGTTCAGCGCGTCGCGCAGATCACGGATGGCGCCTCGATCCCCGCTTCCCGCGGGCGCCCCCACCACGCGGCCCGGGCCCACCACGAGGTGGACGCGGCTCCGATCGCGGAGGTGACGCAGGAGGTTCCGCGCGAAGCGCGCGTTCTCCCGGAGCTCGAGCGATTGATCGATGAAGAGGCTTCCGTCGCCGATGGCGACGATCTCGCCCTGGCCGAGCCGGCCCACCGCGAGCAGGTGCCGCTCGTCGTCGAAGGCGGCGATGGGAGAGAGCCCCGGATGCGCGAACGGGCGGGGGAGGTTCGTGACGAGGTAGCCCACGCCGTCGACCAGCGGGTGCTCGAGGATGGGCGTGCTCAGGTAGACGCCCTCGCGCGACGGAAGTCGCGCCGCCTCGGGGCCCGGATCGTCGAAGCGCACGAAGCCGAGGCGGGCATAGAGGGGGGTCACCGCTTCGGACTCGTCGGCGATGACGAGGAGGCCGCCCCGGTCGACGAAGGCCGAGAGGCGCGCCACGTCGCGGCCGGGGGCGACCTCGAGGAGGATGACGGCCTCGCCGGGATCGAGCGCGTGCGCGTCGAGGCTCGAGGTGACGGCGAGGGACACCGACTCCTCGTCGGCCATGGCGAGGAAGCGCCCGATCCCGTTCCAGCGACCCCCGTGCACGGTGAAATCCGTCTCGGCGCGGGCGATTTCGGCGCCGAGCGCGATGATTAGGATCGCGGTGAAGAAGATCGCCGCACGCATCGTCCGAGCGACGTGGTGAGGGAGCGTCCCCCCGTCCCTCACCGATCCCCCCCCTGGCAGGGCCCGGTCGCAAACTATTGCCACCACCATGCCGCTGGTTATAGTGGAATAAATCCCAAAGCGGTTCCATTCAGGGCCGCAACGAGGACGAATCCGATGCTACCCCCGTTCATCATCGAACAGATTCGTCAGCGCGAACGAGAGAGCCGGCGCTCCGAGCGTCCTCGCCTCGAGCTCCCGCTCTTTCCTCCCGACGTGGTCACCCCTCCGTCGCCTCCCGAGAAGGAGACCGAGGAGCGCGGCGTCGTGATCATCGACCTCCTCGAGAAAGACTGACGGCGGCGCTCAGCCACGTGTGATTTCATCCCACACCGTCTCGATCTCCTGGACGTCGAACGCGCGGCCTTCCACGAACGCGCCCGTCGTCTGACGGTGCTGGAAGGCATGGATGCGTCCGCCGGCCACGCCGAGGATCTCGCCTGAGACCTTCAGCCCGGCGTCGGTGACGAGGAAGACGTAGAGCGTGGCCGCCGCTTCGGGGGTGAGCGATCGCGACGATACGCCACGGAAGAGCGGCATCTCCTCGGTGACGCGCGTCCGCGCCGTGGGGGCCACGGCGTTGATCGAGACGCCCCATTTGCGGAGCTCGATGGCCGCCGAGCGCACCATCCCCGCCACGGCCCCGGAGGCCGCCGCGAGGTGGCTCTGGCGCGCCACGCCGAAGAACCCCTCCTGCCCGATGGAGAGGACCACGGCGCCGGGGCGCCCTTGCTCGACGAACGCGTCGGCGGCGGCCCGGGAGAGCTCGAACGAAGCGCGCACGTGGAGGTCGAGCACGCGGTCGAGCTCTTCGTCCTTGAGCTTGCGGAGCGTGCGCTCGGCGTAGACGCCGGCGCAGTGGATCGCGGCGTCGAGCCGCCCGTGGGCGGCGAGGGCGGACTTCACCGCCGCCTCGGGCTCGCCGCGCACCGCCAGATCTCGGATCTCGGTCGTGACCCGCACGTCCTCGGCGCGGAGCGAGCCGGCGAGCGCGTCGAGGGCCGTCTCGTCGCGCCCGGTGCCGTCGGGCGCCGCGCCGAGATCGACGAGGTGGAGGGAGGCGCCCTGCGCGGCCGCGAGCCTCGCGACGGCCGATCCCACGCCGCCGGCCGCGCCGGTGAGGAGGATTACGCGATCTCGGAGCAGCGCGGACATGTCGGCGCGAGGGATAGCCAACGCGGGCGAGACGCGCCAGAGGACGGTTTTTCTTTGAATACGCTCCCCGCCGCTTGGGGTATCATCGCGCCCGTGTCCGGGATTCCGTTCGGCCGATACGAGCTCCTGAGGAAGCTCGCCGCCGGTGGCATGGCCGAGGTCTTCCTCGCCCGTGAATGGGGTGAAGCGGGCTTTTTCCGCGAGCTCGCCATCAAGCGGCTCTTCCCCCACCTCGTCGACCACCCGCCTTCGCTCCGCAGCTTCCAGATCGAGGCGCGCCTCATGGGCGAGCTCTGCCACCCGAACATCCCGCAGGTCTACGAGCTCGGGCAGTTCGACGGACAGTGGTTCGTCGCCATGGAGTACGTCGACGGCCACAACATCGCCGACCTCTCGCGCATGAGCGCGCGCGCCGGCTACCCGATCCCGCTCTCGGTGGCTCTCGGCATCGTCCTCCAGGTGGCCGAGGGGCTCCACCACGCGCACGAGCGCAAGGATCGCGCGGGCCGCTCCATCGGCTTCGTCCACCGCGACCTCACGCCGCACAACATCATGGTCACGGCCGACGGCGTGGCCAAGCTCATGGACTTCGGCGTGGCGCAGACCAACGCCACCCTCGAAGAGCGCGGCGCCGTGCGCGGGACGTATGCGTACATGGCGCCGGAGCAGGTGCGGGGCATGGCGCTCGATCGCCGCTCCGACGTCTTCGCGCTCGGCATCATCCTCTACGAGCTCACCACCGGCACGCGGCTCTTCACCGGCACCGACGTGCAGATCATGACGGCCGTCACCGAGCGCGACGCGCCGCCGCCTTCGTCGCGCGTGAGCGGCTATCCGCAAGATCTCGAGGCCATCGTGATGGCCGCGCTCGCGCGCGATCCCGATCACCGCATCGCGAGCGCCGCCGATCTCTCGCTGCACCTCTGGAACTTCGCCGTCCGCAACGGCCTCCTCGTGGGCCCTCGCGCCATCGCGCACCACGTCCAGCTCGTCGCGCCGCGCTCGCGCCTGCTCGACGAGGAGCTCGGCTTCGTGGACCCGCGCATCTCGCAGCCGGGGATCCCCATCTCCGACTTCGATCCGAGCAGCTTCTCGTCGGAGGCGCCCGAGGACACCGGCATCCGCCGCTCGTGGATCCCCGCGCCGAGCGACGAGCACCTCAAGAGCGGCGTCTTCAGCGACGCGGCGCGCGCCGTGCTCCTCGAAGAAGACGACGAGATCGATCTCGCCGATCTCCTCGAGGACGACGGACCGCCCGAGTGGGACGACGATCCGCCGCGCCGCTGATCAGCGCCGCGCGTCTTCGTGGAAGCCCAGCGCCGAGAGCGCGGCCTCGACGCTCTCGGCGTGCTCGGCGTCGCGCGTCTCGAGCACGAGCGAGATGAGGATCCGCCCCGGCAGATCCGCGCCGCTCAGCCTGTCGTGGTGGATCTCGAGCACGTTGGCGCCCACGCGCGCGACGGTGTTCAGGACCTCGGCGAGGTTGCCCGGGACGTCGGGGAGGCGACCATGGAGTCGCAGCGTGCGCTTCGAGGTGTAGAGCCCGTGATCGATCACGCGGCCGAGGAGGTTCACGTCGACGTTCCCGCCGGAGACGATGATGGCCGTGGGGACTCCGTCGGCCGGGATCGCGTCGACGAGCATCGCGGCGACACCGGCCGCGCCGGCGGCTTCGGCGACGGTCTTCTCCACCTCGAGGAGGTGGAGCATCGCGAGCGAGAGCGCCTCGTCGTCGACCGTGACGCAGGAGGCGACGGCGTCGCGCACGATCTCGAAGGGAAGGGCGCCGATCTTTCGCACGCGGATGCCGTCGGCCATGGTGGAGCCGAGCGGGACCTGCGTGGGCGCGCCGGCTTCGAGCGAGGCCGAGAGCGATGGGGCGGCGAGCGACTCCACCGCGACCACCTCCACGTGCGGGGCGTAGGACTTTACGGCGAGCACCGTGCCGGCGAGGAGCCCGGCGCCGCCCACGGGCACGACGATGCGCCGCACCTCGGGGAATTGCGCGAGGATCTCCATCGCCACCGTGGCCTGTCCGGCGATGACGTAGGGATCGTCGAAGGGGTGGATGAAGGTCGCGCCTTCTTCTTCCTCGATGCGCTTGGCCTCTTCGTAGGCTTCGTCGTAGCTCGTGCCGAAGAGCACGGCCTCGGCGCCGGCCGCGCGCGTCGCCGAGACCTTCACCACCGGCGCGTTCACCGGCATGACGATCTTGGCCGAGAGGCCCAGCGAGCCCGCGTGGAGCGCCACGCCTTGGGCGTGGTTGCCGGCGCTCGCCGCGACCACGCGCACGTCGGGATCGATCTCGACGAGGCGGCGGAGGAGGTTCCCCGCGCCGCGCGCCTTGAACGAGCCGGTGACCTGGACGTTCTCGAGCTTGAGGCGGACCTCGCCGCCGTGACGGCGCCCGAGCGCGAACGAGGTGGCGCAGGGCGTCTCGCGGACGGCGCCGCGCAGTCGATCGCGCGCGCGCTCGAGGTCGGCTTGGGTGAGCGTCACGACCCTAGAGCTTTACACCCGCGCGGAGGACGGCGCCCGTCTTCGCGTGGGGAGGTCGCCGTACTAAGATGGGCCGCGTGAGAACGGCGTTCCTCTTGGCCTCGCTCTTCTTCCTCGTGGGATGTCCGCGCGAGGTGAGCGTCCCCAACCGCCCGAGCGGCGCCACGCCGTGTGCGAGCGAGCTCGACTGCAACGAGGCGAGCGACGCCGGCGTGCCGTGCGGGCTCGTCTACGCGTGCATCGACGGGTTCTGCGAGGCGACGCCTTCACGCACGCGGCCCTGCGGCCGGGAGTGAGGGCTCAGCCGCCGGGGCTCTCGTCGTCCGAGCTGGTGCCGGAGACGCTGTCGGCGTCGTTGTTGCGCGCCACGGCACCGCGCCGCTCCTCGGGCGGGCCCTCCCCAGGGCGGGCATACATGGGGGCCTCACCGGGGCGCGACCAATCGACCCAGTAGGCCGAGGTCTGGCGCACGTCCATGTGCACGAAGGTGCTGCGCGGGTAGTAGCCGCAGCCGGTGCGCGGGAGCGTGCGGCAGAAGTCGCGGAGGGCGGTGTTGGGCACGCCGGGGATGCGGATGTCGAGCGCCTGACCCATCGTGTGGCGGCTCGTGTCGCGCGTATATCCGCCGGGCTTGCGGTAGCCGCTGATGATCAGGATGCGGCGGCCGCCGAAGTAGTCGCTGACGCGCGTGAGGTTCTGGAGGAGGCGCGGATCGGGCAGGCGCTTGGCGCCCGACTGCCGGTGCGTCATGAGCTCGGAGAGCCGCTTGCGTGCCTCGGCGCGGGCGCGGCCGCTCTGATCGAGCAGGCGCATCCGCATGGTGCCGCCCGGGCCGCCGATGCGCTGCGCCTCGACGACGCCGCGCTGCTTGGGCGCGCCCCACTTCTTGCGGGCCTCGCTGCTCACGCGCTGGTGGCCGGGGAGGAGGAGCTCCTGCCCGGGACGGATGATGGAGTTGGGCTTGAGGTTGTTCACCTCGAGCATCTCCTCGACCGTCGTGTGGTAGGTCCGCGCGATGGAGGCGATGGTGTCGCCCGGCTTGACGTAGACGACGCCCGACTCGGGGATGACGAGGACCTGGCCGAGGCGGAGCGTGGCGTCCACCGAGATGCGGTTGGCCGCCGCGAGGTTCGCGACGCGCACGCCGTATTGCTGCGCGATCTTGGAGAGGGTGTCGCCGGGGCGCACGCGGTGCTCGCCACCTTCGACGTTCTTGGCGCTCCCGAGCCCCGGGAGCCCCAGCATGGCCACGAGCACGAGGACGACGCTCGATCGAAGGGCGACGGCGATGAGTTTGCTTCGATGGGAATCGTTCGAAAGCACGGGCTCGACCTAGGGTACGAGGACGTTCCCCACAAGGGTTGGCCCATGTTTGCACAAGAATGACCGAATTCCGAGCAATTTCTTGGGGCTAGGGCGTTCTGGGGCGCTGTGGGAGCGGGGGTGCCGTGTACGAAGGGTCACCAATGCGTGATTTCGTCGCGCCGTTTTTTTGCAGGTCCGTTCGAAAAGAGGCGAGGATCCGGCCTAGTTTCGCGGCGTTCGTTGACAACCGAGACGTGAGCACACGGCGCCAGGTCCAGCGCGGACCGGTGTCAAGAGGGGTGTCGCAATTACACATAAATTACCTATAATTTAGGTGTAGTTGCTTGACGCTTCCGGGTTTCGGGCATATGCAGGGGCAGCATCTCGAGTCATCCGAGACGCTCCTTCATTCTCGAAACGATGCGGGCCGACGACGAAAAGATTCGCGACGTCGCAGCGACCGCGCCCACCGGGGCGGCGGGCGGCAAGGGAGTCGAGCGTTCGGCCGAAGAACCCAAGAAGCGGTCCAAGGAGACCGCCAAGACGGGGCCGCGGCCGAACAACGTCCGCAAGATCCGCATCGAGAACATGCTGTCCAAAGCAGAGCTGGCCCGTCGTGCGAACGTCTCGGTGTTGACGATCGATCGCGTCGAGAAGGGCTTCGGGTGCCGTGTCGATACGAAACGGAAGATCCTCGAAGCCTTGGGTCTCAGCCTCGCAGACAGAGTTCGAGTTTTCGGCGAGGAGGAGTGATGCGACGGGATGGCATCCGAAGGAAAGAACCTGGTTGGAGTCGACATTGGTTCGACGTCCATCAAGGTTTGTGAGCTCAAAGAGACGCGGCGCGGGCTCTCGCTCGTAAGGTTCGGGTTCCATCCGCTCCCGGAGGACGCGATCGTCGACGGGCAGATCGTGGGTCCCGGCGCGATCGTGGACGGGCTCCAGCGGCTCTTCCACAAGCAGCGGCGCAAGCACGTCGCCCTTCGCGCGAGCGGCCACGGCGTCATCATCAAGAAGATCTCGATGCCGATCCTCAAACCCGAGGAGCTCCGCGAGCAGATCGGGTGGGAGTCCGAGCAGCACATCCCGTTCGATCGGACGGAGGTCCAGATCGACTACCAGGTCCTCGGCACGCGCGAGGCCGACGGTCAGATGGACGTCCTCCTCGTCGCGGCCAAGCGCGAAGAGATCAACGACCTCACCAACATCGCGAGGGAGGCCGGGCTCAGGCCCGTCGTCATCGATCTCGACGCCTTCACCGTCCAGAACGTCTTCGAGCGCATCCACGGGATGCCGCCGCACCACGAGACCGTGGTGCTCATCCACTCGGGCGCGTCGCTCACCACGGTGAACGTGATCTCGCGGGGGATCACCGCCTTCACGCGCGACATCGCCATGGCCGGCGAGGCCATCACCGAGGACATCCAGCGCCGTCTCGGCGTGAGCCGCGCGGAGGCCGAGGCGTACAAATGCGGCCTCGAGGGCTACGGCCCGCCGCCGCCCGAGGTCTACCCCACGATCGACGAGACGGTCGACCGGCTCGCCGCCGAGATCCAGCGCTCGCTCGACTTCTACCTCGCCACGAGCGGCGACGACGCCATCCACCGCATCTACATGAGCGGCGGCACGGCCAACCTCGACAGCCTCGTGAACACCGTCGCGGCTCGCCAGGGCGTCGTCGTCGAGCGGCTCGATCCGCTGCTCGCCGCGCCCCCCGATCCCAAGCTCGTCGATCCGACCGCGCTGATGGGGCGCAGCCTTCAGGCGGTGGTCTCGGTCGGCCTCGCGCTTCGAAAGGAGAAGGAGCGCCGATGATCCGCATCAACCTCCTCCCGGATTCGAAGCAAGCCGGCCGCGGCGCGCCGAGCGGCGACGTCACGGTCTGGGCCGTCGTCTACCTGGTCTCCGCCGTGGCGCTCGCGGGCGCGCTGACGCTCGTGCACCTCGGGCGCAGCTCCGAGCTCGACGAGCGCAGGCGCGCCAACGCCGAGCTCGAGGCGCAGGTGAAGGCGCTCGAGGCTCAGTCGGCGGGCATGGCCGCGCTCCAGGCGCAGCTCGAGGAGAGCGACCGCATGCGCGGCATCATCGACGAACTCCAGCGCCGTCGCACCGGCCCCACGCGCGTCCTGCTCGAGCTCCGCAACATCCTGAGCGACGGCCGCGGCCCGAGCATCGACGCCGACAAGCTCGAGACGCTCCGCCGTGAGAACCCCAACGCGGGCTTCGATCCCTCGTGGGACGTGCGCCGCCTCGCGATCACGCGCTTCGTCGAAGAGCAGGGCGCGTGCGCGATCTCGGGCACGGCCCGCACCAACCGCGACGTGGCGGAATTCCTCCGCCGGCTCTCGCTCTCGAACCTCTTCGAGGAGGTGATCCTCGCCCGGACCGAGATGGCGCAGGCCCTCGGCCCCGACGGGAAGCCCCTCATCAACTTCGAGCTCTCTTGCCGGGTGAGTTACTGATGGCCGCCACGAAGAAGAACTCGTTCGAGCAGCTGCCGCTTTCGGGACGCATCGCGCTCTTGTTCTTGATCCTGGCGCTCGTCTCGGTGGGCTACGCCACGGCGATCCACTTCCCGCTCGATGCCGACATCGAGTCGGCGAAGCGCCGCTACACCCAGCTCCAGGACGAGCTCGCGCGCGCCGAGACCAAGCAGCGCGCCTTCCTCGCGCTCCAGCAGGAGCTCGCCGAGCGCGAGGTCCAGGATCGCGAGCTCAAGAAGGTGCTCCCGCAGAAGGCCGAGATGGCCGTCTTCCTCGAGAGCCTCAACCAGACGGCCGAGCTCTCGGGGCTCCGCATCGAGCGTGTCGAGCCTCGTCCCGAGGAGGCCGGTGAGCTCTACGTGCGCATCCCCGTCGCGCTCCAGCTCAAGGGCCGCTATCTCCAGCTCGCCAAGTTCTTCTACAACGTCAGCCAGCTCCAGCGGGCGATCAACATGGAGAACATCTCGCTCTCCGAGCCTCGCGTGAACGAGAGCGACGAGGTCGAGCTCAAGGTCTCGGTGCGAGCCACGACCTTCCGCCAACCCGATCTGCCGCAGGGGGCGAAATGAATCGAGCCAGCATCGTCGGCGCCATCGTCACGCTCGCGCTCCCGGCCTGCGGGGGCGAGCCCGAATACGTCACCGGCGCGCCGCCTCCCTCGTGGGCGACGCCCTCGCAGACGCCGAGCGCGCCGGCGGGGCAAGCCGAAGAGGCCGACGCGGGCGTCGCGCCGCTCCGCTACGACGACTCCGAGTTCGTCGAGATCGAGACGCAGAACCGCGATCCCTTCCGCAACTTCACCGCCGCCTTCCGCCGTGAGGTGGTGGACGTGGGGCGCGCGCAGCGCGTGGTGGTGATGGGCGACACGCCGGTCGACGAGATGCGGCTCATCGCCATCGTGAACCGCGGCGGCACGCCCTTCGCGATGCTCACCGATCGTCAGGGCGTGGGCCACGTCGTGCGCCCGCGCGAGTACATCGGGCGTCCCGAGATCATCCAGGTGGGCACCGAGCAGACGCTCCCGGTGCAGATCAACTGGCAGGTGCACCGCATCCGCGATCGCGAGGTGGTCCTCCGCCGCGACGATCCGGTGAACCCCGACGCTCCCCCCATCACGCGCGTGATCGTGATGCAGGACTCCACCCACGAAGGGCAGCCCGACGCCTACGGCAGCAGCTCGATCGACATGGGCAGCGCCGTGGACGAGCAGGCCCGAAGGGTGCTCGACACCATCCGCGACGGCCGAGGCTACCGATGAAACTTTCCAGCTTTTTTGCGTCCCCGACGCCATTCATCCGACAATCCGGCCTCGATGCTCGAGGAGGCATGATGCGTTCGACGATCGCACTGGCTCTGTCCCTATCCATCACCTCGGTCGCGGGCGTCTCGCATGCGGCGCCCGATCCCACCCAGGTCGAGTCCCCGCGTACGCTCGTGGGCGCGCTCCTCGACGTGAGCTCCGGCAAGGAACGCCTGGTGCTCGACCTCGACGCGCCCGCGGCGTTCCGCAAGTACATCACCGAGGACGGCACGCAGGTGCTCGAGGTGCGCAGCGCGCGGATCAGCCGCGAGGCGCGCGACTCGCTCCGAGGCCTCCGCGGCGAGACCATCGAGTCGGTCCACGTGAGCGAGTCGGAAGGCATCGTCCGCATCCGCGTCAAGGCCAGCGTGCGTGACAGCACGGCCGTGCGCGCGGGGCGCAAGCTCATCTGGGCGTTCGACGTCCCGCAGGTCGCGCCCGAGGTGAAGCCCAACCGCACCGTCACGCGCGAGCCGGCCATCGAGACGCCGGAGGTCGCCGGCTTCCTCACCTCCGCGCCGGTGAGCGGGGCGCCCGGTCGTCAGCAGTTCGCGGGGCGTCGCATCGACCTCGACTTCAAGGACGCCGACATCCACAACATCCTCCGCCTGCTCTCCGACGTGGGCGGCGTGAACATCGTCACGACGGACGACGTCTCCGGCACCGTCACCATCCGCATGCGGAACGTGCCGTGGGACGAGGCGCTCCACGTGATCCTCCAGGCCAAGGGCCTCGGCATGGTGCGTCGCGACAACCTCATCCGCGTCGCGCCGCTCGCCACGCTCGAGCAGGAGTTCGAGGCCGAGCTCGCCCGTCGTCGCGCGCAGGTCCAGCTCGCCCCGCTCGAGACGCGCATCGTGCCCGTGGCCTACGCCAAGGCCGAGGACATGGCCGCGCGCGCGCGTGATCTCCTCTCCGAGCGCGGCACGGTCTCCGTCGATTCGCGCACCAACGTGCTGATCATCAACGACATGGTCGGCAACATCGAGGCGGTGGAGCAGCTCGTCCGCGTGCTCGACACGCAGACGCCGCAGGTGCTCATCGAGGCGCGCGTCGTCGAGGCCACGAGCAACTACTCGCGCGACGTGGGCATCCAGTGGGGCGGCGACCTCACCTTCACCAGCGCCACCGGCAACCCCACGGGCGCCGTCTTCCCGAACGACATCGCGGTCGCGGGCGGCAACTCGCAGGATCCCAACACGCCCTTCGGCGGCCTCTCGCCCTTCGGTGACGGCCGGCCCACGCAGAACCCGAACTTCGCCGTGAACCTCCCGGCGGTGACGGGCTCGGGGCAGGGCGGCGCGCTCGGCGTCACGCTCGGCAGCGTCGGCGGCAACGTGAACCTCGCGGTGCGTCTCAGCGCCGCCGAGTCCAAGGGCGTGGTGCGCATCATCAGCTCGCCGCGCATCCTCACCCTCGACAACCACGACGCCTACATCGCCCAGGGCACCCTCATCCCGTACTCGCAGGTGAGCGCGCAGGGCGTGAACACCGCCTTCCAACAGGCCAAGCTCGAGCTCCGCGTCCGCCCGCACGTCACGATCGACGGCTCGGTCGCGATGCACGTGAAGATCACGCGCGACGAGCCCGACTTCACGCGGACCGGCTCGCGCGGTGACCCCACCATCTTCAAGCGCGAGGCGGAGACCGACCTCCTCGTCGAGGACGGTGCCACGGCGGTCATCGGCGGCATCTACACCCGCACCACGGGCCGCAACGTCGACCAGATCCCGTTCTTCGGCGACATCCCGGTGCTCGGCGTCCTCTTCCAGCGGCGCCGGGTCCGCGACGACCGGACGGAGCTCCTCATCTTCCTCACGCCGCGCATCGTCAACCGAGGCGAGTCGCTTCGTCGCTGACGAGAGGAAGTGCTAAGACCGCGGGCATGAAGTCCGAGGTCGTCCGAGTCGAGCTCGAAGAAAGAAGCTACGAAGTCGTGATCGGGGCAGGCGTCCGCGAGGAGCTGCCCCTTCGCGTTCCGTCGCTCGGCGACGGCGAAGTCCTCCTCGTCCACGACGGCCCCGAGCGCCCCTGGCCGGCCGAGGTGAAGCAGAAGCTCGAGGCCGCCGGTCGGCGCGTGGTCGAGTGCGTCCTCCCGGCCGGCGAGGAGCACAAACACATCCGCACCGTGGAGCGCATCTGGGACGCCGCGCTCGAGGCGGATCTGGATCGGCGCTGCGTCGTGGTCGGCGTCGGCGGGGGCGTGGTCGGCGACCTCACGGCCTTCGGCGCGAGCACGCTCTTCCGCGGCGTCTCGCTCGCGCAGCTCCCCACGACGCTCCTCTCCATGGTCGACAGCTCGGTGGGCGGGAAGACCGGCTTCAACCGACCGCAGGGCAAGAACCTCGTCGGCACCTTCTATCAGCCGCGCTTCGTCGCGTGCGACGTGGAGACGCTCGCCACGCTCCCGCGGGAGGAGCGCATCGCCGGCCTCGCCGAGGTGGTGAAGAGCGCTTGGCTCGAGGGCGAGGAGGCGGTCGCGATGCTCGAGGCCGACGCCGACCTCCTCCGCGAAGGCGACGTCGAGGCCACCATCCGCGCCGTGGTGATGTCGGTGCGCCTCAAGGCGAGGATCGTCTCCGAGGACGAGCGCGAGTCGGGCTCGCGCATGCTCCTCAACCTCGGGCACACGGTGGGGCACGCCATCGAGGCCGCCGAGGAGTACCGCGGCGTGCGGCACGGCGAGGCCGTCTCGCTCGGCATGGTGGCGGCGTGTCGCGTGGCGCGCGCCTGCCTCGGCGAGCGCCCCGACGAAGCGCGCCTCCTCGGCCTCCTCACGCGGCTCGGGCTGCCCACCGATCTCGAGGCGCACTACGACGCGAAGGCTTCGGCGCACCTCGTCTCCGACAAGAAGCGTCGCGGCGCGTCGATCCGCTTCGTCGTGCCCACGTCGCCGGGCAAGACGCGCATCGAGAGCATCGCGGTCGACGACGTGCGCCGCGCGCTCGGCGTGTAGCTTCCGCCGTGAGCGCATAATTTGAGCAGCCGACGGCGACTCGGATATCGTTCTCCGGTTCGCGGCCCAGGCTCGCGAGGAGGCACCATGCGTATCTTCGGGTCTCTCATTCTCACCGGACTCGCCGTTCTATCCGGTTGCGTCGACGAGAACTCCTCGATCTACATCAGTCACGTCGGGCTCTTCACCTACGAGGCCGAAGAAGGCTGCTCCGTCACCGAGGACGCGTACCTCACGCGCGCCACGTTCAACGTGGCCTTTGCCGAGAATTCCTACGTGCTGCCCGCGATCGTCGTCAGCCAGCTCGTGCGGCGCGACGTCTCGACCTCGGCGGAGACCAACGGCGTGCACATCCACGGCGCCGAGGTGCAGATCCTCAACGAGGCCGGCGCGGCCATCACGCCCGAGTACAGCATCGTCGCCTCGGGGGGCGTGTACATCCCGCCGAGCGCCGTGGGTGACTCGGCGAGCCGCGCCATCTCCTTCAACGTCATCCCGGCCCCCGTGACGGCCATCCTCCAGGATCTCGTCCGCTCCGAGGGGGCGCAGACGATCGTCGTGAACATGCGCGTCTTCGGCCGCACGACGGGCGGCACCGACGTCGAGTCGGGCTACTTCCGCTTCGGCATCGAGCTCGTCGACGATCCCGACGACGTGCTCTGCGACTCGGCGGAGGTGCGCGAGGAGTTCCCGCTCGTCAACTGCGTGAGCGGCCAGGACGGCGTGCCCTACCTCGCGCGCTGCATCTGATCCGACGCGAGCGCGCGCTCCGAGGCCTCCGCGACGCGGGGGCCTTTTTCGTTCCGTCGCCGCCGTGAGGGCGCGCGTCAGCGCGAAGCGCCGTGCTCGCGATACATCGCCGTGAAGGCGGGATCGAGCGCGAGCTTGAGCACCTCGACCAACGTGGGCGAGGCCTTGCACGCCGAGTAGAGCGACTCGAGGCCGCGCGGCGGCTGCACGGCGAGCGCGGCGTCTTCGCGGAAGAGCGTGGTGATGGCGGCGTAGAGCGTGCCCGTGTGGAGGAGGGCGATGGCCGCGGCCCGGCGATGGACCATGTGCGCGAGCTCGCTCGCCGGGGGGAGCGGCGCTTCGACGAGCCAGTTGGCGATCTCGTCCTGGACGTCTCGCGGGAGCTCGCGGCGGAGCCGTGACGCGAGCGCCACGACGTCGGCGCGCGCCTCGGGGCCGGAGGTGCGCCCGCCGAAGGCCATCGCGATCGACTCGAGCAGCGTCTCGAGCTCCTCCACCGAGGCGCGGCTCCCCACGAGGAGCGAGCCCGGCAGCGAGAGGGCCACGAGGCGCGCGAGCTGGAAGGGGAGCGTCGCGGGATCGCGCTCGGCGTGCTCGGCGAGGACGATGGCGATGGGGGAGGTGGCCACCCGGCCCGAGGCCTCGAGCGAGGCGCTGAGGTGGAGCGTGAGCTCGACGCCGGTGACGTCGAGGAGCCGCCGGAAGACGACGGCCGACGGACGCGGATCGTCGAGCGAGACGGGCCGCGCAGGATCGGCGCCGAGGTCCGAGACGCGCGTGGGGAGGAGCGGGAGGACGCGCCGCTCGAGCGTGCGGAGGAGCGCGTCGACGAGGGCCTCGTGGTCTTCGAGGAGCGGCAGCCCGATGGGGCAGGGCGAGTCGAAGGGGCGCTCGACGGGCGGCGTCTCGTGCTCGAAGGCGGCCCTCACGGCCGCGGCGACGTCTCGGACGCCGCTTCCGTCGTCCTCGGCCTCCGAGAGCACGAGCCAGATGGCCGGCTGCGCGGGATCGGCGAGGAGCGCCTGCATGAGCTCGCGCGACTGGCCGACCTCCATGCGCGGTCCGAGCGCGTCCTGCGCCGGGAGCTCGAGGCTCGGCGGCCTGCGGGGGGCCGGGAGCACCGACGGAGGGGGCACGCGCGAGGCCTCGGGCGGCGGTCCGAGACGATCGAGGATGGCGCGCGCGGCGGCGTGATCGGGCGCGTGCTCGAGCGCGCGGGCCGCGTGCCGGCGGGCCGGATCGTTCTCGAGGCGCGCGTCGAAGTACTCGGCGAGCTTGGCGTGGAGGGCGGCGAGGTCGCCTTGGTGCGCGTCCTCCTCGGTCTTGGAGAGCTCGGAGGCGCGGTGCGCGGCGGCGCTCGCCGCGTCGGGTCGCTCGCGGAGGAGCTCGGCGTCGACCATGCGCGTGAGGCAGCGGAGCTGATCGCTGAAGTCCCAGCTCCCGTCGATGCGATCCTCGAGCTTCTTCACCACGAAGTCGGCCACCTCGTCGCGCTTCTCGACGCCCGCGCGGCGCGCGAGATCGAAGAGGCGCGGGAGGAGGTCGAGGCGGTTCGTCGCGCGGTAGAGATCGAGGACGACGTCGCAGGCGCGCGTGACGTCTCCGGTTTCTTCGAGCTTGTCCGCGGCGTCGCAGGTGATGCGCACGCGCGCGTCGGCGTCCTCGGTGCGCGAGGCGAGGAGGAGCCAGGCGTCGACCACGGCCCGCTCGTCGCCGAGCGCGTCGCCGAGGCGGACGATGGCGTCGAGGCTCCCGCCTTCGGCCGGCTCCATCGCGAAGGCGCGGCCGTAGTGCGTGAGCGCCGACTCGTAGCGCCCCATCTTCTCGAGGAGGCGAGCGCGTCGCGTGACGAGGCCCTTCTGCGAGTGCTTGCCCATCGAGGCGGCCTCGAGCGCGTCGTAGAAGGCGTGGACCGCGGATTCGTCGGAGAGCTCGAAGGCCGCGGCCTCGAAGAGCGGCAGGATCTCGCCTGCGAAGGGGAGGGCCTCCAAGGGCAAGGCGCCTTCGCGCGAGGTCTCGTCGAGGAGCGCCTTCAGCGCCGCGATGGCCCCGGCCGCGTCGCCCTTGCGATCGAAGCGGGTGCGCGCGAGCTGCACGAGCCGCGCGGCGCGGGCGATGGGATCGTCGGCGGAGTCGATGGCGAGCTCGAGGACGGCCTCGAGGCGCGCGTCTTCGCCCGTGCTCGCGTAGAGCGCGATGAGCCGCGTGAGGGCCTCGGGATCGCGCGGCGAGACCGAGAGGAGCCGGAGGAGCGCGCGGTGCTCACCCACCTGCGATCCGCGCGCGCGGTGCGTCGACGCGAGATCGACGAGCGCCTTGGCCTTGGCGGGGCCGTGGCTCCAGGCGGCCGTGCGCTCGAGGGCGGCCACGATCCACGCCGGATCGCCGGCCTCGACGGCGGCGCGGTGGGCGAGCGGCACGAAGCTGCCTTCGCCGTGGCGATCGACCGCGGCGAGCGCGAGGCGGGCCGCGTTCTTGGGATCGAGCTCGAGGAGGCGCTCCACCGCCGCGAGGAGCTCGTCGAGCGCCTCTTCGATGACGTCGGGCACCTCGAGCGCTTCGCGGATGGCGGCGCGCGGCGCGGCGGGATCGTGGCTGAAGGCGGCCAGGGCGAGGCGCGCGCGGAGCGCGTCGCCGGCCAGATCCGACATGTGCGCGCGCGCTTCACGGAGCCGGAGCGCGAGCTTGTCGAGGCCGCGAGCCGTGGCGACGTCGATGGCGCGGCGGAGGAGCATCGCCGAGTCGCCGAGCGAGGCGCGCGCGCGATCGACCACGCCGCCGAGGCCTTCGTTGGGGATGAGCTCGAGGCGGCGCGTGAGCAGGACGTAGGCCTCGGCCGACGAGGGATCGACGCGGATGGCCTCGAGGGCGCGGTTCACGGCGGTGAGCTCGTCGCCGCGGGCGCTCGCGAGCACGGCGAGGTGGACGAGGAGGCGCGTGCGCTCGCGCGTGCCGGGCGAGGCGCGGAGGCCGGCGTCGAAGGCGCGCTCCATCCGCGCGGGCTCGCGCAGGCGGCGGGCCGCGCGCTCGGCGCGCGCGAGGGCGAGGGGATGGCGGCTGTCGAGCTCGAGCACGGCGAGCGCCGCGTCGCAGCTCTCGGCGAAGTCGCCCGCGAGCGCGGCGAGGCCGGAGAGCTCGAGCCCCGCGGCGATGCCGTCCTCGTCACCGGCCTCGAGCCTCTTCCGGAGCTCGTCTCGGGGGCGGTCGCGATCGCGCTCGGCGGCCCGACGGTAGGCTTCTTCGAGCTCGGCTTCGCTCTCGGCGAGCTCGCGGAGGAGGGCGTGCGCCCCGTGGAGCTCGGGATCCTCGAGGAGCGAGTGCGTGGCGAGCTCGAAGGCGTGTCGGCGCTGGCGCGGGATGCGGCTGAAGGCCTCGGCGGCCGCGAGGAAGCGCGAGGCGCGGTCGTGGGAGGACTCGACGGCGATGGACTCGAGCAAGACCGCGTGCGCCTCGAACGTGTTGCCGGCCGCGGAGACGGCGGCGAGCGGCTCGTGCAGGATCTCGAGCCCGGGATCGTCGTCGAAGGCGCGCGCGAGGAGATCGGCGGCGAGATCGGAGCGACGCTCCTGCTCGGCGCGCTCGGCGGCGGCCGAGAGGCGCGTGCGCCGCTCCTCGACGGAGGTGCTCTCGAGCGCCGCGATGGCGAGGAGCGCCGTGGCCGCGCGCCCGAAGCCCTCGAGGCTCAGCGTGTCGGCGTGGAGCGCGAGGAGGTCGTCGCGATCCGGCGCGAGCGTGACGAGCCACTCGGCGAGGTGACGCGCGCGATCCGGCCGCCGGTTGCGGAAGATGCCCAGGGCGTGGAGGCCGCTCTCGATGGCGCCCTCGACGTCCTTGGCGCGCGCCTGGTGACGCGCGAGGCGCTCGAAGGCGTCTCCGTCGCCCATCCGGTGGTGTGCGAGCGAGGAGAGGGCGTCGATGGCGCCGACGTCGTCGCCCGTGCGGAGGCGCGCCACGAAGGCGGACTGCAGGGCCTCGTCGAGCTCGGGCCCCTCGGCCACGGCGAGCGCCGCCTCGGCGTAGGCGCGAGAGAGGTCGTGGCGCCCGAGCGCGCGGCAGAGCCGGCTCGCGTGGGCGAGCGACTCGAAGTCGGTGGGATCGATGGCCGCGGCCTCGCGGTACGCGCGCGCGGCCTCTTCGATGGCGAAGAGGTCGTACTCCCAGATGCGGGCGACCTGCTTCCACACGCTCGCGATCTCGTGCGGCGCCGCGCCGCGCTCGGTGAGCTCGCGGAGGCTGCGCTCGTAGGGCTCGATGGGATCGTCGAGCTTGTGCGTGGCATCGGGGAGGGTGGTGCCGGTGAGCTCGAGGGGCGGCGGCGTCGGGCGCTTCTCGACGACCTCGGGCGCGGGGCGCGCTTCTTCTTCGGCGTCCTGCGCCGCGAGCTGCGAGAGCTCGTCGGGCGTCCCGATGCGCCCCCAGCCGGCGCGGACGAGCGCCGCGATGCGCGCCGCGGCGCTCGGCGTCTG
>JAAYBZ010000132.1 GCA_012744445.1 Myxococcales bacterium | reverse complement strand
CGACCCACTACGGCCGCATCTGCCCGATCGAGACGCCGGAAGGTCCGAACATCGGCCTGATCGCGTCGCTGTCGACCTACGCCCGCGTCAACGAGTACGGCTTCGTCGAGACGCCGTACCGCCACGTCGAGGCCGGCAAGGTCACCGACAAGGTGGATTGGTTCAGCGCGCTCGAGGAGGAGGGCAAGTTCATCGCCCAGGCCTCGAGCCCGCGGGACGCCAACGGCCAGTACACCGACAGCCTCGTGTCGGCTCGCTTGAACGGTGACTACCGCATGGCGATGCCCGACCAGGTGGAGCTGCAGGACATCGCGCCCAACCAGATGGTGAGCATCGCCGCGGCGCTCGTGCCGTTCCTCGAGCACGACGACGCGAACCGCGCGCTCATGGGCGCGAACATGCAGCGCCAGGCGGTGCCCTGCCTGCGCTCGGAGGCGCCCTTCGTCGGGACCGACATGGAGCGTCGGGTCGCGATCGACTCGGGCATCTGCGCCGTGGCGCGCCGCGACGGCGTCGTGGAGAGCGTGGACGCGGAGCGCGTCGTGGTGCGAGCCACGGCGGGCGGCGGTGAAGAGGTCCCCGACATCTATCACCTCACCAAGTACATGCGCTCGAACCAGAGCACTTGCTACAACCAGAAGCCGATCGTTCGGCCTGGCGAGGTGGTCAAGGCGGGTGACGTCTTGGCGGATGGCCCGGCGACGGACCGGGGCGAGTTGGCCCTGGGGCAGAACGTGCTCGTCGCGTTCATGTCCTGGCAGGGGTACAACTTCGAGGACTCCATCCTCATCAGCGAGCGCATGGTGAAGGAGGACGTCTACACCTCGGTGCACATCGAGGAGTTCGAGTGCGTCGCTCGCGACACGAAGCTCGGCAAGGAAGAGATCACCAAGGACATCCCGAACGTCGGTGAAGAGGCCCTCAAGGATCTCGACGACGCGGGCGTGGTGCGCATCGGCGCCGAGGTGAAGCCGGGCGACATCCTCGTGGGCAAGATCACGCCCAAGGGGGAGAGCCAGCTGAGCCCGGAGGAGAAGCTGCTGCGGGCGATCTTCGGCGAGAAGGCCGGCGACGTGCGCGACAGCTCCCTGAAGGTGCCCCCGGGCGTCGGCGGCATCGTCATCAACGCTCGGATCTTCTCTCGGAAGGGCACCGAGCGCGACGAGCGCGCCCGCGCCATCGAGGATCAGGAGCGCGCCAAGCTCGAGCGGACCCGGGACGAGGAGGTCAAGGTCATCCGTGACTCCTTCTACCGGAAGATCCGCGACGTGCTCAGCGGGAAGACCACCACCGGGAAGCTGGTGGACGACAAGGGTCAGGTCCTGCTCGAGAAGGGCGTGAAGCTGACGGCCGAGACCCTCGACGGCGTGCCCCGGAAGTACCTCGGCGAGATCGCCACCGACAGCGGCTCCGATCAGGTCGCGCAGCTCCTGCACGATCTGGAGGAGCTGGTGCGGACCCGCGAGGAGCACTTCCGCGACAAGATCGAGCGTCTGAGCCGCGGCGACGAGCTGCCCCCGGGCGTGATCAAGATGGTCAAGGTCTACGTGGCCATCAAGCGGAAGCTCCAGGTCGGCGACAAGATGGCCGGACGCCACGGGAACAAGGGTGTGGTGAGCCGCGTCCTCCCCGAGGAAGACATGCCGTACCTCGCGGACGGCACGCCAGTGGACATCGTGCTCAACCCGCTCGGCGTGCCGAGCCGCATGAACGTCGGGCAGATCCTGGAGACCCACCTGGGTCTGGCCGCGCGGGAGCTCGGGCAGCGCGTCGGTGAGGCCCTCGAAGCCGGATGGGGCATCGAGAAGGTGCGTGGGCGCCTGCTCGAAGCCTACGGGGACGACCCGGAGTTCCAGGAGTTCATCAAGGGACTCTCGGACGGCGAGGTCGTCTCCCTGGCGGAGAAGGTCAAGCGGGGCGTGTTCTTCGGGACGCCGGTGTTCGACGGCGCCACGGAGGAGCAGATCAAGGCGGCGCTGGTGACGGCCGGTCTACAGCCCTCCGGGCAGCAGATCGTGTTCGATGGCCGGACCGGTGAGCCCTTCGACAAGGACGTGACCGTGGGCGTGATGTACATGCTCAAGCTCCACCACCTCGTCGACGACAAGATCCACGCGCGGTCGATCGGACCGTACTCGCTCGTCACGCAGCAGCCCCTCGGCGGCAAGGCCCAGTTCGGCGGGCAGCGGCTCGGCGAGATGGAGGTCTGGGCCATGGAAGCCTACGGCGCCGCTTACGCGCTGCAGGAGTTCCTCACCGTCAAGAGCGACGACGTCCAGGGCCGCACCCGTATGTACGAGTCGATCGTGAAGGGCGAGTACGCGCTCGAGGCAGGTCTGCCCGAGAGCTTCAACGTGCTGCTCAAGGAGCTCCAGTCCTTGTGCCTCAACGTGGAGCTCGTCGAAGGTCCCGGCGGCGCGCCGGTGGCCGCCGAGGACTGAACCGTTGGGCCCTCGTCGCCCGTCCCCCGAGGGACGGCGCCGCGGGGGCCCAGCCGAGCCTGCCGCGAGCGGGTTCGTCCTCATCGTCACGAAAGTTTCAAGCGTCGAATTCTAGATCGTAGGAGCCGGAGCAACCCATGCGCGACATTTTCTCCTTCTTTGAGAAGCCGAAGGATCCGCTTTCTTTCTCGGCCATTCGGATCTCCCTGGCGAGCCCCGAGAAGATTCGGGAGTGGTCCCACGGTGAGGTGAAGAAGCCGGAGACGATCAACTACCGGACCTTCAAGCCGGAGCGGGACGGCCTGTTCTGCGCGAAGATCTTCGGGCCCGTGAAGGACTACGAGTGCATCTGCGGCAAGTACAAGCGCATGAAGCACCGGGGGATCGTGTGCGAGAAGTGCGGCGTCGAGGTGATCCAGTCCAAGGTGCGTCGTGAGCGCCTCGGGCACATCAACCTGGCGTCTCCCGTGGCGCACATTTGGTTCCTCAAGAGCCTGCCCTCCCGCATCGGGAACATCCTCGACATCACGCTCAAGGATCTCGAGAAGGTCCTGTACTGCGAGGCCTACATCGTCATCGATCCGATGGAGACGGGGCTCGAGTTCGGCGAGCTCCTGACGGAGGAGCGTTACGCTCAGCTGCTCGAGGAGTACGGCGACGATCGCTTCTCGGCGGGCATGGGCGGCGAGGCCATCCTCGAGATGCTCAAGCGGGTGGACGTCCACAGCCTGAGCGAGCAGCTGCGCGAGGAGATGCGCGGCGCGACGAGCGAGGCCAAGCGCAAGAAGCTGGCCAAGCGGCTCAAGGTGGTCGAGGCCTTCCGTGGGAGCGGGAACCGACCCGAGTGGATGATGCTGACGGTGATCCCGGTGCTGCCGCCGGATCTGCGTCCGCTCGTGCCCCTCGACGGTGGCCGCTTCGCGACGAGCGATCTGAACGACCTGTATCGCCGCGTCATCAACCGCAACAACCGCCTGAAGCGCCTGCTCGAGCTGAACGCGCCGGAGATCATCATCCGGAACGAGCGCCGCATGCTGCAAGAGGCGGTGGACGCGCTCTTCGACAACGGCCGCCGCGGCAAGACGATCACGGGGCCGAACAAGCGTCCGCTCAAGAGCCTCTCCGACATGCTCAAGGGCAAGCAGGGGCGCT
>JAAYBZ010000131.1 GCA_012744445.1 Myxococcales bacterium | reverse complement strand
GCGCCTCGTCGACCTCGCGGAGCTCCTCGTCGATCTTGGCGCGGGCGCCGCTCGCGTCCTGCCAGTCGAAGCCCACGGCGGCCGCCTTCTCGCTCACGCGCATGGCCCGGAGGAGCGCCGGCAGGGCTACGGGGACGCCGCCGAGCACCCCCGCGATCCGCTTCTCCTTGGCCTTCATGGCCTCCCAGCGCTCGGCCGAGAGCCCCTCTTCCTTGGGCGCGTCGCCGAAGACCCAGGGATGGCGCCGGATCATCTTGGCGCAGATGGCCTCGACGACGTCGTCGATGGTGAACCACCCCTTGGAGGCCGCGATCTCGGACTGGAAGACCACCTGGAACAGGAGGTCGCCGAGCTCTTCCTTGAGGGCGTCGCGCTCGCCCCGGTCGATGGCGTCCACGACCTCGTACGCCTCCTCCACGACGTAGGGACGCAGGCTCTCGAGGGTCTGGGCGCGGTCCCAGGGGCAGCCCTCGGGGCCGAGGAGGCGTCGCATCACGGCGACGAGCTCGGGGAGTTTCGATCCGGATTCCACCTCGACGGATTAGCACGCCGTGGAAATCTGCGTCCGGGGCTTTCACGGGCCCCTCGGTCTGCTAGCTTCGGCGGCGAACATGGCTGGTCTCACCTACAAGGACGCCGGGGTCGACATCGACGCCGGTGACGCGCTCGTCCGGCGGATCGCGCCGCTCGCCGCCAAGACGCGCATCCCCGAGCAGCTCGGCGGCGTGGGCGGTTTCGCCGGGCTCTGCGGGCTCCCGGCCGGGCTCGAAGACCCGGTCCTCGTCTCCGGCACCGACGGCGTGGGCACGAAGCTCAAGCTCGCCTTCGCCCTCGACAAGCACGACACCATCGGCATCGACCTCGTGGCCATGTGCGTGAACGACGTCCTCACCGTCGGCGCGCGGCCCCTCTTCTTCCTCGACTACTTCGCGACGGGGAAGCTCGACGTCGACCGCGCCGAGGCGGTGATCGCCGGCATCGCCGAGGGCTGCCGCCAGGCGGGCTGCGCCCTCCTCGGCGGAGAGACCGCGGAGCTCCCCGGCTTCTACGCCGCGGGCGAGTACGACCTCGCGGGCTTCGCGGTGGGCGTGGTCGACCGCAAGGCCATCCTCGACGGGAAGTCCGCCGCCGTGGGCGACGTCCTGCTCGGCATCGAGTCGAGCGGCCTCCACTCCAACGGCTACTCGCTCGCCCGCAAGGCGCTCTTCGGCGACTCGCCGCTCGCCTACGACGCCGTGCTCCCCGAGCTCGACGGCCCCGTGGGCGAGGTGCTCCTCCGCCCCACGCGCATCTACGCCGCGGCCGTGCGCGCCGCGCTCGAGGCGGGTGGCGTGCGCGCCATCGCCCACATCACCGGCGGCGGCATCCCGGGCAACCTCCCGCGCGTGCTCCCCGAGGGCATCGGCGCCGAGATCGACGAGCGCTCCTTCCCGCGCCCCGCGATCTTCGACGTCATCCAGAAGCGCGCGAACGTCGCCGAGCACGAGATGCGCCGCACCTTCAACCTCGGCATCGGCATGATCTTCGCCGTCGCGCCCGAGCAGGCCGACGCCGTCGAGAAGGCGCTCACCGACGCGGGCGAAAGGCCCCATCGCATCGGCGCGCTCGTGGCGATGCCCGGCGCCGAAGGCGAAGATCGCGTCCGCTACGTGAACGCATGACGAAGGCCAAGCTCGCAGTCCTGGTCTCGGGGCGGGGCACCAACCTCGTCGCCCTCGCGCGCGCCATCGACGAGGGCCGCTGCGCCGCCGAGATCGTGCTCGTCGCGAGCGACAACCCCGGCGCGCCCGCGCTCGAGTTCGCCGCCTCGCGCGGGATCCCCTGCGCCGTCGTGCCCTTCCGCAAGGGCGTCGATCGCGCCGAGTTCAGCGCCGCCCTCGCCCGCGAGGTCGCCGCCCGCGCGCCCGATTGGGTCGTGATGGCGGGCTTCATGCGCGTGGTCACGCCCGAGTTCGTCACGCCCTTCGAGGGGCGCATCGTCAACATCCATCCCTCGCTCCTCCCGGCCTTCCCCGGCAAGGACGGCGTCGGGGACGCGCTCGCGGCCGGCGTGCGCATCACCGGGTGCACCGTGCACCTCGTCGATCTGGGCGTCGACAGCGGCCCGATCCTCGCCCAGGCCGCCGTCCCGGTGCTGCCGGGTGACACGCGCGAGACGCTCCACGCCCGGATCCAGATCCGCGAGCACGAGCTCCTCCCGCGCGTCGTCGACGATCTCGTGAGGGGCCGTTACCGAGGCGCGACGCCCATCGCCGACGTCGAGGGTGAAGGCGACGCGCTCGTCTCCCCCCGGTTCGCGACTTGAGGACGCAGCACTACGACGCCGTCTTCCTCGGCACGCGGACGCCCACCCTCCTCACCGCGGCGTACCTCGCGCGAAACGGCCTGCGCGTCCTGGTGCTCGGCCAAGGGACCAGCGAGCCCACCTCCAAGGTGGGCGAGGTCGAGCTCCCGCGGAACCCCACGATGCGGCTCGCGCTCGGCTCGCCCGCCACGCGCCATCTCCTCGACGCCATCGGCGTGACGCCCTCGCTCAAGCGACGCGCTTCGATCGCGCCCATCGCGATCCCCCTCCGGCTCCCTTCGCGCAGCCTCGACCTCGAGCGCGACGAAGCCCTCCGCGCGCGCACCATCGCGCGCGAGTTCCCCGAGGCGCGGCGCGCGATGGCGGCCTTCGAGCGCCGTTGTCGCCTCGCGCGCGAGGCCTTCGACGCCTACGTCGATCACGGCGGGACGCTCCAGGGCCGCGGCTTCCGCGCGACGCGCGCGCTCCGCAAGCTCGAGCGCGACGCGGTCTTCGGCGGCGATCCGCTCCACTTCGACCCCGCCGACGAGCTCCGGAGGGAGCCGCTCCTCGTCGAGGCGCTCGAGCTCGTCGCCGCCTTCCACTCGGGCCGCGTCCCGCCGGCCTCCGGCTTCGGTCTCGCTCTCGCCTACGAGCGCGCGCTCGAGGGCGCCATCCGCATCGAGGGCGGCGAGGGCTGGCTCCGCCGGACCATCGTCGATCGCATCGAGGCCTACGGCGGCGACGTCCGCCCGCGCATCTCGGCCGACCGCATCCTCCTCGAAGGCAAGGCCGTGAGCGGGCTCCGCCTCCGCACCTCGCACGAGGAGATCGGCGCCTCCGCCGTCATCTCGGGGATCCCGGCCGGGCGGCTCCTCGAGATCCTCCCCGAGCCCGTCGAGGACTCGCCCACGGCGGCCCTCCTCCGCGCGCCCCGCCCCGCCTTCGCGCGGCACCTCCTCCACGTGGCCATCGCGCAAGAAGGCGTCCCCCGCGGGCTCGAGGCCGAGCTCTTCCTCCTCCCGCCCGGCTCCCGCCGCGCGCTCCTCGGTCTCCACCTCACGCGCACCGCCGAGTCCGGCGGCCTCGTGTGGTTCACCGTCGAGTCGCTCGTGCCGATCGCCGACGACGATCCCGCCGAGCTCCGCGCGCGCGTCCTCGGGGCGCTCCGCGAGGTCTTCCACTTCGCCGACGAGCACCTCCGCTACGTCCACTCGCCCAACGACGCGCACGGCGTGACCGACGCGCGCACCGGCGAGGTCGTCTGGAGCGCCGACCCCAGCGTCGAGCTCAGCCCGATGGAGACCCGCGACGATCTCCCGCGGCGCGGCGCGGCGGGGCTCCTCGGCCTCCCCACCGAGCTCCCCGTCGACGGCCTCCTCCTCGCGAACGGCCAATGCCTCCCGGAGCTCGGCGTCGAGGGCGAGCTCCTCGCCGGCCTCGAGGCCTCGCGGAGGCTCCTCGAGAAGAGCGGCACCGCGCGCTTCTCCCGGCTCGCGCCGTTCCGCTCGCGAAGATGGTGAGGGGTCCGGCAGGACTGTGATAATCAACCGCCGATGAACGCAGAAGCCGAGTCCCCCGGGTTCTCGCTGAGGCAGCTCCTCCAGGCGATGTTCGAGAAGGGCGCGTCCGATCTCCACATCACCGCCGGCTCGCCCCCGCAATTCCGCATCGATGGAAAGCTCGTCCCGCTCCGGACGCCCAACCTCACGCCGGCCCAGAGCCGCGCCCTGTGCTTCGAGGTGATGGACGAGTCGCAGCGGACCCGGCTCGAGCAGCGCAAGGGCGTCGACTTCTCGTTCGGTGTCAAGGGCCTCGCCCGCTTCCGCGCCAACGTCTTCAAGCAGCGCGGCCAGATCGCCGGCGCCTTCCGGACGATCCCCTTCCAGATCCGCGGCCTCGCCGAGCTCGCGCTCCCGCCCGTGATCGAGACCTTCGCGCAGAAGCCGCGCGGCCTCGTCCTCGTCACCGGGCCCACCGGCTCGGGCAAGTCCACCACGCTCGCCGCCCTCATCGACAAGATCAACAGCGAGCAGCGCCACCACATCGTCACGATCGAGGACCCGATCGAGTTCCTCCACCCGAACAAGCTCTCGATCGTCAACCAGCGCGAGGTCGGGACCGACTGCGAGTCCTACGCGAGCGCCCTCAAGGACGTGCTCCGGCAGGATCCCGACGTCGTCCTCCTCGGCGAGCTCCGCGATCTCGAGACGATCGAGACGGCGCTGACCATCAGCGAGACGGGCCACCTCGTCTTCGCCACCCTGCACACCAACGGCGCGGTCCAGAGCCTCACCCGCATCATCGACGTCTTCCCGGCCGAGCGGCAGCCGCAGGTCCGCGCGCAGCTCTCGCTCTCCCTCCAGGGGGTGGTCTCGCAGATCCTCATCCCACGCTCCGACGGCCCGGGACGGGTGATGGCCTGCGAGATCATGGTCCCGAACTACGCCATCCGGAACCTGATCCGCGAGAACAAGATCCACCAGATCTACGCCGCGATGCAGACCGGTCAGGGCTCGAGCGGGATGCAGACCATGAACCAGAGCCTGCTCCAGCTGCACAACAAGGGTTACATCTCGGCCGAGGACGCCCTCGCGCGATCGCCCGACCTGGCCGAGCTCGAGTCCCTCCTCTACGGCCGCGCCAAGGCTCGCTGAGGGCCCTTCCTGCCGCGTTCGCGAAGAAATCCACGACCGTGCGGCCATGACACTCGATGACATCTCCCGCGTTCCACGCTTGACGCGCGACCTCGAACCCAGGCATCCTCAGACGAACATCGATATCTCCATCACCGGGAGGCACCGACGGGAAACCGGTGCGTGGGGGAAGTTCGGGTGAGGTCCAGCGTGCACAAGCTCCGTGCCCTAATCGCGTCCATCGTCTTCGCCGCCTTCGGGCTCGGCTCGGTCGCTCACGCGCAGAGCGCCGAAGACCGCAAACGCGCGGCGGAAGCCTACGACCGAGGCGTCCAAGCCTTCATGGAGGACGATTACGCGGCGGCGGCCCACTTCTTCGAGACCGCGTACCGCTACGCGCCGGCCGGCGTGGCGCTGCTCCAGGCCACCAGCATGCACGCGGCGCTCGGAAACGAGCTGCGCGCGGCCAACCTCGCCCTCCGCCTCGTGAACGTCCACGGCGAAGAGGGCCTCGACACCAGCGAGGCCGAAGAGCTCATCGCCGAGGCCAAGGAGAAGTACGCCCTCGTCACCGTGACCTGCGACGCGGCGTGTACCGTCTCGGCCGCCGGCGCGGTCCAGGCCTACACCACCTTCTTCCTCGAGCCGAGCCGCCGCGAGGTCGCGGTGGTGGCCGACTTCCCGGGCGGCAAGAAGTCCGCCAAGATCAAGCCGGAAGCCGGGCAGACCTACGATCTCGCCTTCGAGGCGCCCCCTCCCCCGGCGCCCACCGAAGAGGCCAAGCCCGAGACCGTCGTCATCGTCCAGCAGCCCGAGTCGCGCGGCGTCCACCGCGCCGTCTTCTTCTCGAGCCTCGCGCTCGCGGCCGCGGCCGGCGGTGGCGCGGTGGCCACCGGCATCCTGACCAACAACAAGCGCGACGACTACATCGAGGCCCGTGACTCGGGCGCCGACCTCGCCACGCAGCAATCGCTCTACGACGAGGGCAAGCGCCTCCAGCGCGCCACCAATGGCCTCGCGTTCTCCGCCGCCGGCGTCGGCGTCTTCGCCCTCGTCATGGCGATCGTGACGGATTGGTCCAAGGATTCCAAGGATCAAGAGAAGAAGGGGTCCAAGCCCGAGGTGACCACTTCCGTCACGCGTAACCAGATTGGACTCAATTTGGAGGGCCGCTTCTGATGAGCGCACCTGCCGAGAACCCCGAAGGACCTCGAAACCTAGCCGGCCGTAGGCTCGGCCGTTACGAGGTCATCACCCAGCTCGCCTCCGGCGGCATGGCGGCGGTCTACATCGCGCGCGCCCAGGGCGTCGCGGGGTTCGAGCGCCTGGTCGCCATCAAGGTCCTCCACGCGCACCTCGCCTACGAAGAGGAATTCATCTCGATGTTCCTCGACGAGGCGCGGCTCGCGGCCCGCATCCGTCACCCCAACGTCGTCCCCACCACCGACATCAACGACACGGGCGGCGACGGCTACTACCTCGTCATGGATTACATCGAGGGCGACCACCTGGGTGGTCTCCTCGGTCGCTCGGCCAAGCAGGGGAAGCGCCTCCCCGCGCCCATCGTGAGCCGCATCCTCCTCGACGCCCTCGCGGGCCTCGCGGCAGCGCACGAGCTCACCGACGAGCATGGCAACCCGATGAACCTGGTCCACCGCGACATCTCGCCGCACAACGTGATGGTGGGGACCGACGGCATCGCCCGGCTCACCGACTTCGGCGTCGCCAAGGCCGAGGTGCGCATGTCGTCCACGCGGGCCGGCCAGTTCAAGGGCAAGCTCAGCTACATGGCGCCGGAGCAGGCGTCCACGGGCGACTCGACGCAGATCTCCGACATCTTCTCCATGGGCATCGTGCTCTGGGAGAGCCTCACGGGGCGCCGTCTCTTCCGCGGGCAGACCAACGCTCAGACGCTCGCCAAGATCCTCCAGGATCCGATCCCGATGCCCTCGGAGGTCTGGCCCGACCTCGCGCCCTTCGACGCGGTGCTGGAGAAGGCGCTCGCCCGTATTCCCGAGCAGCGCTTCCAGTCGGCCAACGAGTTCATCGACGCGCTCGAGGCCGTCGCGCAGGCCAACGGCGGCATCGCCACGCAGCGGCAGGTCAGCCAGCTCGTCCTCGAGCTCCTCGCCGACAAGGTCGAGGCCGAGCGCGCGCGCATCAAGGACGCCATCGCCCAGCTCGGCCAGGCCAGCCTCGGCGAGACCACGCTCCCCATCCCGCGCGATGGCTCGAGCTCGAGCTCCATCACGCACTCCGGCGCGCGCCCCGTCTCCGCCGACGCGACGCAGACGGGCATCCTCGTCCCGCAATACGCGGAGCCGCCGCAGAGCAATCGCAACTCGCTCGTCATCGTGGCGGTGGCGGCGATCGCCCTCCTCCTCGGTGGAGGCGTCGCGGTCTACCTCATGAACGATCGCGGACCGCAGGTCGCCGCGCCCATCGAGCTCGAGGCCGCGCCCGCGGCGCAGGCCGAGGCGGCGCCGTCGGCGCAGGTGGCCGAGACGGTGGAGGCCGAGCCCGAGATCGAGGTGAAGGAGCCCGTCGCCATCGAGCCCGAGCCCGAGGTGAAGGAGCCCGTCGCCGTCGAGACCGAAGCCACGCAGATGCAGGCGACCCGCAAGCCCACGCG
This sequence comes from Myxococcales bacterium, assembly GCA_012744445.1. Lineage (GTDB taxonomy): Bacteria > Myxococcota_A > Polyangia > Polyangiales > Houyiibacteriaceae > JAAYBZ01. Next base: position 5,176 of record JAAYBZ010000131.1, on the reverse strand, counting down.
CACCTCGACGCCGACCCGCATGGCACCGGCGACGACGTCCTCGAGCTCGACGTCCACGTCGACGACGTCCTCGAGCTCGACGTCGAGCAGCAGCAGCGAGACCAAGGAAGACAAGCGTCCCGTGCGGCGTCCGCTCCTCCCGAGCAATCCTTACGGCCTCTGAGCTGGCTTACAACGGAATAACATTTTGACGCCCGTGCAGTAACGGGGATACGTTCCGTCGTGCCGGAGGTTCGATGCCCGAATGGGTTTGGGAAGCTCGCGCAAGGACTGGCGAGCTTCGAAAAGGCAGCATGGAGGCGGACTCCCCCGAAGTCGTCGAGTCACGGCTCCGTGGGCAGCAGCTCCAGCCCATCAAGGTCAAGAAGAAGCCCCGCGAGATCAAGCTCGATTTCGGCTCGGGCGTTCGCGACAAGGACCTGGTCATCTTCACGCGCCAGTTCGCGACGATGATCGACGCGGGCGTCCCGCTCGTGCAGGGGCTCGAGATCCTCTCCGCGCAGGGCGAGAACCCCAAGTTCAACGCCATCCTCCGCGACATCAAGGGCCACGTCGAGCAGGGCGGGACCTTCTCCGAGGCCCTCAAGCGCCATCCGGCGGTCTTCGACACGCTCTTCGTGAACCTCATCGCGGCGGGCGAGGTGGGCGGCATCCTCGACACGATCCTCAACCGCCTCGCGGAGTACATCGAGAAGCGGAACAAGCTGAAGGGCCAGGTCAAGAGCGCCCTCGCCTATCCGGTAGGCATCCTCATCGTGGCGCTCATCGTCATCGCGGTGATGCTCGGCTTCGTCATTCCGTCCTTCAAGGGCATGTTCTCGGACATGGGCGGCGAGGACTCGATGCCGGCGCTCACGCGCATGGTCATCACGATGTCGGAGACGTTCATCGACAACTTCCTGATCATCGCGATCGTCGCCGGCGCGATCGGCGCGGGCATCAGCTACACGCTCAAGGTCCCGAAGACGCGGCGCATCTGGCACCGTGCGCTCCTCGTCGTGCCCGTCATCGGGCCTGTGATGCGGAAGATCGCGGTCTCGCGCTTCACCCGAACGCTCGGCACGCTCCTCAGCTCGGGCGTGCCCATCCTCGAGGCCATGGGCATCGTGGCGAAGGCCAGCGGCAACATGGTGGTCGAGGAGGCCATCGACGCGACCTCGGATCGCATCCGCGAAGGCCGGACCATGGCCGAGCCGCTCATGGAGACGGGCGTCTTCCCGCCGATGGTCGTGCAGATGATCGGCGTCGGCGAGCAGACGGGCGCCCTCGACTCGATGCTCAATAAGATCGCCGACTTCTACGAGGAAGAGGTCGACGTGGCGGTCGACTCGCTCACCTCGCTCCTCGAGCCGCTCATGATGGTCTTCATCGGCGGCATCGTCGGCGTGATCCTCATCGCGATGTACCTCCCGATCTTCTCGATCGCCGGCAACATCGGGCATTGAGCGAGGCCACGATGGCGGCGCACGGAGGGCCATCGCGATGATCGAGGCGCGAGAGCCGACCGGCCGCGCGCTCCTCGAGCTCGCCTACGCGCCGAGCGAGCCCTCGCCGCGCGCGCTCGCCGCCTGGCTGGTGGGCCGCGCGCTCGCCGGCTTCGTCGTGATCGCGCTCATCCTCGTCGCCGAGCTCGAGTTCGGTGCGGGCGAGTTCGCCTTCTCCTCCACGGTCTTCGCGCTCCTCGGCGCCTTCCTCGTCGGGGGGTCCGTCGTCTCGGGCGTGCTCGCGAGGCGAGGCGTCTCACGCCGCGTGATCGGCTTCCCGCTCGTGATGATGGACCTCTTCGCGATCGCCGTGATCGTCTACCTGACGGGCGGCGCGACGAGCCTCTTCGCGACGCTCTTCGGCGTGGAGATCGTCCTCGCGGCGCTCGTCCTCGGACCAGAGGCGGCGCTCATCACGGCGGGGACGGCCATCGCCCTCCACCTCTTCGTCGCGCTCGGCCTCCGCGCCGAGATCCTCCCCGTGCCGCCCGACGCGCCGCGCGGCATGTACGAGATCGCGCCCGTCGCCCTCTCGCTCGCCCTCTCCGGGCACGCCCTCGCCCTCCTCGTCGTCGGACTCCTCTCGCGGGCGCTCGCCGTGCGCGTACGGCTCGCCGGCGGCCACGTGATGAAGGCCCAGGAGAGCGCGCGCCGCCTCGAGCGGCTCAACGCGAGCATCGTCCAGGGGATCGGCTCGGGCCTCGTCACCATCGACGACGACGGCCGCATCCTCAGCGCGAACCCCGCCGCCGAGCGGATCTTCGGCGCCGGGCGCGAGGCGCTGATCGGCCGGGACGCGCGCACCTTCTTCCCCTTCGAGGGCATCTCGCTCCCGCCTTCGAGCGCGATGCGCCTCGACGGCACCGGGAAGCGCGCCGACGGGAGCGAATTCCCCTGCGGCCTCACCGTGAGCCGCCTCCCCGACGACGGCCGCGCGCTCTCGCTCGTCGTCTTCCAAGACCTCACCGAGCTCCGGCGGCTCCAGCAGAAGGCCGAACAAGCCGAGCGCCTCGCCGCGCTCGGGCGCATCGCCACGAGCCTCGCCCACGAGATCCGCAATCCGCTCGGCGCCATCTCGGGATCCGTCCAGCTCGTGCGCGAGGGCGCGTCGCTCGACGAGGACGAGCGGAAGCTCCTCGGCATCGTCTCGCGCGAGGTGGAGCGGCTCGACGATCTCGTCGCCACCATGCTCGCCGCGTCGCGGCCTCGTGAGCCCGTCCGCCGCCGCTTCGATCTCGCCAAGGTCGCGCGCGAGGTGATCGATCTCGTGCGGCGCGGCCCGCACGTGGAGCGCAAGGGCGAGATCGCGCTCCTCGGCGACGAGGAAGTCTGGGTCTTCGCCGACGAGCAGCAGATCCGACAGGTGCTCTGGAACCTGCTCAAGAACGCGCTGGTGGCGACGCCCGACGGCGGACGCATCGAGGTCCTCCTCACGCAGCGCGATGGCGGCGCGCGCATCGACGTCGACGACGGCGGCCCCGGCATCCCGGAGGAATCCCGCGCGCGCCTCTTCGAGCCCTTCGTCTCGGGCCGACCGCTCGGCGTGGGCCTCGGCCTCTCCATCGTGGATCAGCTCGTGCGCGCCCACGGCGGCCGCGTGGAGATCGACGACAGCCCCCTCGGCGGCGCGCGCTTCACGGTCGAGATCGAGGACCCGCCCCGGGAGTCGTCCCCGGGATCAGCGCGGGACGGACGCGGCGAGGAGCCGGCCTAGGGCCTCGGCGGGATCGCCGAGCCGCATCAGGCCCTCGCCCACGAGCACGGCGTCGGCTCGTCCTCGGCCCACCTCGCGGAAGTCGTCTTCGGTCTTCATGCCACTCATGAAGACCGCGACGCGATCGCGCGGGATGCGCTCCACGGCGCGCCGCGCCCCGCGGGGATCGACCTCGAAGGTGCGGAGGTTCCGCGCGTTCACGCCGACGATCGTCGCGCCCGTCGCGAGCGCGATCTCGGTCTCGCGCTCGTTCGCCGCCTCGACCACGGGCTCCATGCCCTTGGCCTGGACCTCGCGCACGAGGGCCTCGAGGCGCGGCACGTCGAGCGAGTTCACGAGGAGGAGCACCATCGAGGCGCCCACGATCCGGGCGAGCTCGATCTGCACCTCGTCGAGGACGAACTCCTTGAAGAGCACGGGCACCTCGACCGCGCTCGAGACGCGGCGCACCTCGAGCGGCGATCCGCCGAAGCCGGGCGCGTCGGCGAGGACGCTCACGGCCGAGGCGCCGCCACGGACGTAGGACTCCGCCACGCGCGCCCCCTCGCCCGCGCGCCGCTCGCGGATCACGCCTGCGCTGGGGCTCCGGAACTTCACCTCGGCGATGGCGCGGAGCGGCCCGCCCTCGCCGCGCCGGAGGGCGGCGACGGCGCGCGCTCCACGCTCGGGATCGAGGGGCAGCGCGGCTCCGAGCTTGGCGAAGGCTTCGGCCCGACGGAGGCGCCGCTCGATCTCGCGGCGCTTCCGGGCGAGGATGCCATCGAGGTAGTCGCTGCGGCTCATCGCCCGTGGCTCGCCTGGATGAAGCGCTCGAGGAGCCCCGAGGCGGCGCCCGAATCGATGGCTTCGGCCGCGCGCGCCGCGGCGTCCCTGAGCGGGATGTCGTGCACGACCGCGAGCGCCGCCGCGGCGTTGAGGAGCACGGCGGTGCGCGGCGGCCCCGACTCGCCGGCGAGGATGGCGCGCGCGATCGCGGCGTTGCGCGCCGGATCGCCGCCGCGGAGGCTCTCGAGGTCGACGGGCTCGAGGCCGAAGTCGCCCGGCGTGATCTCGAACTCGTCGATCTCGCCGCCGCGGAGCCGCGCGACCTTGGTCACCCCGAGGGGTGAGACCTCGTCGAAGCCGCCCTCGCCGTGCACGGCCCACGCCGCGGTGAGCCCGAGCGCGCGGAGCACCTCGGCGAACTGCCGCACGCGCGCGCCGTCGTAGACGCCCACGAGCTGATGGCTCACCGGCGCCGGGTTCGCGAGCGGTCCGAGGAGGTTGAAGAAGGTGCGGATGCCGAGCGCCCTGCGGACCGGCGCCGCGTGGCGGAGCGCGCCGTGGAAGAGGGGCGCGAAGAGGAAGACGATCCCCGCCTGCTCCATGCAGCGCTTGGCCTCGTCGGCGTCGAGCTCGAGGGAGACGCCGAGCGCCTCGAGGACGTCGGCGCTGCCGGTGGTGGACGAGACGGCGCGGTTGCCGTGCTTGGCCACGCGCACGCCGGTGGCCGCGACGACGAGCGCCGACACCGTGGAGATGTTGAAGGTGGAGAGGCCGTCGCCGCCCGTCCCGCAGGTGTCGAGGATGGGGCCCTCGCCGAGGGGGACCTTCTTGGCGTGGCGCTTCATCACGCGCGCGGCCGCGGCGAGCTCCTCGGGGCTCTCGCCCTTCATGCGGAGCGCGACGGCGAGCGCGGCGATCTGCGCTTCGTGCGCGTCGCCGCGGAAGATCGTCTCCATGGCCTCGTCCATGAGGGCCGGAGGCAGGTCGCGGAATTCGACGGCCTGCTTGATCGCTTCGGCGAGGCTCATCGCGACGCTCCGACGAAGTCGCGCGCGATGCGGAGCCAGTTGCGGAGCATCGCGTGGCCGTGCTCGGTGAGGAAGGCCTCGGGGTGGAACTGCACCCCGTGGATGGGGAGCGTGCGGTGACGGAGGCCCATGAGCTCACCCTCCGGGGTGAAGGCGGTGGCCTCGAGGCACTCGGGGAGCGTCGT
>JAAYBZ010000130.1 GCA_012744445.1 Myxococcales bacterium | reverse complement strand
GGCAGTCATGGTTCCTCCAGTGGAGATCCCCCGAGCGGGCGAACTCTCCATAAGCCAACGCGACGAGCGTAGAGTGCAGTTGCACTGTTCCGCCGTAGTCAAACGTTGAGCCCTCTTCTTCGCGCGGCGCGTGGAACGCTCGTACGCGCCCGAAAGAGGCGATGCCTCATCGAGAGCGGAAACCTTTGCTGAGACTGCGTGTTTTTCGGGGAATTCGCGGAATTCACGGGTTGACCGTCGCGGCCACCTGGCATTCGATGGGTGAGGTCATCACGCAGGAGGGCCAATGGTTCTAAGAAGTTCTACTCTCGTCGGCCTGGCCGTCTTCACGAGCGCGTCGCTCGCCGGATGCGCCACGGTGAGTCTCCAGGAGACGACACCGGTGAAACTGAGCGCGAGCCTCCCGGAAGCGCCGCCACCGCCGCCGCCACCGCCGCCGGTGGTCGAGGTCGAGGAGACGCGCATCCGCGTCGACGAGAAGATCCATTTCGAGTTCGACAGCGACGAGATCAGCCCGATCTCCGAGGAGCTCCTCCGGGAGATCGCGCGCGTGCTCAACGAGAACCCGGACGTCGCGCGCGTGCGCGTCGAGGGCCATACCGACACGCAGGGCACCGCCGAGTACAACCTCGATCTCTCGCAGCGTCGCGCGGCCTCGGTCGTGGCCGCGCTGGTGCGCTACGGCGTCGACGAGTCGCGCCTCGAGCCGGCGGGCTACGGCTTCTCGAAGCCCATCGCCGACAACGAGAGCGAGGAGGGACGCGCCAAGAACCGCCGCGTCGAGTTCAACATCCTCGAGCGCGACGAGTCGAAGAAGGCGGCCTCCGCCGACGCATCGGACGAGCCCGCCGAGCAGCCCACCGAAGGAGGTGACGCATGATCCGTCCGATCCTCAGCCTCGCCATCGTCCTCGGGCTCCTCGCCGCGGCATGCGGCCCGGGGAATACGCAGCGCCTGCTCCGCAGCGCGGTCGACGCGCGCAAGCCCAAGCTCGACGAGTGCTATGAGCGCGCCCTCGAGCGCGACGAGACCCTCGCCGGCACGGTCCGCGCGAAGCTCTCGGTCGAGCCCAAGACGGGCGTCGTGAAGAGCGTCGAGTTCCTCAACTCGGTCGGTGACGACGCGCTCCGCTCGTGCATGGAGGACGCGCTCCTCGGCATCCGCGTCGACCAGCCCGCGACCGTGCAAGTCGACGTCGAGTACGCCTTCGATCTCGTGCCCACGGGCGGTGGCGAAGGCTACGTCGCCCCACAGTGAACGCGCGCCGCTCGGACGGACCCGTTCGCGGGCCTCGTCCGAGCGCGAGATGCACCCTTCGAAATTGACCATGGCCACGCGCGCGGCGGGCGCGAAAGGTTCTCCCACATCCGGCCTATCTGGGAGGGACCATGATTCGACGCTCTTTCTTGATCATCGCCATGACCGCGCTCTCGCTCTTCGCCATCGCATGCGGCGACGACGGCAAGCCGTCGGCACCCGACGGTGGCGATTGCCTCGCGCTCGCCGCCGCGTGCACCTCGGGCGCCGAGTGCTGCAGCGAGCACTGCAGCGAAGAGGGCATCTGTGCGACGCCGCCCGTCACCCCGCAGTGCGAGGACGTCGGCGGCGCATGTGAAGCCGGGGATGCCTGCTGCAGCGGCAATTGCAGCGCGGGCGGGATCTGCGTGGGCGAGTTCGGCGTCTGCGCGGCGCTCTCCGAGGACTGCGAGTCGGACGTCGACTGCTGCAGCGGCAGCTGCGGCCCGGCGAGCAAGTGCATCCTCGCGGAGGGCAGCTGCAGGATCGCGGCGCTCTCCTGCACGTCGAACCATCAGTGCTGCAGCGGCAGGTGCGCGAGCGGGGTCTGCGTGCCGCCCATCGGGGTCTGCCAGCCGCTGAACGCCTCGTGCAGCTCGCCCGCCCAGTGCTGCACCGGCCAGTGCGGCAGCATCTGCCAGCTGGCCATCCTGCCCAGCTGCAACGCGCTCGGCGATAAGTGCGAAGGAAGCGACGACTGCTGCACCGGGAACTGCGGCACCATCAACAACAGCTGCGTCCTCGAGAGCGGCCTCTGCAAGGCCGCGGGCGAAGGCTGCTCGGTCAACTTCGAGTGCTGCACCGGACAGTGCGGCGAGGACAACACCTGCGTCGGCGCGATCTCCTGATCGAGCGCAGACCCTGATCCGGCACGCCGGCCCGCCGTCGCCTCAGGCGACGTCGCGGTGCCGGCGTCCTCGTTCTTCGAGCTTGAGGCGCCGGAGCTCCATCCCCTCGCGGAAGAGCCGCTCGCAGTGATCGCAGTCCTCGGGCTGCGGGAGGATCGTGCCGCGGCGGACGAGCGAGGTGGAGAAGGCGAGATCGGCCGGGCTCGTGAACTGGTTGGGCGTCTGGTGGTCGAGGTCGATGCCCGCGCCCTTGTAACAAGCGGCGATGTACTGCGAGCAGAAGAGCCGCTGGGGCTTGCCCGTCATGTCGGGGTCGTTGCGGTAGCTCCGGAAGCCCATGCGCTCGAGCCACATCCGCCACGCGAGATAGAGGAGCCCCGAGGTGCCGTAGGGGATGCCCTGCATGCAGACCGCGAGGCTGAGGAGGCGACGCCGATCGAGCTCGGGCTCGAGCTCCGGGCGGAGCTGGAACCAATCCACCGGCCCCGCGTACTCGCGGATCGCGCGGCTCATGGGGAGCGTCTCCACCCCGCGCCCCGTGGCCTGCAGGAGCACCAGGCGCTTGCCCCACCAGGCCACCATGCCCGCGTGGGAGTAGTCGCTCTGGCTCCCCCAGCGGATGAAGCGCGACAGCAGGCCCTTCCCCTGGAAGAGCACGATCTCTCCGTCCTTCGCTTCACGCCGGAATTCCCGATATGTGATGGTGCGCGGCGCTTCGGCGTTCATCGGTCGATCCCCCTCGGTTCCTCCCATCGGATGTCCATCACTCCGTCGGAGAGTGAGCTCAGCGCGATCTTCACCTCGGCGCGCACGCCGTGGTCGCGGAAGACGCCCTCCATCACGCCCACGTAGTACGAGTCGAGGTAGCCGTAGATCTCGCGGAACGAGTAGCGGTAGTGGCGCTCGCCGATCTTCTCCCCCACGGCACGGCCACGCGTGAGCGAGAGCTCGAAGGAGCGCGGCCCCACGCGCATCACCTGGTCGAGGTCGTGGCCGAGCACGCCGAAGACCACGCGGCCGATGAGGCTCTGCTTGAAGAGCGGATAGACGAGCCAGCCGAGGCGGCGCATGCCTTCGCGCGTGGGGTATTGCGGGAAGAGCCGCGGGACGAGCCGGCTCGAGAGCGTCATGTGCTCGCGCAGCGGATAGTCCTTGAAGGGGATGTAACGGCGCTGGCCGAGCTCGCGCGTCACCTCGGCGGTGGCCTGGGCCGAGACGCTCTTCGCGGCGTTCACGAGATCGCCGAAGAACATCCCCTTGCAGCACGCGTCGTCCGGGACGCGCTCGAGATAGGCCTCGACGTCCAGATCCTCGTCGAACCTGGGTGAGACGAAGTGGAGGTCGTTCACGGTCGCCGAAACTATCAAACGTGGACGCAGTGCGTCAGCATGCTCGTGAGGGCACTTACCGAATGATTACATTGCTTTGAATTACTGACCGCGACGTCGCTCATACGAATCACCGCGCATCCCAAATCGCGCGTGGACACGCCTCGAAACGCCCTTACGCTCCGCCGATGACTTCGATTTCGATGAAGGATCGCGTCGTCCTCGTGACGGGCGCGGGCAAGGGCATCGGGCGCGGGATCGCGCTCGCGATGGCGGAGGCGGGCGCCGACGTGGTGGTCGCCGCGCGCACGCTCGCCGACGTGGAGGACACGGCCGAGGCGGCGCGCAAGCACGGCGTGCGCGCGCTCGCCGTGCAGTGCGACGTGACCGAGCGCGCCTCGCTCGAGCGCCTCGCCAAGGTCGCCGTCGAGGAGCTCGGCCGCGTCGACGTCCTGGTGAACAACGCCGGCGGCGCGCCGCACGTGCCCTTCCTCAAGACGAGCGAGGCGGTCTTCGAGCATGCGCTCCGCTTCAACGTCACCCAGGCCTTCCTCCTCACGCGCCTCCTCGTGCCGCAGATGCTCGAGCGCGGGAACGGCTGCGTGCTCAACGTCTCGAGCTCGCTCGGGCGCGTCGTGGGCCGCGGCTTCGTCGCCTACGGCACGGCCAAGGCCGCGCTCGAGCACATGACGCGCCTCATGGCCGCCGAGCTCGCCCCGAAGATCCGCGTGAACGCCGTCTCCTGCGGCGCGATCGAGACCGAGGCGCTCGGCAAATTCCTCTCGAACGACGCCGTGAAGCAGGGCCTCGTGAAGAAGACCCCGCTCCGCACGGTGGGCACGGTGGAGGACGTCGCGAACGCCGCCCTCTACCTCTGCTCGGACATGAGCCGCTACGTCACCGGGCGGATCCTCCCGGTCGACGGCGGCATCGACACCTCGAACACGCCCTTCGATCTCCCCGACCTCTGAGCGCCAGCGCCTCGCGCGGAGCGCGGAATCCATCGACGTATCTCAGGAAGCGAGGACGCGCTCGAACGCCGCCACCGCGGCGCGGTCGATCAACGTGACCACGAGCTCGAGCGGCGCGTCCTCGTCCCGCGCCTCGATCGCGCGGAGGAGGGCCTCTGCCGTGTCCTCGAGGGACATGCCGCCGACGCCGGCCCCGAGCGCCGGGACGAGCACGCGGCGGTGGCCTGCCTCCTTCGCGCGACGGAGCACGTTGGCGTAGGCCGTTTCGATCACCTCGGCGTCGCCGCTCACGGTGGGCACGTGGATGATCTCCGCCACGCGCGCGTGCTCGAAGGCGGGCGTCACGGCGAATCCGTCCTCGGCGACGCCGCCGATCGCGTCCATCGCCTCCTGGAGCCGTGGCCCGCACGCCTTGCGCAAGAGCCCGCTCACCCCGCTCCCGAGCCAGAGGCGCGGGTTCGAGGGGTTCACGAGCGCGTCGGCAGGCAGGTCGAGGATGCTCCCCAGGTAGAGCTTCACCTCGAGCGCGCCGAAACGGCGGGAGAAGGGACTCTCGAAGGGCGGAAAGGGCGCGACCATGCGCCCCACGATAGCGGAAGCGCGCTCAGAGGTCGTAGTCGCCGGCGGCCTCGGGCTGGTAGAGCACCTCGGCGATCTTGAGCCGCTTCACGCGGCCGCCCGGCATGGGCCAGTCGATGCACTGCCCCACCGAGAGGCCGAGGAGCGCCGCGCCCACGGGCGCGAGGACCGAGACCTTGGACTCGGCGGGATCGGCGTCCTTGGGGTAGACGAGCGTGACGATGCGCTCCTCGTCGGAGTCGAGGTCGATGAAGCGGACCTTGGAATTCATCGTCACGACGTCGGGCGGCACCTCTTCGGGCGGCACGACCTTGGCGTTCACGAGCTCCGACTCGAGGGCCTCCGCCGCCTCGCGGTTGCGCGAGGAGACCACGGCCGTGACCAGGAGCGAATCGAGGCGCTCTTTGTCTCGCTGGGTGACGTAGATGATCCGCTCTTCCGACATGTCGAACCCCGAATCCTCACCTTCGCGGTGAGAATGTCAATCGTTCGGGCAACCCCGAGACGGCTCTCCCCCGACGTAAGACCTGCAGGGAGCCGACGCGAGCGCGCTCCTTCTCCACCTCGAGCGCGGCGCGATGGGGGGAACGCGCGCATACGGGATCCGCGTTCCGCGCGTCTCCCGTGAGGAAAAAGGCTTGGCAGCGGCAGCCTCCGAAGTCAAGCGCGCGCTCGGGGCAGGTCCGGCACGGATCCTTCATCCAGCCCTCGCCGCGGAAGGCCTGGAGCCCCGGCGAACGCGCCCAGATCTCGGGGAGGGAGCCCGCGTCGATGCGCCAGAATTCGAGCCCTTCGATGCTCGAGGCGGAGTGGCAGGGGAGCACCGTCCCGTCCGGCGCGAGGACGACGAAGCTCCGGGCCCAGCCGTCCATGCAGGCCTTGGGCCGATCGCCGAAGTAGTCGGGCTTCACGAAGATGATCTTCATGGCGCCCGCGAGCCGGGTGCGGTGGAACGCCGCTCGCTCACGCGCCGCGTCGAGCGCCGCCGCTTCGGGAAGGAGGGCGTGGAGGTTCTCGCGTGCGTAGCCCGCGTACTGCGTGTTGGCGAGCTCGAGGCGATCCGCGCCGTATCGCTCCGCGAGCGCAACGATCGCGTCGATCTCGCCGAGGTTCTCACGGTGGAGGACGACGTTGAGCGTGAAGGGGACGCCGAGATCGCGCAGCCAGCCGAGGACCTTGCGCTTGGTCGCGTGCGCACCGGTCTTCCCCGCGATGCGATCGCCGCGGAGGATGTGGGCCGATTGCACGCTGAGCTGCACGTGATCGAGCCCGGCCCGGACGAGCTTCTCGAGGCGCGCGCGCTCGAGCGGGATGCCGCTCGTCACGAGGTTCACGTAGAGCGAGAGCGCGCGCGCCCGCGCGACGAGCGCCTCGAGATCCAGCCGGAGCAGCGGCTCGCCGCCCGAGAAGTGCACCTGCACCACGCCGAGCGCCTCGGCCTCGTCGAGCACGCGCAGCCAGTCGTCCGTGGAGATCTCACGCCACTTGGGGACGAGCGCGCGCGGGTTCGAGCAGTGGAGGCACGAGAGGGGGCATCGGTGCGTGAGCTCCGCGACGAGCGTGTAGGGGCGGGGCACGTTCTTCATTCGAACAGTCCTTTCTCTCGGAGCTCGGCGACGAAGCCGATCACGTCCGCTTCGATCGCCTCGGGGCGGAGTCCCCGCTCGATCGCGATGGCGGCGACGATCTCCGCGATGGAGCGTCGCCCGTCGCAGCGCGTGGCCACCTCCGCCGCGCTCTCGTTCAGCACGTATCCTCGCTCGGGCGCGAGGATCATCGTCTGCGACGCGTGCCGGTCGAAGCGGAGGCGCGCGCCGCGCGTGAGCCGGGGCACGAAGGTCGGATCGATCGGCCTCATCGCTCCTCTTCGCGTGGCGCGCGCTCGATCGCGTCGAGGATCGCCCAGAGGATCTCGGCCTTCCGCACGAGCGCGTCCACGCACCGCTCCTGCAGCTCACGCGTGGTCGCGTGGGCGAGGACGAACGAGATCGCCTCGTCGGAGTCGACCTTCGCGCGCTCGATCCTCGTGCGGAAATAGGCGAGCGCCGCGCGATCGACCCAAGGGTAGTGCCGCTCCCACGCCGCGAGGCGCGCGGCCATGAGCGCGGGCGAGAAGAGCTCGGTGAGCGACGCGGCCACCGCGACGACGAGGGGCGACTCGCGCACGAGCGCCACGTAGGCGTCGCAGGCGAAGCGCACGGCCGGGAGCACGCGCGAGAAGGATCGGAGCGCCCGGAGGTCCACGCCGAGCCCCTGGGCGAGCCGCTCCCAGTCGGCGATCCCGCCGGTGCCGTCCTCCGTTCCGTCCTGCTCGTGGATGCGGCGGATCCATCGGCGCCGGAAGGCGGGGTCCTCGGCTTTCGAAAGGATGAGCGCGTCCTTGAGGGGGATGCGCGTCTGATAGTAGTAGCGGTTCTCGACCCAGGCGCGGAGCTCGCCGGGCGTGAGCCTCCCCTCGTGCATCCGGACGTGGAAGGGATGGCGATCGTGGTAGCGCGGCCCGCCCTCGTCGCGGAGGCGCGCGAGGAAGGTCTCGGCATCCCACGCCTCGCTCACGGCGTGACCTCCATGCCGTCGAAGGCGATCTCGACGCCCGCGTCGAGGACGCGCGCACGCGCCGACGTCGGGCCGAGCACGGGATTCGTGTTGTTCACGTGCGTGTAGATCGAGCGCGCGTGGAGGCGCGAGAGCACGGGGAGGCTCTCTTCGATCGGAAGGTGCGCCATATCGCGCGCACGCGGCGCGCCGAGCCCGAGCGAGACGAGCTCGTCCTCGGTGAAGAAGGTTCCGTCGAAGAGCACGACGTCGTGCTCGTCGAAGACGCGAGGATCATCGATACGCGCGCACGTCGGCGCGTAGAAGAGCGAGCCCCGCGAGAGCTCGTCGCGCACGACGAGGCCGACGTTGTCGCCGGGATCGGACCCGATCGGCTCGAGGTGGAGCGGCGGTTTGCCGGGGAGCGGGATCGCGCGGATACGAAGGCCGAGCGAGCTCCCGTCCGGGCCCTCGAGCTCGATCTCCTCGCCGAGCATCAGGCGTCGCCCGCGGAAGTGCCCCGGAAAACGCGCGAAGGTGCGGAGGAAGACGCTCGCCTCGAGCCCGCGCCACACGGCGTCGGTCGCGTAGACCACGAGGGACGTCGACTCGCGGAGCGAGAAGAGCCCGAGCACGTGGTCGAGATCGCCGTTCGTGAGGACCACCGCCTCGATCGGCGAATGCCGAGGTCCACGCGGCGAGAGCGCCGGCGTCCGCGCGATCTGCGTGAGGACGTCGGGCGAGGCGTTGAGGAGCGCGAAGCGTTTCCCATCGCCCGTCACGGCAATTCCGTCCTGCGTGCGGGGCGTCCAACCGGGGCTCCCGGCGCGCACCGCCGAACAACCCGGACAGCTGCAATTCCATTGAGGAAAACCACCGCCGGCCGAGGACCCGAGGACGATTGCGCGCATCGAACGCCACGAACGGCCGCGCGCGCGGCGGTCCGTAGCTTCTCCAGATTGGGATTGGGGGAACGCCAATCGTGGACATGACAAGTCGCGATCCGCCCGTTCAGCTTGGTGGACATGGCGCACTGGACCCGACCCACCGCGACCGAGATCAAGATGGACGCCGAGATCGGCTCCTATCAGGGCGACGAGGACTTCGATTCCTTCGTCGCGACGTCCGCTGCGATCCCTGGGAAGCGCGGCTCGATGGCACTACCATTTCGCCCACAGGGGTGGCTTCTCGAAGTCCCCTTGGTTATGGAAACAGTCGCGGAGCCCGCTGCTCCGGAAAGGATCCGTTCATGAGCGTTCGCATCAACGACGTCGCGCCCAACTTCACGGCCGACTCGACGCAAGGTCGCATCACGTTCCACGACTGGATCGGGGATAGCTACGCCATCCTCTTCTCCCACCCGAAGGACTTCACGCCGGTGTGCACGACCGAGTTCGGCGCGGTCGCCCGCCTCCAGGACGAGTTCAAGAAGCGCAACACCAAGGTCGCCGGCGTCTCGGTCGACTCCGTCGAAGACCACAAGAAGTGGATCGCGGACATCGAGAAGTACTCGGGCGCCAAGGTCGATTTCCCGATCTTCGCCGACGACAAGCTCGAGATCTCCAAGGCCTACGGGATGCTCCCGGCCGACGCCTATCTCCCCGACGGGCGCACGCCGCAGCACACGGCCACGGTCCGCACGGTGTTCATCATCGGGCCGGACAAGAAGGTCCGCGTCGCCCTCATCTACCCGATGTCGGTCGGCCGGAACTTCGCCGAGATCCTCCGCGCCCTCGACGCCGTGCAGAAGACGGACGGCGCGCCGATCGCCACGCCCGCGGACTGGAAGGTCGGCGACGACGTGATCGTCGCGCTCTCGCTCAACGACGATCAGGCGCGCGAGAAGTTCGGCGAGCTCAACATCCACCTGCCGTACCTGCGTACGACCAAGATGCCGAAGTGAGCCCGAGAGCTCGGAGATCCCTCCGAGCTCAGAGGCCGAACGCGAGCGCCCCGCCGGCGAAGAATCCGCTCAGGAGGTCGAAGCCTCCGTCGGCGCGGATGCGGAGCCAAGGCTTGGGCTGGAAGCGCAGCGCGAGGTGCGGACCGAAGCGGAACCAGACGTTCGGCAGCTTGCCGCCGTCGGTCCACCGCCGGATCCGCACGTCGTAGTGGCCGCCGAATTCGCCGTCGGCCACGGAGTCGGGCTCGCAATACTCGACGTTGGGGCTCCCCGGACCCGCGCACGGCGCCCAGCCATCCGAGTAGCCGGGGGTGCTCCGATCGGTCGTGGGATAGGCCTCGGTGCGCCGGACGTTGCCGAAGGTCCATCCCACGCCGATGTCGAGGCCGAACTGGAAGGCGAACGCCTTCCCCATGGGCACGGTGGAGAGGATGCTCGTGCCGAACGCGACGACCGAGAGGTTCGAGTCGATGATCTCGGTGTCCTGCGGGGGATCGTCCTTGGCGAGCATCGGGCCGTAGCCCTCGAAGTTCTGCCAGTAGCCGTGGAGGAGGACGTCGAGCCGGCGGTGGCTCACGGCGGCCTCGAAGCCGGCGCCGTGGTTCTTCGCCGAGAGCACCTCGTCGAGGAAGGGCTTGAACAAGAAGCCGGGCGTCCACGTGTGGCGGTAGAAGCCGCCGATGTACCAGCGCTTCTCGGGATCGGTGGACGCCGTTTCCGCCGCGGCGGGAGGCGCAGGTTCGGCGGCGGGCGCAGGCGCCGCGACGGGCGCCGTGACCGGCGCGGGGGCCTCCGAGGCCGGGGTCACGTCACCCTGCGCCTCCGCGTGTAGCCCGCACGAGATCCACGCCACGAAAGCCAATCCACCGAGAGTTCTACCAAGCATGCGAATACTCCTCGCCGAAGCCCGGCGATACTACACGAGCCTACGGGGGGATGACGAGGTGGGTGAGGAGCGAGAAGCGATCACGATCTACACCCTCGGTCACTCCACCCGGAGCCTCGAGGAGCTCCTCGCGATGCTGGACGGCGCGGGGGTCACGCGGCTCGTCGACGTGCGACGTCATCCGGGATCGAGGCGGCACCCACGATTCTCGCGCGATTCGCTCGCGGAGGCGCTCGGGCGCCACGGCATCGACTACGTATGGGCCGAGGCGCTCGGCGGTCGTCGGAAGCCCCGGAAGGACACGCGGCACAGGGCCTTTCGCGTGGCCTCCTTCGCGGCCTACGCCGACTACATGGAGACGGAGGCGTTCCAGCGCGCGATGGCGGCGCTGCTCGAGGGAGCCGCGCGTGCCCCCACCGCCGTGATGTGCGCCGAGGCGCGGCCCGAGCAGTGCCATCGCCGGCTCATCTCCGATTGGCTCACGGTGCACGGCGTGCGCGTGATGCACCTGATGACGCCCACGCGCGCCGTGGCGCACGCGCTCCCGCCGTTCGCGCGCGTCGAGCGGGGCGCGCTCGTCTACGACGGCGGCCAGCTCCCGCTCGGCTGAGGCTCAGCGCCCCTCGCGGAGGAGGTCGCGGATCTCGGCGAGGAGCTGCTCCTCGCGCGTCGGCTCGGGCTCCGCCGGGGCGGGCGCGGCGTCCTCCTCCTTGCGCCGGAGCGTGTTGATCGCGCGGACGCCGAGGAAGATCGCAAAGGCGATGATCAGGAAGTCGACGACCGACTGGATGAACTTGCCGTAGCTCAGGACCACGGCCTCGCGCGCCGGCTCGCCGTCGACCGCGGCGCTGGCCTCGCGGAGGGTGATGGCCAGGTCGGTGAAATCCACCCCGCCGATGAGCACGCCGAGCGGAGGCATGATCACGTCGCCCACCAGGGACGAGACGATCTTTCCGAACGCCCCGCCGATGATGATGCCGACGGCCATGTCGATCATGTTGCCTTTGATGGCGAACTCCTTGAACTCGCTCAGTAGACTCAGTTTCACTTTCATCTCAGCTCCTGCACGCGGGCGAGAGGGTGCGCGCCCCTCGCGGCGCCACCCTACCGCGGGGCCCGGGGTGCGTCCCGTTCTCGGCGGACGGACGGCGCTCAGCGCGTGAGGCCGAGCGCCTCGGCGTCGGCGAGGACCTGCTCGGCGTGGACGCCGGGATCGACGTCCTCGTAGGTCTTCCGGACCACCCCCTCGCCGTCGATGAGGAAGCTCGTCCGGCGGTGCATCCCGAGCGTACGACCGACGCCGAAGGCCTTGCCCCAGGTCCCGTCGTCGCTCACGAGGCCGAAGGGGAGCCCGTGCTCCTCGGCGAATTCGCGGTGCGAGGCGAGCGAGTCGGCGCTCACGCCCACGACCTCCACGCCCTTCTTCTGGTACGCGTCCCAGGCGTCGCGCAGGGCGCAGGCCTCGCGCGTGCAGCCGGGGGTGTTGTCCTTGGGGTAGAAGAAGACGAGGAGCGGCGCGCCGGACGGAATGCGCACGCGCTCGCCGCGGTGGTCGATGGCCTCGAGCTCCGGCGCCTTCATCCCGGGCGTGAGGACGCCCTTCTGCCCGTCGGGCCGCGTCGGCGTGGAGCAGGCGAGGAGGAGCAAGATCGGGACGAGCGCGGCGCGGGCGAGCATGGATCGAAGGTTACCCGCGGTGGCCTCCGCGCCGCAAACCACGCCCCCCGCGTCGTCGGTGGTGACATCGCGGCGCCCGATGGGCTAGGTCTAGCCGCGATGCGCGCG
>JAAYBZ010000129.1 GCA_012744445.1 Myxococcales bacterium | reverse complement strand
TGCGTGACCCAGCCTCGCGCTCCGGCGCGGGGCTTTCTCAATTCTGGCCCTCGCATCGCGCGCGAGCGAGGCCAGAAAACTCTGGCATCCTACGCCGGCGTATGAAGACGTCCCTCCGCACCCTCGCCCTCGGCGCGGCCCTCGTGGCCGCCGTCGCGCTCGGGAGCACGCTGCGGCTCGGCGCGATGGACCGCTACCTCGCCTCGCGCACGCTCGAAGACGTCTACTACCTGCCGCCCGCCGATTGGCTCGAAGTGCTCTCGCTCGGCCACCGGGAGGCCGCCGCCTCCGGCATCTACCCCCTCTCGCTCGTCTACTTCGGCCGCGGCTTCGGGACGGACGCGCCGATGCGCTACGTGCTCCAGTACGCGAAGACGATGCTCGAGCTCGATCCCGACTTCCAGGCCGTCTACCGGCTCGCGCCCATCTGGGTGCTCTACCGCAAGGAGAAGCCCACGCGCGAGGAGATCGAGGCCGTGGCCGACTACGTACGCGAGGGCGCCCGGCGCTTCCCCGACGACGGCGGCATGGCCTGGAACGCCGGCGCCACCCTCGCCTACGAGATCACGCAATTCGTCCCGCGCGACGAAGCGGAGAAGTACGAGGCCGAGGCGCAGCCCTATTTCGCGCGCGCCATCGAGCTCGGCGCGGCGCCCGAGTGGATGGTCCTCAGCACGGCCGACAAGCTCAGCAAGCTCGGCCAGAAGGAGCGCGCCGTCGAGCAGCTCCTCCGTCTCCTGCCCACCATCGACGACGAAGCCACGCGCCTCCTCATGATCCAGCGGCTCGAGGAGCTCCGCGCCGAAGCCGACTATGAAGGCCTCGTGCAGACGCTCGAGACGCTCTCGGCGAAACACCAGGCGGAGTTCCCCTACGTCCCCTTCGACTTCTACCTCGTGCTCGGCCCCGCCGAGATCTCCGCGCCCTTCCCCGACGCGCTCCTCGACCTCCTCGAGCGCGAGCCCCGCCCCTGATCCCATGAGCGAGCCGCCCGAAAAGAGGCCGCCGAGCCTCTGCCTCGTCGTCCCCTGCAAGGACGAAGCGCCCGTCCTCGAGGAGACGACGCGCCAGCTCGAGGCCGTCATCGAACGCCTCGTCGCGCGGGGCCTCGTCGCCGAGGCTACCATCCTCTACGTGGACGACGGCTCCACCGACGAGACCTGGGCGCTCGTCGAGCGCCTCGCCGCGCGCTCGCCCTACGTGGAGGGCCTCAAGCTCAGCCGCAATTTCGGCCACCAGAACGCCCTCTACGCCGGGCTGATGCACACGCGCGCCGACGTGGCCGTGAGCCTCGACGCCGACCTCCAGGACGACGTGACGGTGGTGGAGACCATGCTCGAGGCGCACCGCGAGGGCTACGAGGTGGTCTACGGCGCGCGCCGATGCCGCCGCGTGGACTCGCTCGGCAAGAGCCTCCCCGCGCGCATCTATTACAAGCTCCTGCACCTCATGGGCGCGGAGGTGGTCGACGATCACGCCGACTTCCGCCTCCTCGGACGCCGCGCGCTCGACGCGCTCGCCGAGTTCCGCGAGGTGCACCTCTTCCTCCGCGGCCTCGTCCCGCTCCTCGGGTTCAAGTCCAAGATCGTCTACTACGAGCGGCAGGCGCGCTTCGCGGGGGAGACCAAGTACGGCCCGCGCAAGATGATCTCGCTCGCCCTCGACGGGATCACCTCGTTCACCTCGGCGCCGCTCAAGCTCATCGCCTGGGTGGGTCTCTTCGCGAGCATCACGGCCATCGGCCTCGCCATCTGGGCGCTCTCCATCAAACTCTTCGGCCGCACCGTGCCCGGCTGGACGTCCATCGTGGTGCCCCTCTACTTCCTCGGCGGGCTCCAGATCCTCGCGACCGGCGTGCTCGGCATCTACGTCTCCAAGCTCTACGGCGAGGTGAAGGGCCGCCCCCGCTACATCGTCGAGGCCGAGGCCCGCCCACGCGTCAAACCATCCCCAAATGGGGATAATCGGCCTGCATCATAGGCAGTTCCACCCATTCCCCCCTGGTTGAACCTGGGCGGGAATTCCGCAACAATGCGGCCGATGGAAGCCGCTCGGAGTGGGGACGATACGCAGCCACAGCTCGACCGCGCGTACGACGTATCGACGACGGATTCGGGCCTCATCAGCATCCGTTGGAATCGAACGGCGAGCGAAGAAGAGTCCAAGACCCTCATGTCCTTGATCGAGGCCTATTGGGCCCAAGATCGGGACTATGCCGTGACCATCGTCCCGCACCCCGCGGTCGACACGGACGCGCGCCACCGGCGGTTCTGGGGCGAGTGGCACGAGCGCAACCGCGCCCGGATCAATCGCCATTGCCGCGGCGTGGCCATCGTCTCCGAGTCGGCCTTGATGCGCGCCCTCATGACGGTGATGTCCTGGTTCTCCAAGGACGCCTACCCCGTGAAGTTCGTGGCCTCCGAGGCCGAGGCCCGCGCCTGGGCTTTCCAGCGCCTGATCGAGCGCGCGCGCTGAGTCAGCGCGGCGCCCGCACGGGGCCGTATCGAGGCAGGTGCCGCTCCTTCACGTAGCGGGGGAAGCGCCGCTCGAGCTCCTCTTCGTGGGCGCGCGCCTCCTCGTCGAGCCCGGCCGCGCGGAGGACCTTGGCGAGGTTGTGGAGCACGCGCGGATCGTCCGGGTACGCGGCGCGGAGCGCGCGGTAGACGGCGAGCGCCTCGGGCACGCGGCCCTGCCCGTAGAGGAGCTTGCCGAGGTTGTTCCCCGCGCGGCGCGCGTTCTCCGTGCCGGGCTCACGCGCGTAGGCCTCGCGGTAGAGGGCCTCGGCGGCCTCGAGATCGCCCTCGGCCTCGAGGATCATCGCGAGCTGGTACGGCCCGAGCGACCTCGAGGGCGCGCGCTCGGTGGTCTCGAGGTAGAGCTTCACCGGATCGGCGAAGGTCTCCGCCCGCGCGTGGCCGTAGAGGCCCACGAGGAGCACGAGCGCCGCGGCCACGGGCACGCGCAGCCGGGCAAGCCGCTCGCGCGAGAGCAGCGCCTCGAACACGGCGGCGAGCGCGACCATGGGCCCCAGCACGGCCACCACGAGGTAGCGATCGGCCATGAGGTTCTGGAGCGGCGCGAGCACCTGCGAGACGGGCGCGAGCGCCACCAGGAACACGCCGAGCCCAAAGGCATACGCGCGCTGCCCACGCCGGAGCGCGAAGCACGAAGCCGCCGCGAGCGCGACGAAGAGCGCGAGCGCCCCGAGCACGCGCACATCGCCGAAGCCGAGCGCCTCGACCTCGTAGACGACCGCGTGCGGGTGGGCGAAGAACGAGAGCCCCAGGTAGCGCGCGAAGACCACGAGCATCGACGAGGCGGCCGTGAGGCGCGAGCCGCCGAGGGGTTCGGCGATCATCCCCACGATGCCGCCCACGTGGACGTGGACGGCGAGCGCCGCGGCCGCGACGAGGGCCGACGCGGCAAGTGCGAGTCGCCGCGGTCGACGCGCTATCGCGAAGTCCACGAGCAGGAGGAGCGCGGGGATCACCACCGAGACGCCCTTGGAGAAGCAGGCGAGGAGCGTGAACGCGGCGACGCAGGGCGCGCAGGCGTCCCGCCGCGCGTAGGCCGCGACGGCGAGCCCGGTGAAGAGCAGCGCGAGCACGTCCTTCATGCCCGCGAGCCAGACGACGGACTCGGCGTGCACCGGGTGGACGGCGAAGAGCAAGGCCCCGAGCTCCGCCGTGAGCGTCGCCCCGAAGACCGCGAGGAGGACGCGCCGCCACGCGAGCGTGGCGAGCACGTAGAGCGCGAGCTGCACGCCGTGGAGCGCCTGCGCCGAGAGGCCGAGCACGCCCCAGGAGAGCCAGACCGCGAGATCGCGCACGGGGAGGAATTCACCCCCCAGGGTGAACCGCGTCTCGAAGTCGAAGCGCGTGAAGATGGCGCCGAGCGCCTCGAGGTCACCGCGCGAGAGGATCGGGTTGCGCTCGACGAGCCAGTCGTCGTCGTAGCCCAAGAACCCGGCAAAGAGCGCCGGGGCAAAGGTGAGCGCCGTCGCGAGGGCGAGGACGACGGCGCCCCATCGAGGCGCGCGGGGTTCCGTCACGCGGCCTTCGACGCCTCCGCGAGGGCCCGCACGTCGCGGCCGCTCGGCGATTGGAAGACGCCCAGCTCGAACTCCCCGATGACCGCGAGGAGGTGATCGAAGATGTCGGCCTGGATGCCCTCGTAGACGGCCCAGCGCGTGTCGTTGGTGAAGACGTAGATCTCGAGCGGCAGGCCCTTGTCGGTGGGGTGGAGCTGACGCACGAGGAAGGTCATGTCCTTGTGGATGTGGGGGTTGGCGCGGAGGTACGCCGCGACGTAGGCGCGGAAGCAGCCGAGGTTGGTGAGGCGCCGGCCGTTGACGGGCACCGCGTCGTCGACCTGCTCGCGCTTGTTCCACGCTTCGATCTCGGGGATCTTCTCCTCGAGGTAGGGGCGGA
This sequence comes from Myxococcales bacterium, assembly GCA_012744445.1. GTDB lineage: Bacteria > Myxococcota_A > Polyangia > Polyangiales > Houyiibacteriaceae > JAAYBZ01. The sequence goes on along the minus strand of JAAYBZ010000129.1, from coordinate 21,724 downwards.
GGCGCTGGAAGCTCATCATCTTCCGGAGGAGCGCGTCGTCCACGAACTTCACGGTGTTCATGTCGATGTAGAGCGCCCGCTTGATGCGCCGCCCGCCCGACTCCTGCATGCCGCGCCAGTTCTTCACCGGATCGGAGATGAGCGCGTAGGTCGGGATGGTCGTGATGGTCTTGTCCCAGTTGCGCACCTTCACCGTGGTGAGGCTCACGTCGATCACGTCGCCGTCGGCGCCGTATTTGCTCATCTCGATCCAGTCGCCCACCTGCACCATGCGGTTGACGGAGATCTGCACGCCCGCCACGAGACCAAGCAGAGCGTCGCGGAAGACGAGCAGGAGGACGGCCGTGAGCGCGCCGAGGCCGGAGAGGAAGTAGACGGGCGACTTCTGCAGGACGACGCTCAGGATGAGGATGCCGCCGAAGAGGTAGACGACGAGCTTGATGCCCTGGATGACGCCCTTGACCGGGACGGTCTTGGTGGCGGCGCTCTGCTCGTAGATCAGGACCACGGCGTCGAGGATCGCGGCCACGACCATGAGCACGATCAGCACGATGTAGGCGTTCACGCCGACGCCGAGCGCCTTCACGAGCCCGGGATCGCGCACGAAGAACTGCGGGCCGAAGAAGGTCACCACGAGCGCCGGCGCCACGTGCGAGAGGCGCGTGAAGACGTTCGCCTCGAGGAAGGCGTCGTCCCACTTCACCGGGGTCTTCCTCACCGCCGCCGTGACGAGGCGGAGGATGAGCTTCTTGGCGATGAAGTTGGCGGCGGTGGCGAGGAGCGCGAGCACCAGGAGGCTCGCGAGCTGGGAGAGCGGCAACGCCAGGGTCTCGGGGACCCCGACGTGGAGGAGCCGCGCCTGGATTTCGTCGACGAGCAACATGGCGGGAAGCCAAGCACCCCCGGCCCCGCTCGCCAAGTGGAGACGCGCCGAAGTTGCGAGCGAGCGCCCGGGCCCGCAATCTTCTCGGCGTGAGCTCCACCCGCAGGCGACGTTCCCGCGAAGGCCTGACCCTCCTCGAGGCGGCCGTCCTCTTCGCCATCGTGGGTGGGGTGCTCGCCGCCTTCCTCCCCACCTTCTTCCGCGAGATCCGCACGTCCAAGACGGCGGAGGCGGTGTCCCACCTCGAGCTCCTGCACCAGCGCACGGCCGCGTACTTCGCGGCGGAGCATCGCGCCGAAGACGGCTCGATCGTCCGCCGATGCCTGCCCGAGAGCGCGGGCCCGGCGCCCGAGGCGCCGAGCAAGAAGCCCGCCGAGGTGAGCTTCTACGACGTGGCCATCCCGGGGTACACCACCTTCCTCGTCCTGGGCTTCCAGCCCGACGCGGTGCGCTTCCGCTACTCGCTCGTGAGCCACCGCGAGGGCTGCGGCCTCGAGCACCTCGGCAAGGGCCCCGACGTGGAGTTCATCGCCGAGGGCGACCTCGACGGCGACGGAACCTTCTCCACCTTCGTGCGCGGCGCGATGATCGACGAGGCGGGCGAGCTCGTGCCCTACGGCCCGCTCCGCGTCAAGGACCGGACCGAGTGAGCCTCACTCCTCGGTGAGGTCGAGGATCTTGCGCACGCTCTCGTCGGGGCCGACCGAGACGGCGACGGTGCGGCGGACGCCGAACTGCTCGTTGACGAAGGTCAGCGTGTGGCGCCCGGCCGGGACCGTGTAGTTCATGATGGGCGTGTGGCCGATGCTCTCGCCGTCGAGGAAGACCTCCGACGCGGGCTTGGTGTTGAGCGTGAGCTTGCCCGTGCCCGAGGTGGCCGCGGGCGCGGCCGACGCGGCGGAAGCGGTGGTTGCCTTTGGCGCCGCCTGCGTCTTGGGGGCGGGCGCGGCCGTGCGCGTGGTGGCGGTGGTGGTCTTGGCGGCCTCGGCCGCCTGCACGGCCTGCACCGTCTGCGCGGTGGTGTCCTCGACCGGCTTGAGCGAGGCGCTGAGCGCGAGCGAGTCGCGGCCGGCGGGCACCGTGAGCGGCCCGCTCCACGGCTGATGGCCCTCGAGGTTCATCTCGACGGTCCAGCGGTCGCCGCTCACGTCGACCTCGGTCTCCACGGGCGTGGCGCCGACGCGCAGCCGCTCGCCGCCGCGCGTGAGGACGACCTGGGCGCCGGCCGGCTCGGAGATGAAGCTGACGAGCACCTTGCGGGCGGCCGTGGCGGCCTTGGCCGTGTCGGCCGTGAGCGCGACGTGCGGCCAGACCTTGGTCTCGCCCGGCAGGACCTCCATCCGCGTCTTGTAGGACTTGTAGCCCTCGGCCCGGACCTCGAGGAGGTGCGGGCGCGTGGGATCGAGGCCGGTGATCACGAAGGGGCTGGTGCGCGCGTAGATCTCGCCGTCGACCCAGACCTCGGCGTCGGCCGGATCGGTGGTGAGCTGCACCGTGGCGGGCGTGGGCGGACGCACGAGCATGTAGGCGCCGAAGGCGAGCGCGGCCACGCCGATGACGGCGCTCAGCACGAGCAGGCCGCTGCTCTTCTTGGCCGGCGGCATGGGCGCCACGGCCGAGGGCCGATCGGACCTCGCGCCGACGGGCATGGGCACCACGGCCGGGAGCGAGGACGGCACGGAGGCCGCGGGCGCGGGAGACGCCGCGGGCGCAGGCGCAGAAGGCGCGGAGGCCGCGGGCGCCGGCGCGGGCACCGAGGGCGCCGGGGCCGAGGGGCGCGGGACGGGCTGCGGGATGGACGCGCGCGGCTGCGAGGGCTCGAAGGGCGACGCTACGCCGGGCATCGAGGGCCGGGAGGGCGAGGCGGGCGGGAGCGAGAACGAATGCTTGCTCCGATCGAAGACAGCCGTGGCCTCGTCGTCGTCGTCCCACTCGAGGCCCTGCACCACGGGCGCGGGCTTCTCGACGACGGGCGCGGGCTTCTCGACGACCGGCGCCGGCTTCTCGACGACCGGCGCCGGCTTCTCGACGACCGGCGCCGGTTTCTCCACGACGGGCATGGAGGGCCGCGCGGGCGCGGTCGGCATGCCGACGATGGTCTTCTTCGCCTGGCTGGGGATCGGCGGCGGCGGGGCCTTGGATGCACCCGCGGGGATGGGCGGCGGCGCTTTCTTGGTCATGGGCGGTTGGGCAGAAGTCGGGGACGTCGTGAACGACTCGAGCTTGAGCTCGCGGTGCAGCGCATCCTGCTCGCGCTCGCGCTGCACCTCGGCCGCGAAGAAGCGCTCCATGGTGGCGGCGAGATCCTTGCGTTGGAAGAAGCTCCCGACGCCGTACATGAACGACTGCAGGTCGTCATGGAGATCCATCGCCGTCTGGTAGCGGAGCTCGCGATCCTTCGCGAGCGCGCGGAGGACGATGCGCTCGAGCGCCTCGGGGATCTCGGGGTTGTGCCGGCGCGGCGGATCGATGCGCACGTCGCGCACGAGCTCGAGCGTGGCGAAGTCGCTCTCGCCGTAGAAGGCGCGCTGCCCCGTGAGCATCTCGTAGAGCACGATGCCGGCGCTGAAGACGTCGCTCCGGCGATCGATGGGGAGCCCCATGATCTGCTCGGGGCTCATGTACCCGAACTTGCCCTTGAGGATGCCCGCCTGGGTCTTGTAGTCGTTGGTCGTGGCCTTCGCGAGGCCGAAGTCGATGAGCTTCACGTCGCCGTCGAAGCTCACCATCACGTTCTGCGGCGAGACGTCGCGGTGGATGAACTCGAGCGAGTTGCCCTTGGCGTCGCGCTTGTTGTGCGCGTAGTCGAGGCCCTCGCAGACCTTGAGCATCACGTAGCAGGCGAGCTCGATGGGCACGCGCACGCCGAGCTGCTTGGCGCGGTCGAAGAGCGAGCGGAGGTCGCGCCCGGCCACGTACTCCATCGCGATGAAGTAGCTGCCGTCTTGTTTCCCGAGCTCGAAGATCTGCGCGATGTTGGCGTGGTTGAGCTGGCTCGCGACCTTCGCCTCGTCGATGAACATCTCGATGAAGTCGCGGTCCTCGGCGATGTTGGCGAGGATGCGTTTGAGCGCGACGATCCGCTCGAAGCCTTCGACGCCGAAATGCTTGGCCTTGAACACCTCGGCCATGCCGCCGACGTTCACACGCTCGAGGAGGAGGTACTTCCCAAAAGGAGTGGGACGCAACAAGGTCGCCTCTTGACTGTCCGCGCTCGGGCGAACGATTCGCGCCGACCGAGAGGCCCGCACTCTATCGAACCTCGCGCGCGCGGGTCAAGGATCTCTTCGCGCGCATTCTCGCGTATTTTCACGAACTTAGCGACGCACGTCGCGTGATCTCGCGCGCAAACGGGCTTCGGCGTCGAGGAGCGCGGTGAGCACCTCGCCCGAGAGGCGCTCGATGGCCTCGGGCGCGCCCGCGCGGAAACGGTCGGGGTGCAGCTCCTTGGCGAGCTTGCGGAGCGAGGCGCGCGCCGCTCGCGGATCGGCGTGGCGGTCGAGCTCGAGGAGCGCCTCGGGGCTCGCTTCGTTGCGGAGCTGGTTGCGCTTCTTGAGCAGGAGGCCGTAGGACATGCGGCCCGGGCTCGGCGGCTCGGCGGCGCCGATCATGCAGAGGCCCGCGAGCGTGCGCACGGCGCGCATGCGCCCCCCGCCGAGGGAGATCAGGTCGGCCGCCGGCGCGCCGCGGCGGAGCGCCGGGAGCATCGCGGCCTCTTCGGGGTGGAGCGCCGCCTCGGCGAGGAGTAGCTCACCGAAGCCGGTGAGGCGGAGCATCCCGTCGCCGACGCGGCGGCGGAGGAGGTGCACCGGCACGAGCTCGAGCGCGCCGCGGAGCCCCGCGAGCACGAGCTCGGCCGCGGGCATGGGCTCTTCGAGGAGCGGGACGTCGAGCGCCACCTCGCCCGGCTCGAAGCGGAGCTCGAGCACGCCCCACTGGAAGAGCGCGGACATGCGGTGGCGGAGCTGTTTGCGGAGCGCGTAGGAGACGGCCGAGGCGCGCGCGGCGCCGGTCTCCACGAGGAAGCGTCCGATGGGGCCGCTCGGCTCACGCTCGGCGAGCGCGCGGCGATGCGCCTCGTGATCGAGCGCGCCCTCTTCGGCGAGGATGTCGCCGAGGCACGGGCCGCCGTCCATCTCGACGGCGCGCGGGGTGCCCTCGACGATGCCGATGCGCGCGGTGCGGCCGGCTCCCTGCGCGTGGAGGACGCCGGTCTTCTGCGTTCGGGAGAGTGCGAGGAGCGCCCGCGAAAGCGCGGCGCTCGCGGGGTTGGCGAGCATGGGTGGCCGGTACCTCGCCTCCGCCCGCACAGGCAAATTTTCGGCAGGTCGCGCGGCGAATCAGGCGACGGATACGACAGCCCCGCCGCGGTCGAGAGGTCTCTCTCGTCCGCGGCGGGGCTCTAGGACCGTCTCGCGGTTCAGGGGGGTGATGGGGGGAGAACCGCTCAGGCCCAGGTGAGCTGGGGCGGCGAGTGGGGGGAGCCGCCCCGAAGACTCACCCCACGCTCTGGATGGGCTCGGCCTCGTCGCTCTCGACGGCGCGGGTGGTGCCGACCGCGCTCTGATCGAGGACGTCGCGCTCCTTCTTCTCGGCGACGCGCTGCTTCATCGTCATGACCTTGCGGTAGAGCGACGCGAAGTCCTTGTTCCTCACCGCCATGGTCGGGGTGCCGCCCCGGAGGAGCGTTTGGAGGATGAACTCCATGACCTGGATCTCGCCTTCCGAGAAGCTGTTGCTGATTCGCATGACAGGCGATCTACCATCGGCCGCGTGAAATGACAATGCCGGACTGGCAACGTATTGTCACGAAAATGCGTTGTCATTCTTCGAACCGTGGCTAAGTTTTGAAATTCAGTCGCTTTTTTCGGATCGACAATTTTTTTGGGCGATCGCCCCGAATTGGCAGATCGGATCGATCTCCTTGACAGGTGCACAGCCGTAGGCATCGGGCCCCCTCCCCAGCTCGGGACATGGGCCTCCTCGCGGGGTTGCACGCGGCAGGTTGACTTGCGCGGGTCTCTCCTCTAATCGCCGCACTCGATGTGGATTCTCACCGGTGGTCGGGTCATCGACCCTGCGAACGGCCTCGACGAGGTCGCAGACGTGGTCATCGACGAGGGCAAGATCCTCGCCGTCGGAGAGGGCGCGGGCGCCCCGTATCGTGAGCGGGCCGAGCGCGTGATCGATTGCGCCGGCAAGCTCGTCACGCCCGGCTTCGTCGACATCCACGTCCACCTCCGCGAGCCCGGGCACGAGTACAAGGAGGACATCGCCTCCGGCCTCGCGGCCGCCGCGGCGGGCGGGTTCACGGCCGTCTGCGCGATGCCCAACACCAAGCCGGTGAACGACGAGCGCGCCATCACCCGCGCCATGATCGAGCGCGCGCGCGAGGTGGGCGGGTCGCGCTTCTTCCCCATCGCGGCCATCACCAAGGGGCTCGAGGGCAAGGAGCTCACCGAGATGGCCGAGCTCAAGGCCGCCGGCGCCATCGCCGTCTCCGACGACGGAAAGTGCGTGATGAACGCGCAGGTCATGCGCCGCGCCTTCGAGTACGCGCGCGGTCAGGGCCTCCTCGTCATCCAGCACTGCGAGGACCACCACATGACGGCCGGCTCGCACATGCACGAGGGGCCCAACGCCACGAGGCTCGGGCTCCGCGGCTTCCCGCGCGAGGCCGAGGACATCATCGTGGCGCGCGACATCATCCTCGCCGAGCTCACCGGCGCCCGCTACCACGTCGCGCACATCTCGAGCGCGCGCTCGGTGCGCCTCGTGCGCGAGGCCAAGGAGCGCGGCCTCCCCGTCACGGCCGAGGTCACGCCGCACCACCTCCTCCTCACCGACGACGCGGTGCTCGGCTACGACACGCACTGCAAGTGCAACCCGCCGCTCCGCGAGGAGTCGGATCGCCGCGCGCTCGTCGAGGCCCTGGCCGACGGAACCATCGACTGCATCGCCACCGACCACGCGCCGCACTCCACGCTCGAGAAGGACTGCGAGTTCGATCGCGCCGCGGTGGGCGTGAACGGCCTCGAGACGGCCTTCCCGGCGCTCCTCCAGCTCGTCGATCGCGGCGAGCTCGGCCTCGGGCGCCTCGTCGAAGCGCTCACCATCTCGCCCGTCCGCGTGCTCCCCGAGGTGGGCGGCGGCACGCTCTCCGTGGGGGCTCCGGCCGACGTCGTGGTGCTCGACCCCGAGCGGCGGTGGACCGTGCGGCGAGAAGCGCTACGCTCGCGCTCCCACAACACGCCGCTCCTCGACACCGAGGTGAAGGGTGCGGTGGAGCTCACCCTGGTCGGCGGTCAGGTCGCCTTCGAGCGAGTGTCATGACGGAACGCGCTTATCTAGTCCTCTCCGACGGAACCATCTTCGAAGGCACGCCCTTCGGCGCCCGCGTCGAATCGGCGGGCGAGGCCGTCTTCACCACCGGCATGACCGGCTACCAAGAGGTCCTCACCGACCCGAGCTACTGCGGCCAGATCGTCACCATGACGGCGCCGCAGATCGGCAACACGGGCGTGAACGACGAGGACATGGAGTCCACGGTGCCGGCGGTGGCGGGCATCGTCGTGCGCGAGCTCTCGCCCATCGTCTCGAGCTGGCGCGCCCAGAGCTCCCTCGAGGACTTCCTCGTCCGGCACGACATCCCAGCCATCGCGGGCGTCGACACGCGCGCCCTCACCCGCCACATCCGCGACCACGGCGCGCAGACGGGCGTCATCGGCACCGGCGACCCCCAGGCGCTGCTCGAGCGCGCGCGCAAGGAGCCGGGCATGGTGGGCGCGGACCTCACCGGCCTCGTCTCCACCAAGGAGCGATTCGAGTGGACGGAGTCGTCGGGCGTGTGGGCCAAGGCGGGCATCGAGGCCTCGGCCACGCCGCACCACGTGGTGGCCGTCGACTTCGGCGTGAAGCGCAACATCCTCCGCTGCCTCGTCGACGTGGGCTGCAAGGTCACCGTCGTCCCGTCCACCGCCACGGCCGAGGAGATCCTCGCGCTGAACCCCGACGGCGTCTTCCTCTCCAACGGCCCCGGCGACCCCGCGGCCGTCACGCACGGCATCCAGACCATCCAGGGCCTCCTCGGCAAGAAGCCGCTCTTCGGCATCTGCCTCGGGCACCAGATGCTCGCCCTCGCGCTTGGCGCGCGCACCTTCAAGCTCAAGTTCGGCCACCGCGGCCTCAACCAGCCGGTCAAGGATCTCTCCACCGGCCGCGTCGAGATCACCACGCAGAACCACGGCTTCGCGGTCGACGTCGACACCCTGCCAGAGGGGGTCACCATGACGCACGTGCACCTCAACGACGGCACGTGTCAGGGCATCGAGTCCAAGGAGCACCTCGCGTTCGGCGTGCAATACCACCCCGAGTCCGCCGCGGGCCCGCACGACAGCCGCTACCTCTTCGGCCGGTTCGTCTCGCGGATGGACGAGGCGCGCGCCTGAGCGAGCTGATATCCTCCGCGTGATGCGGCTCGGGATCGTCCTCCTCGCGCTCGGCACGATCGCGGCGCCCGTCTCCACGGCGCGCGCCGCGGGCGACGAGACCTCGGCCGGCCTCGCCGCGCCGCGGCCTCGGGCGGTCGAGCCCACCGTCGTGGTGCTCCCCGAGGCGCCGCGCGTCGCGCCGGGCCTCGACGACGAGGGCCTGAGCGCCCTCAGCGACGCGCGCGCCCGCGAGCTCCGCTTCGTGCGCGGCAGCCTCCTCTACCTCGCCTACACCGAGTCCAACTCCGTCGTCGACGGCCTCCTCCACGCCACGATGGGCGGCGTGTGGATCGGCTTCGGCGCCGGGATCAACGGGCTCGAGCCCGCGATCCGCACGTATTACTACGTCCAGGGAGGCTCGATGCTCGCGCGGGCCGGCGTCGCCTTCGCCATCCGGCCCAACGCCAAGCGGGCCGCGCTCGAGATCGACGCCATGCCCTCGCGCACACGCGCCGAGGCCGAGGCGCGCCTCGCCTACGGCGCCGAGCAGCTCCGGCTCCTCGCGAGGCAGCACCGCACCAAGCGCCTCCTCTCGAGCGGCCTCTCCATCGCCTCGGGCGTGATCCCGCTGCCCTTCGCGCTGAACTCCGGCGTGGCCCCGCTCACGAGCGGCTGGGCCATCGTGGCGCTCGTCAGCGGCGGCATCGACGTCATCACCGGCATCATCGGGCTCGCCATCCGCACCGAGGCCGAGCGGCGCTACCGTGCCTACGAGCAGATGCGCGTGACCCGCGTCGAGAGCATCGAGATCGGCGCCCTGCCCGTCTTCGGCGGCGCCGGCGCGAGCTTCACGCTCCGCTACCACTGACTCAGGTGCGCCCGAGCCTCCGGCGCACGAGCAGCTCGGCCGTGAAGAGCACGAGCGCGAGCGCGGCGAACCAGGGCTCTCGGAAGGGGGAGCGGCGGTCCTCGCCCACCACGCGCTCCTCGACCTCGCGCAGGGCGTCGAGCTCGGGGACGTCGTCCGGCGAGGCGAAGAAGCGCCCGCCGCTCTCCTCGGCGATCTGAGAGAGGAGCGCTGCGTCGGGGCGCACGCGCGCGAGCTCGTCGCCCTCGCCCTCCACGAGGAAGGGCGCGCTCGCGAGCGGCTCGCCGCCGCCCTGGGGCGCCACGACCACGAAGTACACGCCGGGCGCGTCGGGCGCCTGCACGCGCTCCTGGAGCTCGCCGTGGGCCGAGAGGAGGACCTCGGCCTCGGAGACCACCTGACCCGCCTCCGTGACCACGCGGAGGGCCACGGCCTCGCCGGCGCGCGGCTCGTAGTCGTCGTCGGCGAACTCGCCGCGCACCACCACCTCGGCGCCGAGCGCCACGCGCTCGCGGTCGGTGGAGAGGCGGCTCGGCTCGAGCGAGGGATCGCGCGAGAGGTAGCGGATGGCGGCGTCCCAGAAGCGCTCGTAGTGGCTGAGGTCACCGCGCGCGCCGGCCGTGGTGATGCCCCAGCGGAAGCTCGAATCGGTCGCGAGCACGAGCACGCGCCCCTCCCCCGCCTCACCCACCGCGAGGATGGGGCGAGCTTGGCCGCCCACGCGGTCGAAGGGGTGCACGAGGAGCGCCCGCGCGCCCTCGCGGAGCGCCCCGAGCTGGTTCCAGCCGGCGAGCGGCGCGGTCTCGGCCCATCGCCGCGGCACCTCGCGCGCGGGCTCGCCGAGCGAGACGAGCGGGTGCCTCGGCACGGCGGGCACGGGGCGGAACTCCCGCGGGTCGACGGCCTTGCCGGCGGGGAGCTCCACCGGGAGGATCGAGGCCACGGGCGTGCCCGCGTAGCCGCCCGCGGACAGCGACTTCTCGCCGCCGATCATCGCGAAGGCCCCGCCGCGCATCACGTAGTCGCGGATGCGCGGGAGGTAGATCTCCATGCGGTACGGGCCGTAGTCGAAGTTCTGGAAGATCACGAGGTCGAAGCTGCCGAGGTGCTCGCGGAAGAGCTCGTCGGTGGGGAACGGGATGAGGGCCATCTCGTTCGTGTCGGCCATCGTGAGGTCGTCGACCGTGCGGAGGATGAAGAAGCTCACCATGTCGAGCGCGGGGTTGCGCTCGAGGAGCTCGCGCAGGAAGCGCACGTCCCACGCCGGGCTGCCCGCCACGAGCAGGACGCGCAGGCGGTCGCGCTCCACGCGGAAGAGGAAGGAGCGGCGGTCGTTCTCGGGGACGACGTCACCCTCCGGGGGGATGAGGCTCACCTGTCCCACGTGTCGGCCGAGCTTGCGTGCCTCGAACTCGAGCTTCACGCGCGCGGAGCCCCCGCCCTCGAAGCGCGCGACCGCGGCGTCCACCACCATCCCGTCGATGGCGAGGCGCACCTCCACGGGCTCGTCGCAGGCGCCGGCGCAGCCGAGCGTGACCTCCACGGTGGAGCGCTCGCGGAGGTAGACCATGGGATCGGCGCGGAGGCGAAGGATGGAGACGTCGACGCGCGGCTCCTCGCCGCCGATGGCCACCGCGTGCACGGGGAAGCGGAAGGGCCGGTCGAGGCGCGCGCGCTCCGTCTCGAGGCCGTCGCTGAGGAGGACGACCGAGCCGATGGACGACTCGCCCTCGAGGGCCTCGAGCGCCGCGATCAGGCGCGTGCTCGCGCTCGGCCGACGCGTGTTCGGCTCGGTGGGATCGAAGGGGCGCAGGCGATCCCCGAAGGAGCGCACCTCGGCGCCCTCGCGGGCGAGGCGCGCCGCGAGCGCCGCGGCCTCCTTGGCGCGCGTCGAGCCGCCCACGGCGAGCTCCATGCTGCGGCTCGTGTCGACGAGGACGGCGGTCTTGCCCTCGATGCGCCGCACGCGCTCCACCACGAAGGCCGGCTGCGTGGCGAGGAGGAAGAGCGCGATCACGGTGAGCACGCGGAGGGCGAGGAGCGCCTTGCGTCGCGGCGAGCGCTCGCCGCGGAGCACCTTCACCTCGCGCGAGACGAGGGCGATCACGAGCACGAGCCAGAGCGCGGCCGCCCAGGCACCGCCCGGTCCGTCGAAGACCATCCCTGCGAAGACCTCGCTCGCCATCGCGCTCAGCGCCCGCCTCCGCGGCGCCTCATGATGAAGGGGGCGTGCACCTGGTCGTCCTTGTAGTCGAGGCAGAGGACGTAGGCGACGACGTTGACGCCGAGGCGATGGGCCATCTCGCGCTGGCGTTCACCTCCTGGGGTGACGGAATGCTCGTAGGTGCCGAGGTTGTCGCGCGCCCACGCGCCGCCGAGGTCGTGCCGCGAGAGGACCACGGCGAGCCGCCCGCGGAGGTCGATGCCCTCGAGGTGCGGCGGCCCCTCCACGCGACCCACGGGCCGGTCCACGAGGTAGAAGGAGCGGTAGAGCACGTGCCCCGGATCGATGGGCGCGATGCGCTCGCTGGGGAGCGCGCGCGCGAGCATGGCGCGCACCGAGGCGTCGAAGGCCGCGTCGTCGGGGCGCGTGGCGTCGACCAGGAGGAAGCCGCCGAAGCGGAGGAAGCGCGAGAGGGCCTCGATCTCGGCCTCGCTCGGCGGGGGGAAGCCGCCCTCGCCCGCGAGGTAGAGGAAGGGCTGATCGAAGAGCGCGCGATCGGTGAGCGAGACGCGGCCCGGATCGAGGTTGGTCTCGACGCTCGTGCGCGTGCGGATGGCCCAGCTGATGCGCTTCCTCGCGGTGGGTCGCGGCTCCGCCCCGAGCCCGCGCAGTGCGAGCCCACGGAACTCGAACGCCGTCGCCTCTCCGATGGCGAGCGTGGACGGAGGGAGCGCGAGCGCGAGCCAGACCACCGTGATCGAGGCGAGAATCGAGGCGCGCATCGAAACCAAGCGTAGTACCAGAGTCGCGCGAGTGGTAAACCCGCTTTCGGCCATGGTTCACGTCCTCCTCGCGTTCTTCGCCCTGGCGCTCCTCCCGGCGTGCACGCCCGAGTCGGGGGCGCGCCCGGCCGACGAAGCCCCGGCGCCCGCGCCGCCCCCAAAGCTCTACGCCGAGCAGCGCGAGCTCATGGGGACCGTCTTCTCCATCCGCGTCGACGCCAAGGGCCGGGTGGCCCGCGCCGCCGTCGCCGAGGCCTTCGCCGAGATGGAGCGGCTCGAGGAGATCCTCTCCGAGTGGCGCCCCACCAGCGAGATCTCGCGCATCGCCCAGGCCGCCGGCCAACATCCGGTGGAGATCTCGAGCGATACGATGGCCGTGCTCCGCGCGGGCCTCGAGGTGAGCCGCGAGTCCAAGGGCGCCTTCGATCTCACCTGGGCCGTGCTCCACGGCCTCTACGACTTCCGCCCAGGCTTCGCGCGCCTCCCGAGCCGGGCCGAGGTGCGCGCGCGCCTGCCCCTCATCGACTACCGCGACCTCGTCCTCGACGAGGCCGCGTCCACCGCCTTCCTCAAGCGCAAGGGGATGGCCCTCGGCACGGGCGGCATCGGCAAGGGCTACGCCCTCGACAAGGCCGGCGCCATCCTCGAGCGGCACGGCATCACCTCGTACATCCTCTTCGGCGGCGGGCAGGTCCAGGTGAAGGGGATGCGCGGCGACCGCCCGTGGCGCGTGGGCATCCAGCACCCGCGGCGGCCCAACGAATACATCGCGTATTTCGAGGCCACCGAAGGCTCCGTCTCCACCTCGGGCGACTACGAGCGCTACCTCGTCGGCCCGAGCGGCGAGCGGATCCACCACATCCTCGACGTACGCACGGGCCTCCCCGCGCACCGCTCGATCTCGGCCACGGTGCTCGCGCCCAGCGGCCTCTACGCCGACGCGCTCTCCACGGCGGCCTTCGTGATGGGCCCCGAGCGGGCGCTCGCGATGTTCGACCGCCTCCCCTTCCCCGTGAAGGCGGTCCTCATCGATCCGGACTGCCAGGTCTTCACGACGCCCGGCACGCTCGAGGAGCTCCACCTCCAGGTCGAGCTCCAGAGCGGCGTGCTCCCGGGCTGCGACTGAGCAGCTCGCCGGGCGCGAGCCGTGGCCCGCGCCCGAGGGGCGACGCGCTCAGCGCTCGTCGATCGGCGTGAACTCGCGATCGACCTGGCCGGTCCAGATCTGGTTGGGCCGGAAGATGCGGTTGTCCTGGAGCTGCTCGAGCAGGTGCGCGAGCCAGCCCGAGACGCGCGCGATGGCGAAGATCGGCGTGAAGAGCTCGATGGGGATGCCGAGGCGCTCGTAGACGATGCCGCTGTAGAAGTCGACGTTGGGGTAGATGCCCTTCTTGCCCACGAGGTCGGCCATCTGGCGCTCGAGCTCGACGGCCGTGTCGTAGATGGGCGTCGCGCCCATCTCGTCGAAGAGCTGCACGGCGAGGCGCTGGAGGATCACGGCGCGCGGATCCTTCACCTTGTACTCGCGGTGGCCGAAGCCCATGATCTTGTCCTTGCGCGCGAGGCGATCCTCGGCCCAGTGCCGCACGGCCGCCGGCGAGCTCTCGCCGATGGTCTGGAGCATGGAGAGGACGCGCTCGTTGGCGCCGCCGTGGAGCGGGCCGGCCAGGGTGCCCACGGCCGAGGCGACGACCGCGTAGGGGTCGGCGAGCGTGGAGCCGGTGACGCGCGCCGAGAAGGTCGACGCGTTCATGCTGTGCTCGGCGTGGAGGATGAGGCCCACGTCGAAGACGCGCTCGGCGGTCTTGGAGGGCACGCGCCCGTCGAGCATGTAGAGGAAGTTGGCCGCGTGACCGAGGTCCTCGCGCGGCTTGATGGGATCGTCACCCCGGCGGATGCGGTGCCACGCGGCCACGATGGTGGGCAGCTTGGCGATGATGCGGACCACGGTGAGCCGGCGGAACTCGGCGTCTTCGACGTGGTCGCCGGGGTAGAACATGCCCATCGTCGCGACGGCCGCCGTGAGCGCGTCCATCGGGTGGCCGCTCTCGGGGAGCTGCTTGAGCACGTCGATGATGCGGAACTTGAGGCGGCGCTCCGACTTGAGCTCCGCGTCGAAGGCGGCGAGCTCGTTACGGGTCGGCAGCTTCCCGAAGAGGAGCAGGTAGGTGACCTCCTCGAAGGTGCAGTGCTCGGCGAGCACCTCGATGGGGTAGCCTCGGTACTGCAGCTTGCCGATGTTGCCGTCGAGGTAGCAGACGCTGGTTCGCGCCGCCGGCACACCCGCGAGCCCCGGGACGTAAGGGTAGTCGGTCATCTTTGGACCGGTACTAGCGTTTTACTCGGGTCTGGACAAGCGAGAATCGGGGGTGCCCAGCCAAGGCCGAGAACAGCCCCGGACGCGCCTCCGGCAGCTCCAGGTCGAATCGCGGGCGCAACGCGCGGGCGGCCTCGGAAAACCCCGTGGACGAAAGGCCTCCGGTGTAGAGGAGCGCGATCTTCGGGCGGAAGAGCGCCACCCCGAGGGCTCCCACCGTGATGCAGACCGGATGCCGTCGCAGGCGCGCCTCGAGCCCCGCGATCGCCTCGCCCGGGCGCGCCGGGAGGTGCTCCACCGCAGGATCCACGCCCTGCGCCCGGAGCGCCCCGAGCAGCGACTCGAGGAAGGCCGCTCCGTCGAGCTTGGCCGAGGCCGCGACGACGCCGAAGAGATGCCCCGGGAGCTCGGCCCGCGGGGCGTCGAGCGGCACCTCGAGCACCTCATCCACGGGCGTGAGCTGGGGGAGTCGCCTCAATTCCCGCGCTCGACTTCGAAGCCGTCGGCCTCCCAGTGCAGGTACCCGCCCTTGAGGAAGCCCACCTCGACGCCCTTGGAGGTGAGGAGCTCGGCTGCGTTGCGCGCGGGCTCCTCGGTGCGGTGGTAGAGCACGCGGAGGCGCCCGTCCGTCGGCGCGAGGGCCTCGAGGTTCGCCTCGAGATCGGCCTCGGCGACGTGGATCGCCCCAGGGATGTGGTGCCGACCGAACGACGCCGCGTCGCGGATGTCGACGGGGACCACGCGGCCCTCGCGGAGGAGCATGGCGAGCTCCTTGGGCTCGAGCTCGGCCGAGTCCGCCGGGAGGACGGGCTCGAGCATGCGAAGGAGCGTGCGCTCGTCGACGACGCCGAGCTGGTGCCCCACGAGCTGCCCCTGGTGGATCACCACGAGCATGGGGATGCTCTGCACGCGGAAGCTCTGCGCGACCATCGGCGAGCGGTCGACGTCGATCTTGGCGACCTTGAGCTTGCCCTCGAGCTTCTTCGCGACCGAATCGATCACGGGGGCGAGCTGTTTGCAGGGCTGGCACCAATCGGCATAGAAGTCGATCAGGACGGGGAGCTCGCTCCTCAGGACTTCCTGCTCGAAGTTCGCATCGTTCACGTTCACGATGGTCATGGCGCGACCAAGCTAGCAGAAGCGCCCACCCCCCGCAGCGCCGAGGCGCTCCCCTGGGACGGACACGCCCCTCGATGAAAATCCTCGTCGTCGAAGATTCCATGAAGCTCGCGCGCTTCCTCTCGCGGGTGCTCACCGAAGAGGGGTTCGCCGTGGACCTCTGCCAGCGCGGCAGCGACGCGCTCGAGCAGGCGCAGCACGGCATCTACGACCTCATCGTGCTCGACTGGATGCTGCCCGAGGTCGACGGGATCAGCGTGTGCCGGAGCCTCCGCCGCTCGGGCAACAACACGCCGATCCTCATGCTCACCGCGCGCGGGGAGACGCGCGAGCGCGTGCTCGGGCTCGACTCGGGCGCGGACGACTATCTCGTGAAGCCCTTCGAGGTGGAGGAGCTCGTCGCGCGCATCAACGCCCTCCTCCGCCGCGCCTCGGGCATGGTGCGCCTGCGCTTCGACGACCTCGAGATCGACAAGGAGAACCGCCGCGTGATCATCGACGGTGAGCCCGTCGCGCTCACGCTTCGCGAGAGCCAGCTCCTCCTCCACCTCGTCCACCGCCTCGATCGCGTGACCACGCGATCGGAGCTCCTCGCGCAGGTCTGGAACACGAGCTTCGATCCGGGATCCAACGTGCTCGAGGTCCACATCAGCCGCCTGCGCGAGAAGCTCGGCAAGCACGCCTGGCGCGTCGCGACCGTGCGCGGCGCGGGCTACGTCTTCCGGAGCCACGAGCCGCCGTGAGCTTCCGCGCCCGCCTCGTCGTCGCCTTCGTGAGCATCACGCTCGTCACGCTCGGCGGGACGTTCACGGCCATCTACGTCGCCGTGAAGTCGTCGGAGATCGCGCAGCTCGACGCGGCGCTCCTCGCCGAGGCCCGCGAAGAAGCGGCCGAGATCCAGGCGGCCGGCGAGTCGCGCCTCGTCATCGGCGAGGGCCCCGGCCCCACCGTCGACGACATCGGACCGCTCACCAAATTCGCCGCGCTCTACGAGGAGAGCGGCGAGGTGCTCGACTCGACCGAGTCGTTCGGCGAGTCGCCGCCGGCCTTCGGCTCGCTCAGCACGCCCAACTTCGCGCCCTTCGATCTCGAGGGCGAGCCGCGGCTCCGCGGCGTGCTCGTGCCGGTGCCGGGCACCTCGACCACGCTCCTCCTCGCGGCGCCCCGCGTCCACCTCGAACAAGACTCGCGCTACCTCTGGCGCGTCCTCGTGCTCCTGCTCGTGGTGGGTGGCCTCGTCTCCTTCGGCCTCGCGGCGTGGGTCATCCGTCGGCTCACCGAGGAGCATCGCCGCATCGCGGAGGTGGTGCGGCGCGTGGCCGACGGAGACCTCTCGCAGCGCGCCACGACCGAGGGCGCCTCGGGCGAGACGGCCCAGCTCGCGCGCGACATCGACGAGATGATCGAGCGGCTCGGCCTCCTCGTCGACGCGCAGCGGCGCTTCATCGCGCACGCCTCGCACGAGATGCGCTCGCCGCTGAGCATCCTCTACGGCGAGCTCTCGCACGCGCTCCGCAAGCCGCGCACCGCCGACGAATACCGCGCCGCGCTCGAAGAGGCCTACGACTCGGCGCGCCACCTCCGCGCCCTCACCGAGGATCTCCTCGCGCTCGCGCGGCTCGGGTCGGGCGAGCCGATCCCGCGTGAGCGCGTGGCCCTCGACGGCGTCGTCGCGCGCGCCGTCGCGCTCTCGCGCCGCGCGAACCCCGAGGCCGCCGTCGTGGTCGAGGCGCGCCTGGACGAAGCCACGGTGGAGGGGCGCCCGAGCGACCTCGAGCGCCTCTTCGAGAACCTCGTGACCAACGCCATCCACCATTCACCCGAAGGGGGGAAGGTGCGGATCTGGTCCGAGCGCCGCGGCGACGACGTGCTCGTGCGCGTGGCCGACGAAGGCCCGGGCGTCGCCGACGACGAGCGCGAGCGCGTCTTCGAGCCCTTCTACCGCGGCGTGGGCGAGCGCGCCGAGCGCGACGCCGGGACCGGGCTCGGGCTCGCCATCGCGCGCGAGGTGGCCCGATCGATGCGCGGCGACGTACGGCTCGAGCCGCGAGGGCGCTTCGGCCGCGGCGCTTGTTTCACGGTGCAGCTCCCGGTCACGGCGGCGACGTCGCCGAGCCTGGACCGGTCCACGAATCCCATCTAGGCTGGCAACTCAACGGAAGAGGACGTCCTTGCTCGTCTCCTGTGAGCGCTGTGCCACCGAGTACGATTTCGATCCCACCCTCATCGCCAAGGGCGGGACCAAGGTCCGTTGTACGAGCTGCGGCCACGTCTTCCGCGTCTTCGCGCCCGAGGCCGAGGCCTCGAACTGGACGGTCCGCACGCAGGACGGTGAGATCTACGAGGTCGCGTCCATCGGCGAGCTGAAGGCGCGGATCGCGGCGCAGGAGCTCTCGCCCGACGACGAGATCCGCAAGGGCGACGAGCCTTGGAAGGCCCTCGGCCAGATCCTCGAGCTCGCCCCGCATTTCGAGGCCGCGCGTGGGCTCTCGCGCGGGAGCGCCACGCCGCCTTCACAGCCGCCGCTCGCTCCGCGCCTCCAGGCCAAGGCCACGCTCATCGGCGTCGGCCTCCCCGAGCCCTCCACGCCTCCGCCGCCCCTACCGCACACGCGCGCCACGGTGCCCGATCTCGCGCCGCCGCCTCCGCGGACGCCGGCGACCACCTCGAGCATCCCGCCCAAGCTCCCGGCGCGCGAGGAGGTCCGCTCGAGCGCGATCACGCTCCCGCCGACGACCTGGGCCGTCCCGGAGGCCCCGCCCACGACCTCGTCGCCGACGACCTCGACGGTGCTCCAGCCCGAGCAGGCCTCCCGCGCGTGGTTCGAGGCGCCCTCGCCCGACGAGCCCTTCGAGTACCGCCCCTCCGAGCCCCTCATCCGCTCGACGCCGCCGCTCCGCCTCGACGAGCCCCCGCCCCGGCCCGCGAAGCAGGCGCGCAAGGGCCTCGGCCTCCGCGTGCTCATCCCGATCATGATCGGCCTCGGCGTGGGTGTGGGCGTCGGGCTCCGCCACCACCTCCCGCCCTCGGTGCAGGAGAAGATCGCGTCCATCCAGGCCTCGCTCGGCCTCGCCCCACAGGCCGCCCCCGCGCCCGCCGCGGACGTCGACGAGGCGGCGCCCGAGGTCGATCCCGAGCCGCCCGAAGCGCCGGTCCTCGAGCCGACGCCCGTGGCCGAGCCCGAAGAGGCGCCCGCGCCCCAAGAGGCACCCGAGGCGCCGAGCGTCGCCGGGCGCCCGGCCCCCGCCGCGCCGGCCGCCGACGAAGACATCGGCTTCGACGGCCTCATCCGGCGTGGCGAACGCGCCCTCGAGCGCGGCCGCACCGCCGCCGCGAGGCGCGACTTCGAGCGCGCCCTCGAGCTCCGCCCCGGGGCCCCCGAGGCGCTCACGGGTCTCGGCTACGTCGCGCTCGACGCGGGCTCCGCCAGCGCCGCGGTCGAGCGCTTCCGCGCCGCCGCGCGCGCCGGCTACGCCGAGGCGTACGTCGGCCTGGGCGAGGCCTACCGCGCCCTCGGCAAGAAGCGCGAAGCCCTCGAGGCCTACGAGCGCTACCTCGAGCGCTCCCCGGGCGGCAGCTCGGCGAGCGTCGCGCGCGCGCAGGTGAACGCCCTCCGTTCGGCGATCGCGGCCGAGTCCCCGCCGTCCGAGCCGCGCGCCCCCAACCACGAATCCGAGAGCGGGGCCACCGAGAAGCGCGCGCCGGCCGAGACCTCCGAGAAGAGCGCAGGCGGCCAGGAAGCGCCCGAGGGCCCGTCCCCCGCTCGCGAGGTGAACCATGAAGACTGACGTCCTCGGCAAGTCGTGGCTCGCGGGCCTCGGCCTCGTCGCCGCGCTGACCGCCGCGTGCGGCGGCCCTCCGCCGGTCGATCCGCTCGGCGCCGATTTCAAGGAGACGGCCGTCCAGCTCAAGCTCGGGGGCTCCTACCCCGAGGCGCCTCCGCCCGGCTTCGTGCCGCGCGCGACCTTCGCCGAGCTCCGCGACCGGCTCCGGCAGCTCGCCGAGGAGCCGCGCGCCAAGGGCCTCCTCCTCGAGCTCGGCCCCATGGGCGGCGGCTTCGGCCAGCTCCGCGACGTGCAGGAGCTCGTCCGCGCCGTCGCCGAGGCCGGAAAGCCCGTCCACTGCCGCTTCGACGTGCTCGACAACGCCGGCTACCTCTTCGCGGCCGAGGTCTGCCAGCGCCTCACGATGAGCCCGGCGGCGCACCTCGACCTCGTCGGCTTCGCCTCGCAGCTCCTCTTCGCGGCCGACCTCCTCGAGTCCATCGGCGTGAACGCCGAGATCATCGCCATCGGCCGCTACAAGAGCGCGGGCGACGTCTTCACCGAGCGCGACATGCCCGAGACCACGCGGGAGACGCTCTCGGCCATCCTCGACCAGCTCACGGCCGAGCTCGCGGCGGCCGTCGAGTCGCGCGTCGGCGCGGGCAAGGCCCAGGCCATCCTCGACGGAGGCCCCTACCTCTCCGAGGACGCGCTCCGCGAGAACCTCGTCGACGCCGTGGAGTACGCGGACGCCGCCGAGAAGGCCCTGAAGGAAGCCGCCGGCGTCGATCGTCTCAGCAAGCTCAAGATCTCGCCCGAGCTCGAGCAGCCCTCGCTCAAGGACTTCTTCCGCGCGCTCAGCGGCGACTCCAAGGAGGAGCCGCGCGGGCGCCACGTCGCGGTGCTCGGCCTCTCGGGCAACATCCTCGACGGCGACCGCGGCGACGACGGGAGCATCGTCTCGGGCCCGGTCGTCGAGCGTCTCCGCAAGCTCGCGAGCGACGAGGAGGTCGTCGCCGTGGTGCTCCGCATCGACTCGCCCGGCGGCTCCGCGCTCGCGAGCGACCTCATCTACCACGAGGTCCGCGCGCTCGCGGAGAAGAAGCCGGTCATCGCCTCCATCTCCAACATGGCGGCCTCGGGCGGCTACTACATCGCGGCCGGCGCCAAGGAGATCTACGCGCGCGAGTCGAGCATCGTGGGCTCCATCGGCGTCATCGGCGGCAAGGTCGACCTCAGCCCGCTCGCGACGCGCCTCGGCCTCCGCACGGCCACGCTCAAGCGAGGGAAGAACGCGGCCTACCTCAGCCCGCTCTCGCCCTTCGACGACCACGAGCGCGCCGCCGTGCGCCGCATGCTCGAGACCACCTACGCGCGCTTCGTCACGGCCGTGGCCGAGGGGCGCGACCTCTCCCGCGAGCAGGTGCTCGCCGCGGCCGAGGGGCGCGTCTACCTCGCCAAGGCCGGCAAGGAGCTCGGCCTCGTCGACTCGCTCGAGGGCTTCGAAGCCGCCCTGGCCCGCGCGCGCGAGCTCGCCGGCGTCGACGCCTCCGTGCCCGCGCGCCACTACCCCGAGCGCAAGGACTTCTTCGAGTCGCTCACCGAGGCGTTCTCGCCGTCCGCCGCCGTCGTCTCGCGCGAGGCCGTCCTCCGCGAGGTCTTCCCCTTCGCGAGCGAGCCGGTGCTCGGCTGGCTCCTCCTGCTCGAGAGCTCGAGCGGGCCCTACGCGATCCTCCCGTTTGCGCTCGATCTCAGGTGACGTCCGCCGGGCCTCAAAAACTCCGCCGCCGTCCCTTTTCCTGGTAGGGTCCTCACACCCATGTCGGACAGGGCCCTCTCGCCCAGCGCGCTCGTCTCCTTCCTGCTGGATCTGGCCAAGCGTGACTTCGACGGTCGCCTCACCGTCGGCGGTCGCACGATCGTGCTCGTGGCTGGCGAGGTGGTCGAGATCGAGCCCGGCGAGGGGGATGAATCCGTCGCGCGTTTCCTCGTCTCGGCGGGTCGGCTCAAGGCCGAGAAGGCCCAGTCCATCGAGAGCGAAGCGGCCGGCGATCCCAACCGGCTCGTCAGCCTCCTCAGCGCCGCCGTGGGGCGTGAGGAGGTCGTCGTCGCGGCCCAGCGCGCCACGTGGCTCGACCGCATCGTGCGCGCCATCGAGGCGGCCGAGTCGCAGGGCGATCCCCTGCCGAGGCCCGTCCCGGGCACGCCCACGCCTCCGAGCGAGGGACTCCGCATCGACTTCGCGCCGCTCCTCCTCGAGGCCCTCGCGCGCCGCGCGGGCGAGCGCGACGCGGGCGTCGTGGGCTCGAAGGCGAGCGCGCACTTCGTGCTCACCTCGCGGGCGCTGCCCGAGGTCGCCACGCGCTTCGCCGGCTTCGCCATCCCCGCCGCGCCCAC
>JAAYBZ010000012.1 GCA_012744445.1 Myxococcales bacterium | reverse complement strand
GGGCGAGGAGCGCCAGCTCGTCGACGACCGCCCCGGCACCACGGTCGACAGCGTCGACACGCTCGTCGAGCGCGACGGACATCGCCTCGTGCTCATCGACACCGCCGGCATGCGCAAGCAGCGCCAGGTGCGGAAGTCGGGCGGCGTCGAAGCCCTCGGCGTCTACCAGGCGATCCGCGCGCTCGACCGTGCCGACGTCGCCGTGCTGATGATCGACGCCGCCGAGGGCGCGGGCGAGCAGGACGCCAAGATCGCGGGCCTCGCCAACGACCGCGGAACGGCCATCGTCATCGTCCTCAACAAGGCCGACCTCGTCGAGCCCAAGGAGCTCAAGGCCGCCATCGATCGCACGCGCGAGGTGCTGAGCTTCATCCCCTGGGCGCCGCTCGTCACCACGAGCGCGCTCACGGGCAAGGGCACCAAGAAGCTCGTCGAGCGTATCGTCGACGCGGTGGCCGAGCATCGGAAGCGCATCCCCACCGCCGAGGTGAACCGCTTCTTCACCGAGGTGCTCGAGCGTCACCCGCCGCCCTCCTATCACAACCGCCCCGTGCGTCTCTATTACGTCACGCAGGCGCGGACGCGGCCGCCCACGTTCGTCGTCATGGCCAACGACGCGAGCGCGGTCCACTTCAGCTACCAGCGCTACGTCCAGAACCAGCTCCGCGAGCGCTTCGGCTTCCAGGGCACGCCCATCCGCGTGAAGTACCGCTCCAAGGAGCAGCGCCCCAAGAAGACACGATGACCCCCCTCGATCTCCTCTCGCTCACGAGCGACGCCTTCGTCCTCGAGGCGAAGGCGCGGCTCGAACGCGGCGCCGGGCGCGCGCGCGAGGTCTATCGTCGCACGGTCACGACCGGCCGCTTCGCGCCCGAGGAGGCCGGGCTCTCCAAGGAGGCCTCGGATGCGTACCGCGCCGCCTTCCGCTTCGAGCTCCCCAAGGTCATCGACGTGCGGAAGGAGGAGACGCCCCTCGGTGTGACGGCCAAGGCCGTCCTCGGGCTCGACGACGGCTACGAGATCGAGTGCGTCTTCATCCCGATGGGCCGCGGCCGCCACACGCTCTGCATCTCGAGCGAGGTCGGCTGCAAGATGGGCTGCACCTTCTGCGAGACCGCGCGCCTCGGCCTCATCCGCAAGCTCAGCACGGCCGAGATCCTCGGGCAGCTCGTCGTCGCGCGCCACGAGCTCGGCTGGAACTTCAAGAACGTGGTCTTCATGGGCATGGGCGAGGCGCTCGACAACTACGAGTCCGTCGTGCGCGCGCTCCGGGTGATGAACGATCCCGGCGGGCTCGCCATCGCGCAGGACTACGTGACGATCTGCACCGTGGGGCACGCCGAGGCCGTGCGTCGCCTCGCCGGCGAGGGCTTCAAGCGGCTGAACCTCAGCGTGAGCCTCAACGCGGCCAACGACGCGCTCCGCCGCGAGCTCATGCCCATCCACAAGCGCTACGACCTCGAGGCGCTGAAGGCCGCGCTCGCCGAGTACCGCCCGCGTCCCAACTTCGTGCTCGGCGTGAACTACTGCCTGCTCCCCGGCATGAACGACGCCCGGGAGGACGCGCGCGACGTGGCGAGGTTCTGCGCGCCGCTCGGGCGCGTCCTCGTCAACGTCATCCCGTACAACCCGGGGAACGTGCCGCTCACGCGCGCGCCCACGGACGAAGAGGTCGATCGCTTCATCGGGTGGCTCCGCGACGAAGGCCTCCCCGTGCGTCGGCGCATCACCAAGGGCCGGAGCGTCATGGCCGCCTGCGGTCAGCTCGGCAACGTCGAGCTCCGCGAGCGGAGACGCGCGCTCCCGCTCGCTCGTTGAGAGGGGCGCGATGCGGGCCGCCACGATCCACCGCTACGGCGACGCGAGCGTCCTCGAGGTCGAAGACCTCCCCACGCCCGAGCCCCGCGGCCGGGAGCTCCTCGTGGCCGTGCGCTACGCCGGCGTGAACCCGGTCGACTGGAAGATGCGCGAGGGGCGGAACCGCCTCGTGCTCGGCCCCCGCTTCCCCAAGGTGCTCGGGCACGACTTCGCCGGCGAGGTGATCGCCGTGGGCCCGCGCGCGAAGCGCTTCCGCGTCGGCGATCGCGTCTTCGGCATGAACGGGCTCTCCATGGGCGCCTACGCCACGCACCTCGTGGTGTCCGAGCGCCTGGTCGCCGCCGTGCCGCCTTCGCTCTCGCTCGCGGAGGCGGCCGCGCTCCCCATGACCTCGCTCACCGCGCTCCAGGCGCTCCGCGACGTCGCGCGCCTCCGCGAGGGCCAGCGCCTGCTCGTGAACGGCGCCTCGGGCGGCGTGGGGATCGCCGCCGTCCAGCTCGGCCGCGTCTTCGGCGCCGACGTGACGGGCGTGTGCAGCGCGCGGAACCTCGACTTCGTGCGCTCCCTCGGCGCGGAGCGCGTGATCGACTACGGCGTGACGAGCTTCACGGACGGCCCAGAGGCCTACGACGTGATCTTCGACTGCGTCGGGAACCTCACCTTCGAGTCGTGCCGGCGCGCGCTCGCGCCCCGCGGCGTCTTCGTCAGCGTCGTCACCGACGGGAAGAAGCTCCTCACCGCTTCCATCCCCAACCTCTTCCGAGGCCAGCGCGACGCCCAGGTCTTCGTCGCCCTCCCGAGCGGCAAGCGGCTCGCCTGGATCGCCTCGCTCGCCGAAGGAGGCCGATACCGCGCCGTCGTCGACCGGGGCTTCTCCCTCGACGAGGTCCGCGCCGCGCACGAATACAGCGAGTCACGGCGCGCGCGCGGGAAGATCCTCCTCGAGATGCCGAGCCTCTGACCTCACCCTCCGCCGTGTCTCGACGCCGCGGCAGCCCGTGGTACGTTCCGGCGTCCTCTGAAGAGGACGTTCGCCGATGAGGCCGCGGGTCTCGAGCGGCCTGGAGGGGAGTCCCATGTCGAAGTCGTTCGTGCTTCTTTTCGTATCCGTCATCGTCCTCGGCGCGTGCGGGCGCGAGGCGTCCGCACCCGCCGCCGATCCCTCGGCGTCCGAGGAGACCCAGGGCGTCCTCCAGGCCGCGCAGGAGGCGCAGAAGGCGGCGCCGCGGCCCACCACGGCCGAGCCCGTGGACGTCTGCGCCATGCTCAGCAAGGAAGACGTCGAGGCCGAGGTCGGCCCGCTCGCCTCCGATCCGAGCGTCGATTCGGCGGCCGGCTCCTTCCTCGGCGGCTGCACGTTCGTCACCGCCAACGGCGCCGCGATCAACGTCTCGGCGCGCCCGGCGCACGAGTACGAGGGCACCGTCGAATACGCCACGCGTCGCGGCCCCGCCGAGAAGGTCGCGGACGTGGGTACCGAGGCCGTGTTCACCAAGGTCGGACTCTTCGTGAAGTACGACGACGCCCCCTACTTCATCCAGGTGCTCGCCGCCAAGACGCCGGGCGTCTGGGACAAGGAGCTCTCGGCGGAGCTCGCGAAGAAGCTCAAGCGCTGAGCCCGACGCGAAAACCGCGCACACGACCAACGCGCCACAGGAGTTGCCCATGTCCCGATCGGCCGTGATCTCCTCCTTGTCCCTCCTCCTCCTGCTCTCCGCGTGCGGCGACGACGGCGCCTCCGCGCCGCGCGACGATGGGGGGAGCGAACCCCCGCCCACCCTCGAGGCCGTCGACGTCTGCGCGATGCTCGACCCCGAAGCCGTCCAAGAGGTGATGGGCACCCTCGCCGGGGGTCTCCGATCGCAGCCCTCGCAAGGCTCACAGCTCGGCGGCTGCATCTTCGAGACGCCGAACTCCGTCATCATGGTGAGCGTCTACGCGCGCCCGGCGGCCGAGTACGAGGGTACCGTCGCCTACGCCAGCGAGCTCTCGCCGGCCCATCCGGTGGAGGGTGTCGGCAGCGAGGCCGTCTTCACCAAGTCCGGCCTCTACGTGCGGTACGACGACGCGCACTACTTCATCCATGTCATCGCCACGCGGGTCACCGAGTCCTTCGACGTCTTGGAGGACGCGGAGCTCGCGGTCGCCATCGCGCAGCTGCTCGTCCACTGAGCGCCGCCCCAGGGCGGGCGTTCAGAGACGCTCGCCCGGGAGCCGGCTCGCCTGCGCGATCCACGATTCGAGGAGCGCCTCGTCCACCGCGTCGTCTTCGTGGATGTGGAAGTACCGCACCTCGGGCGTCTTGGACGCGACGGGCGGCACGGGATCGAGGGACGTCCCGCGGAAGAAGGTGAGCTTCACGTAGCGATCGAAGCAGTGGTAGGAGAGGAACCAACCGTCGCCTTCGACGCCGTAGAAGGGCGAGTTCCACTTCACCGCCTTCTTCACGCCGGGCACGACGCGCTCGACCACGGCGTCGAGGCGCCGCCCCACCTCGCGCTTCCAGCCCGGCATCGCGGCGATGTACGCCTGCACCGGCGCGTCGCCGTCGCCCTTGGGGATCTGCGGGTTGCCGCCCGAGAGGAGCTTGGGTTCGGCAGGCTTCGACATCTTCTTCGCCACGTGGCGCTCCCTCCTCCACCCGTGGCCCCACCGCTCAGCCGGCCGTGGTCTCGCCCGGGTCGATCAGATAATGCGCGACGGCCGCGGTGACGGGCTTCTTTTCGTCGCTCTGCCACGCCGTGAGCCGCACGTTCACCACGCGGCGTCCCTTTCGGACGAGCTCGGCCCGGCAGTAGGTGTCCTCGAAGTGCGCCTGGCGCAGGTACTCGACGGTGATGTTGATCGTCTTGGGCACCGTGAGCGCCTCGGCCTCGTGGAGCACCGCGAAGGCGCCCGTGAGCTCCATGAGCGCCCCGAGCGCGCCGCCGTGGAGCGCGCCGACGCGCGCGTTCCCCACCACGTGCTGCGCGAACGCCATCCGCCCGAGGAGCTCGCCCTCGCGCGGCTCGAACGAGAAGCCGAGGAAGCGGGCGTAGGGGATCGCCTCGATCAGCGCGCGGTAATCGGAGGTGGCGCGCGCCTCCTGGACGAGATCGCGGAGGCTCGTCATTTCTGCGCCTCCTTCCGCGCCGTGGCGGGCTCGTCGAAGATCGCGAAGGTACCCGCCGCGGTGGCGACGAGCTCCTCCGGCGTGTCGAGGTAGGCCTCGGCGCGCGTGAAGGCCACGTTCTTGGTGAGGCGGTAGCAGCGCGCGTGGCAGGTGATCTCGCGACGCGGCGCGGCCGGCCGCATGTAGTCGATGCGGAGGTCGAGCGTGGCCACACGGCGGAGGCCCTTGAGCGCGGCGATCACGGCCGCCCCGCACGCCGCGTCGATGAACGCCGTGATCACCCCGCCGTGCATCACCCCCGTCTCCGGGTTCCCCACCAGGGTCTCCGAGTACGGGATGGTGAAGCGACAGCTGTCGACCCCGAGCTCCACCAGCTTCATCCCGATGGCGTGGTTGTGGGGAACCGTGTCCACGAGGTGTTTCTGGACCATCGCCAGAAACGCCGCTCTCTGCGGATCGCTCATGCGCAACCCTTAGCAGGTCGCGCGCGCGTGTGCCTCAGCCGACCTCGGCCTCGATCACGCGGGGAGCCGTGCGCTCACGGTAGAACGAGGTGAGCACGAGGAGCGAGAGCGGCACCGTGACGAGCGCGCCGATGCCGAACGCCATCGCGCCCACCATCACGAGCCCGACGCAGACGAGCCAGAGGAGCGCGTGCGTGCCGAAGTCCTCCGTCACCGCTTCGTAGCTCGCGCGGAGCGCCTCGTTCCAGCCACGTCCGTCGATCACCATCACGGGGGCGAGGAGGAAGAGGAAGCTCGTGACGATGGCGCCGACGCCGCAGAGGATGGCGCCCGAGGCCACCAGGACGCCGGTGACGAGGTAGTCCACCTGCCGCGCCTTGAACGTCTCGAAGAGCTGCGGGAGCTCGGGCGACTTCCCGTCGACCACGTCGAGGGCCATCGAGGTGAGCCCCATCCCGAGGAAGATGGAGAGGGTTCCGCCGACGATCATGCCGAGGAACCCGCCGACCCCCGGGATCTTGCCGAGCACGTAGCTCACGATGTTGGGCGCAGCCATGGTGACGATGGTCGCGAGCACGAGCGGCGCGGCGTGCTCGGTGAACTTCGCCCAGGCGGCCTTGAAGAGAGCTCCAATGTCCACGTCATTCTCCCCTGGGTGGGGCCTCCTCGCTGACCGGGTCCCCGCCCTGCGCCGAGATTAGCCGCATTCGCGCGCATGCACTGCCGCGCGCGCTTTACCCCCCGCCCGTCCCGTAAAAGACTGCGCCCCATGCGATCCACACGGCTCCGCGGAGCTCGGACCCACAACCTCAAGGGCATCGATCTCGATCTCGCGCCCGGCGAGTTCGTCGTCATCGCGGGCCCGAGCGGCGCGGGCAAGTCGTCCCTCGCCTTCGGCACGCTCTACGCCGAAGGGCAGCGCCGCTACGTGGAGAGCTTCAGCGCGTACGCGCGGCAATTCCTCGAGCGCCTCCCTCGCCCCCCGGTCGACTCGCTCGATCCGATCCCCGCCTCCGTCGCCGTCGATCGGAGCGGCCCCGTGCGCACGAGCCGCTCGACGGTCGGCACGATGACGGAGATCTCCGACTACGCGAAGGATCTCTGGGCGCGCGTCGCCGTCCTGCACTGCGCCTCTTGTGGCGAGGTCGTCGAGCCCGACGCGCCCGAGGACTTCGCCTCGCGCCTCCTCGCGTCCCACGAAGGCGCGCGCGCCGTCGTCACCGCGCCGGTCGAGGTGCCGAGCGCCGAGCGCTTCCTCGGCGTGCGCGAGGAGCTCCTCGAAGCGGGCTACGGCCGCGTGCAGCTCGGGGGGAAGGTGCGTGAGCTCGAGACGCTCCGCCCGAGCGAGATCCTCGGCGAGTCGAGGCGCAAGAAGGCCGCCCGCCCCGCCACGCTCGACATCGTCGTCGATCGGCTCGTGATCCGCCCCGCCGATCGCAGCCGCCTCGTCGAAGCCGTCGAGACCGCGTACGCGCGGGGTCGCGGCCGCGTCGACGTCCACCTCGAGGACGGAACGCGCATCCCCGCGAGCCGCGACCGGAGCTGCGCGCGCTGCCGCCTCGACTACCGCGCGCCGACGCCCGGCATGTTCAGCTTCAACAGCGCCGTGGGCGCGTGCGCGACGTGCCGCGGCTTCGGGCGCGTGATCGGCGTCGATCTGCACAAGGTCATCCCGGATCCGCGCAAGAGCCTCGCCGACGGCGCGATCGCCCCGTTCAGCGGGAAGTCGACCGAGTGGGAGCGCCGCATCCTGAAGCGCGCCGCCGCCGCGCGCGGGATCGATCTCCACAAGCCCATCGCCGAGTACACCGAGGACGAGCGACACTTCCTCCTCCACGGCGACGAGAAGGGCTTCCCCAAGAGCTGGGGCGGGCTCCTCGGCTGGTTCGATTGGCTCGAGACGAAGGCGTACAAGATGCACGTCCGCGTCTTCCTCTCGCGCTACCGCTCGTACGACCGCTGCCCCGCGTGTCAGGGCGCGCGGCTCCAGCCCGAGTCGCTCCTCTACCGCGTGGGCGGGAAGAACCTCGCCGAGCTCTTCGCGATGCCCGTGCGGGAGGCATACGACTTCCTCGCCGAGCAGGCGAAGGCGCACGAGCGCGATCCCGCGGCGAAGCTCCTCTTCTCGGAGTGCACGGGCCGGCTCCGCACGCTGCTCGACGTCGGCCTCGGCTACCTCACCCTCGACCGCGCGAGCCGCACCCTGAGCGGCGGCGAGACGCAGCGCGTGGCGCTCACCGGCGCCCTCGGCGCGACGCTCACCAACTCGCTCTTCGTCCTCGACGAGCCCACCACCGGCCTCCACCCGGAGGACGTCTCGCGGCTCTCCGTCGTCGCGCGGCGCCTCGCCGAGTCGGGCAACACCGTCGTCGCCATCGAGCACGAGCCGTCGATGATCCTCGGCGCCGATCGGGTGATCGAGCTCGGCCCCGGCTCGGGTGAGAACGGCGGAAGCGTCGTCTTCGACGGACCACCCGAGGCGCTCCTCAGGGCGAAGACCGCGACGGCGCGCGCGCTCGGGACGCCCCTCCGCGCGCGCGCGAAGGTGCGCCGCGGCATGGGCGAGATCGTCCTCCGTGGCGCCCGCGGCAACAACCTCCGCGGCGTCGACCTCGCCGTGCCCGTCGGTGCGATGACCTGCGTCACGGGCGTGAGCGGGAGCGGAAAGAGCTCGCTCGTGCTCGAGACGCTCTACCCCGCCGTCGCGCGCACGCTCGACGTCTCGCTCGCCGATCCGCCGCTGCCCTTCGATTCGCTCGAGGGCGTCGAGTGGATCCGTCACGTCGAGGCCGTCGATCAATCGCCGCTCGGGCGCACCTCCCGCGGCAACCCGGCGACCTACCTCAAGGTCTGGGACGTCTTCCGCAAGCGCCTCGCCGAGACGCCCGAGGCCAAGGAGCGCGAGCTCGGCCCGGGCTATTTCTCGCTCAACGTCGAAGGCGGCCGCTGCGAGGTCTGCAAGGGCCAGGGCTACGAGACCGTCGAGATGCAGTTCCTCGCCGACGTGAGCTTCTCCTGCCCCGCGTGCGGTGGGAGGCGCTTCACCGCCGAGGCCCTCGAGGTCACGCTCGACGGGCTCGACGCGGCCGCCATCCTCGACCTCACCATCGACGAGGCCCTCGCGCGCTTCTCGGGCGATCGCGCCGTCGAGAAGGCGCTCGCGCCCGCGCGCGACGTGGGCCTCGGCTACCTCCGGCTCGGGCAGCCCCTCAACGCGCTGAGCGGTGGCGAGGCGCAGCGCCTCAAGCTCGCCCACGCGCTCGCGAAGCCCCCCAAGGACGCGCTCCTCGTCTTCGACGAGCCCACCGCCGGCCTCCATCCAAGCGAGGTGGAGAAGCTCCTCGACGTCCTCGACCGCCTCGTCGACGGCGGCGCGACCGTCGTCATGGTGGAGCACGATCTCCGGGCCGCGCTCCGCGCAGACCACCTCGTCGACCTCGGCCCCGGCGCGGGCGCCGAAGGCGGCCTCGTCGTCGCCGCCGGCCCGCCCATCGAGGTGGCGAAGAGCGCCGAGAGCAAGACCGCCATCCACCTCCGCCGCGCGCTCGAGTCGACGGGCGAGGTCGCGCCTCCGCGGCGTGAGCGGACGCGGTCGCCCGAGTCCGCTCACGAAGCGGCGGTCGTCGTCGAGAACGCGCGCGAGCACAACCTCCAGGAAGTCTCCATCGCCATCCCGCTCGGCAAGCTCGTCGCCGTGGCCGGCCCGAGCGGCAGCGGCAAGAGCTCGCTCGCCTTCGACATCATCCACGCCGAGGGACAGCGCCGCTTCCTCGAGACGCTCTCGCCCTACGCGCGCCAATACCTCCCGCAGCTCCCCCGCCCCGACGTCGATCGCGTGATCGGCGTGCCGCCCACCGTCGCGCTCGAGCAGCGCATCACCGCGGGCGGCGCGATGTCCACCGTCGGCACGCTCACCGAGGTCGCGCACTTCATCCGCCTCCTCTACGCGCGCCTCGGGGAGATCGCGGCCGACGGCCCCGAGGGCTCGCTCCAGGGCCTCGCCTCGATGGCGGCCAAGGTGAAGCGGAAGTTCGGCCCGCGCGGGAGCGTCACGGTCTACGCGCCCGTGGTGCGCGGTCGAAAGGGCCTCCACCGCGAGGTGCTCGAGGCCGCGCGCAAGGAGGGCTTCACCGAGGCGCGCATCGACGGGAAGAAGGTCGCGCTCGCCAAGCTCCTCGAGCTCGAGCGCCACAAGGAGCACGACGTCGACCTTCCCATCGCCAAGGTGAAGACCGCCGATCGCGAGGCGCTCCTCTCGGCGCTCGCGCGTGCCGCGGAGCGCGCCGAGGGCGAGGTGCGCGTCGTCGGACGGCGCGGCGCGCTGGACCTCCGCGTCGGCGCCTCGGACGGGGCTCGCGTCGAGCTCGACCCTCGCCTATTCTCGCACAACACGCGGCAGGGCGCGTGCCCGCGCTGCGAAGGCGAGGGGAGCGTCGTGGTCGCGAAGCGCGGCCGCAGCGGCGAAGAGGAGCGGAAGACGTGTCCGTCGTGCGGCGGCACGCGCCTCGGCGAGTTCGCGCGCTCGGTGGTGGTGAAGGGCACGCGCATCCACGAGGTGCTCGCGATGGACGTCGCCTCGGCGCGCGCGCACTTCGCCTCGCTCTCGTTCACGGGTCGGGACGCGACCATCGCCGAGGGCATCCTGCGCGAGCTCGATCGACGCCTCGGCTTCCTCGAGGCCGTGGGGCTCGGCTACCTCGGCCTCGATCGCGGCGCCAAGACGCTCAGCGGCGGGGAGACGCAGCGTGTCCGCCTCGCGGCGCAGCTCGGCGCCGGGCTCACCGGCGTGCTCTACGTGCTCGACGAGCCCACCATCGGGCTCCACTCCGTCGATACGCACCGCCTCATCGACGCGATGCGCGCGCTCGTCGAGAGCGGGAACGGCGTCCTCGTGGTGGAGCACGACGCCGACGTCCTCATGGCGGCCGATCGACTCGTCGACGTCGGCCCCGGCGGGGGTCGCCGCGGCGGCCGCATCGTCGCGGAGGGCACACCCGCCGAGCTCGTGAAGAAGGGGCTCGGTGTCACCGCGCCCTCGCTCTCACGCCCGATCGTCCCGCGCGAGCCCCGGCCCGAGGCCGAGCGCGCGATCGTCCTCGAAGGAGCCACGGGCAACAACCTCCGCGACGTCACGATCCACATCCCCGAAGGGCGCCTCACGGTCGTCACGGGCGTGAGCGGCTCGGGCAAGAGCTCGCTCATCCGCGGCACCTTGCTCCCCGCGGCCAAGCGCGCGCTCGGGCACGTCGCCGAGGCGCCGCTCCCGCATCGCCGGATCACGCTCACGCCCGGCATCCGCCGCGCCGTGGAGGTCGATCAGAGCCCCATCGGGCGCACGCCGCGCTCCGTGC
The DNA here is from genome assembly GCA_012744445.1 of Myxococcales bacterium. Classification (GTDB taxonomy): domain Bacteria; phylum Myxococcota_A; class Polyangia; order Polyangiales; family Houyiibacteriaceae; genus JAAYBZ01. The sequence continues at coordinate 9,515 of JAAYBZ010000012.1, read as the reverse complement.
CCGCCACCTACGTGGGCGTCTGGGACGAGCTCCGCGCGCTCCTCGCGGCGACGCCCGAGGCGCGCGCGCGCGGCTACGGAGCGGGTCGATTCTCCTTCAACGTCGCCGACGGCCGCTGCCCCACCTGCGATGGAAACGGCGTCGTCACCGAGCAGATGGCGTTCCTCCCCGACGTGCAGATGCGCTGCGACGCGTGCGGTGGCCTGCGATTCTCGCGTGAGACGCTCGAGGTGAAGCTCGGGGGCCTGTCGGCGGGCGAGATCCTCGAGCTCGAGATCGACGAAGCCGTCGAGCGCTTCGCCGCCTTCCCCAAGGTCGCGGCGCCGCTCGCGCTCCTCTCGGACCTCGGGCTCGGGTACCTCTCGCTCGGCCAGCGCTCGAGCACGCTGAGCGGCGGCGAGGCGCAGCGCCTCAAGCTCGTCGCCGAGCTCGGCGCCACCAACACGCCCGGCACGCTCTACGTCCTCGACGAGCCCACGACCGGGCTCCATCGAGAGGACGTCTCGCGCCTCCTCGAGCTCCTCGATCGCTTCGTCGAGCGCGGCGACACGGTGGTGGTGATCGAGCATCACCTCGACGTCATCGCCGCGGCGGATCACCTCGTGGATCTCGGCCCGAGCGGCGGGCGCGACGGCGGGCGGCTCCTCGGCGAGGGTACGCCCGAGGCGATCGCCCGCCTCGACGAGAGCCCTACGGGGCGTCTGCTCCGTTCGCTCTGGCTTCCGGACCGAAGACGCGGACCTCGTCCTTCATGAAGATCGGGACGAGGATCCGCCCGCGCGACGCGTCGTAGCCGATGGCCGCCGGGGAGGTCACGCCCGTGATCGCCCGCGTGAACTCACCGCGCGGCTCGCCCACGAGCACGCTCTCGCCCTCCCAGCTCGAGATCGCGAATCGTCCGTCGGGGAGCTCGACGATGCCATCGAGCGTGCCTTCGGGGAGCGTGCGACGATCGAGGACGTTCCCCTCGCGATCGACGCGGTAGAGCTCGCCCGTCCCGAAGGTCACGACCCAGAGGCCCGCCTCGGTGGCGACGATGCCGTTCGGTCGGCCGAGCGTGGGATCGGCGACGAGCGCGACGGGCGCTTGGCCCTCGCGGAGCACGTGGATGGCGTCGGTGCCGCTCGCGGCGAAGCCTTCCTCGCCGAGCGTGAGGCCGCTGTCGGTGACGTAGACCTCGCCCTCGCTCCCCACGGCGACGCCGTTGAGGAAGGTCGCGCCGGGGATGATCGTCTCGGCGAGGAGCTCACCCGTGACGCGGTGGAAGGTGAAGACGCGATCGATGTCGGCGACGTAGAGCGCGTCGCCGCGGATCGCCATCCCCTTGGGCGCCGAGAGGGCGTGGCCCGACTCGCTCCCGCGGATGAAGTGCGCGTCGAGGATCTCGCCCGAGGGAGAGACCTTGGAGATGAAGCCGTTGCGATCGCGCTCGACCGGCGAGCCCTCGATGTTGGCCACGAGATAGACGTCGGCCTCGGCGTCGTGGATCACGCACTCGGGCGTGCGGAACTCGCGCGAGACCCATACGGGCACGCTCGGCGCCGCGGCCTCGATCGTCTGCTCCTCACCCGCCGAGGGGATCTCGGCCTCGGGGCTCGCGGTCTCCATCGGCGCGCACGCCGAGAGCGCCATCGTGAACGGAAGGATCCATCGGGGCTTCTTCATCGTCGCTCTTTCTCCTCGAGCCTCTGGATACCCCGCAAACAATCGCTGCGCACCTCCTCCGAGCGTCGGAGCGCGCCGTGAGATCGCCCGAGGAGCTCGGCGATGCGCGCCGTCTCCTCGCGATCGCGCTCGGCCGGCAGCGTCGCCTCGAAGGCGTCGACGCGCGCGCGCGCCTCCTGGGTGAGCCGATCGGCCTCGAGCATCGTCGCGTGGAGCGAGACGCACGCGTCGCGCACGCTCGCCACGTCGGGATCGCGAAGCGCGAGCGCGCGGAGCGCTTCGAGCCTGTCGGCGCGCGCCTCGAAGGAACCGCGTCGCGCTTCCCAGAGCGCCTCGTGCGCCTCCACCACGAGGCGCGCCTCGGGCGGCTTGGGCGCGTCGCATCCCACGAGGAGCAGCCCGAGGACGAGCGCGCGCCTCACGGGCGCCTCGCGGCGAAGCTCGCGCGGCTCCGCTCGATGGCCGAGAGCAACGCGGCGGTCTTGCCCCATTGCAAGAGGTGCCCCCCCTCGAACGTCTCGACCGCCACGCCGAAGTGCCGCGCGAGTCGGCTCGCGTGCGAGACCGGCGTGATGCGGTCGACCTTGCCTGCGACGACCTTTCGTCCCGCGTGTGGCACGAGCACCGGTCGCGCCGTGGGGCTCGCGGGCGAGAAGAGCACGTCGACGAGCTCGCGCAGCTCGAGCTGCTCCTCGCGCGTGCCGGGGAGCTGACCGTTCTCGAACATGTACTGCGCCATGCTCGCGAGCGGGACGAACGGGATCACGGCGTCGAGGCGTGGCTCGACCGTGGCGAGGAGCGCGCTCGTGTACCCGCCTAGGCTCATCCCGAGGGCCCCCACCGCGGGCGCGCCCTCGTCGCGCAGGTGATGGACGAGCGCGCGGAGGTCGGAGATCGCCTGACGGTAGCCGTCGATGGTGAAGCGCGGACCGTGCGCGGGCCACCGCGGCCGATCGAAGCGGCCGCCGTCCTTCCGGCCACCGTGCCCGGGGAGCGTCGCGATCGCGAGGTCGTAGCCCGCGGCGAAGAGCTCACGCACGGGGAAGAGCCTCTCCTCGAGATCGGGCGCCCCCCCCATGAAGCCGTGGACGAGGAGGAGCGTCGGCCGCGGGTGTTCCGGATCGCGGCGGATGATGCGCGCGCGCGCCCTCCCGTTGCGCTCGAGCTTGGCGAAGAGCGCGCGGTTCTCCTCGTAGATGGGCTCGAACTCGCTCTTCCAGCGGAGCTCGAGGACCTCGCCCGGCACGATGGACCGTCCGCGCCGTCGTTCGGGCGACACGACGGGACGGAGCGGGAAGAAGCGCTCGCGATCGTCGAACATCCATGGCTCCACCGTCGCGTCGATCGCCTCGAGGAGCGCCTTCTTGCGATCGGCGTGGGCCACGCGCTCGGGTCTCCGCGCGCGGTTGAGGATCGTGTCGCGGAAGAAGACGTCGACGCCCGACGCCAAGGGCGAGAGCCACATCCGAGGGAGAGCCATGGGCAGGAGCCTCCCATCCGCACGCGGCTGCATCAACCAAGCGCGATCTCCCCATCCACGATTGGGGATGTTAAGCTCGCCGGCCCATGCGACGCACGATCGGCATCCTCCTCGCGCTCACCGCGTGCGCGGGGCCCGAGACGTCGAGCGACGAGGCGGCGACGTCCGCGACGATCGTCGAGCCGCTCGCCGCCGAGGGTCCGTCGGCCGAAGAGCTCGAGCAGGAGCGGATCGCGCGGGAGTACCCGATGGAGGCGACGGTGAGGCTCTTCCAGGCCGCGGTGAAGGCGCGCCCCTCGCGCGACGCCGAAACGATCGGGTTCATCCGTCGCGGCGTCACCGTGCGCGCCCGCTCAACGGACGCTGGCGAGGGGTGCAAGGAAGGCTGGCTCGAGCTCCATCCCGAGGGCTTCTTCTGTCGGGGCTTCGACGTGATCGTGGGCGAGGAGCTCCCCGAGGATCAGCGCGACTTGACGCCCCCGCGCCGTCACGACGACCTCCCCTACGACTACTACTTCGTCACGCTCGAAGACGCGCCGGTCATGCGGCGCAAGCCCAACCCCAAGGAGCGGGAGGCCGTGGTGCATTGGCTCTCGCGCCTCCGGCACCATCGCCGCCTCGGCGACGAGAAGAAGCTCGAGCGCTTCCTCGCGGACGCGCTCCCCGACGAGCCCTCGAAGCCGCGCTTCGTCGATCGCCTCCTCGCGCGCGGGTATTACGTCTCGAGCCCCAAGGGGCTCCCGCCCGAGGGGCGCCTCATCCGGAACGCGCAGGGCGAGTACCTCCTCGCCGACACGCTCAAGAAGGTCGACGCGAGCGAGCTCCGCGGCGTCGAGCTCGGCGGCGAGATCCAGCTCCCCTTCGGCTTCGTGACGCGCCCCGTCCGCCCGCTCCGCGTAATCCGCGACGAAGGCGGCGTCCGCTTCGAGGAAGATCCCGACGAAGAGCCGCTGCCCCGCTACGCGCACCTCCCGGGCGCCAAGCCCACCGTCCTCGTCGGCGACTTCCTCGTCCACGAGCTCGCCGACGGCCGCGTGCTCAAGGACTGGTTCGCCGGCGTCGCGGAGAAGATCGACCCGCCCTTCAAGGTGAAGGACGACGAGGTGTGGATCCACGTCGACATCGGCGAGCAGACCCTCGTGCTCTACCGCGGGAAGACGCCCTTCTTCGCGACGCTCGTCTCCACCGGCGTCGACGGGCACGACACGCCGCAGGGCCTCTTCCGCATCGAGAAGAAGTTCGTCGGGCGCACGATGAACGACGTCTCCCCCGACACGCCGAAGGGCGATCGCTACCGCATCGAGGACGTGCCCTTCACCCAGTACTTCCAGGGCTCCTACGCGCTGCACGCCGCCTTCTGGCACGATCGCTTCGGCACACGTCGTTCGCACGGCTGCGTGAACCTCAGCCCGCACGACGCGCGCGTGGTCTTCGAGTCCACGAGCCCTGCGCTCCACGACGGTTGGTTCGGCACCTACGCAGACGGCAAGCGCGTGCTGGGGACACGTGTCTACATCACGCCTTGAGCGGGCGCGTTCGCCTCGAAGCGGAGCGAGAGCACGCAGCTCCGTGACATGATCTCGAGCTCGACGAGCTCGACGTGGATCGCCCCGCTCGCCTCGAGGAGCCCCGCGACGCCGCCCGCCAGATCCCATGCCGCGGCTTCGGAGGTCGTCGGGAGCCCGCTCACCGTGATGCGCAGGAGCGAAGGCGAGACGAGACGGCTCTCGAGGCGGCCCCCGTCGAGGTAGTGGTTTCGGATCGACCGGAGCTGCGAGACCAGCGCTCGCGGCGAATCGAAGATACCCGTTTCGTGGAACATCCGCTTCGCGTCGATCTGCTTGGCCGCGCGCGAGAGGTCGAAGGCCCCGAAGAGATCCCCCCCGTAGAAGCGCTCGACCGCGCTCTCGAGCACGTCGAGATAGAGGTCATACTCACACCACCCGCTCTGCGAGGGCAACGATCGCATCTGCTCCCGCCGCTCGGGTGAGAGCTTCGCGCGCACCTCGTGCAGGCCGCGCGCGCCGAACTTCATGCGGATCGCGTCGACCAGGCTCCACAGCGCGTACGCCCGGATCTTGGTGATGCCTCGGGGCGCACCATGCTGGCTCGCCCAGGAAATTGCCTGCCCCCTCATCGCCCCCCCTGATCGCGTTCGCGAATGGCACCGCCCCCACGGCGTCCCTCGCGAACCTGCACTTCACCCGATCCGAACGGCGAGGATCAAGCGGGCGCGGAGAGGAGTTACCCTCACGTGGGCCGCCTCATCCGCTCGCCTCTTCGTCGAGGGCCGCTTCGAATCGCGCGCGCGCGAGCTCCGCGAGGGCGAGGTCGGGGCCGAGCGGCGCGGTCACCTTCGCGACCATGCCCTCGTGCGCCCGCGCCGCCTCCTGCGCCATGCGAGGGATGTCCTCGCTCACGTGACGCCCCGGGGAGAGGAAGTACGGCACCACGACCACCTCGAGCGCGCCGGCGGCTCGGCACCGCGCGAACGCCTCGTCGATCGTAGGTGACGCGAGCTCCATGTGCGCCGCCTCGACCACGACCGAATCGCCGACGAGGCCGCGCAGGAGCTCGGCCACGCGCTCGAGCGCCTCGTTGGCCTCGGCGCGCTTGCTCCCGTGATCGACGAGGACGATGGCTCGCTTCATCGAAGGGCTCCGAGGACGCGCTTCACGCCCGAAAGATAGCTCGTGCCAAAGAGCGCGACGTGCAGGAGCAGGAAGTAGAGCTGATAGAGCGGCACCCTTCGCTCGTGGCCCGGCTCGCGCGGCAACACCTCGTCATAGGCCGCGAAGAAGCGCGCGCTCGGCGCGCCGAAGAGCTGGAGCATCGCGAGATCGACCTCGCGCGCGCCGGCGTAGGCGGCCGGATCGACGAGGCGAGGCATTCCCTGCGCGTCGGACATCACGTTGCCCGACCACAGATCGCCATGGATCACGCTGGGCGGCTCGTCGGTCCTCGCGAGCTCGTCGACCCGGAGGAGGAGCGCGTCGAGCGCGCGCCGCGTCTCGCGATCGAGCATGCCCGAGGCGGCCGCGATCATCGGCGCGAGGCGTCGGTCCCGGTAGAACGTAGGCCAATCCTCGGCCCACGCGTTGGGCTGCGGGAGCGGCCCGATGAAGTTGTCGCGCGCGTGCCCGAAGGCCTCCGCGCGCGACGCGTGCATCCGGGCGAGCGCGCGGCCGAAGCGCTCGTCGAAGTCGGGCGCCTTCCGCCCGGCCTCGACCCACTCGAGCGCGAGGAAGGAGACGTCGCCCTCGCCCACGGCGAGCACCTCGGGGACGCGGATGGCGCCGGTGCGCCGGAGGAGCGCGAGGCCGTCGGCCTCGGCGGCGTAGAGCCCGGCGGGGGGATGCTCGTGCGTCTTCACGAAGACGGGCCCGATCCCCACCACGTCGAAGCGGAACGCGCGGTTGACGTCACCACCCGCGACGGGCGAGCCACCCCTCACCTCCGCGCCGAGCGCGCGCCCTACCGCCTCCCGGAGCCTCTCGATCAAATCCGCCGTTCTCGCTCGAGGTAGTCGAGGAGGCCGCGACACGCGGCCTCGCAGATGTCGAGGACCTCCTCGAAGCCCGCGTCCCCGCCGTAGTACGGGTCGGGGACGTCGGCGTCGCGCGGCGATCGAGGATCGAAGTCGCGGAGCAAGCGGACGCGGCGGGCTTCCTCCTCGGTGCGCGCCATCGCGAGGAGCGCCGCGCGGTTCGTGCGATCCATCGCGAGGATAAGATCGAAGCGAGAGAAGTCCTCGGCCGTGAACTGCCGCGCCACGCCCGGGAGCTCGAAGCCTCGCCGACGTGCTGCCATCTGGGAGCGCGCGTCGGGCCGCTCGCCCACGTGGAACGCGCTCGTACCCGCGCTGTCGGTGACGAGTCGATCCAGCAGCCCGCGCTCCTCGGCGAGGCGGAGGAAGACGCCGTGGGCGGTGGGGGAGCGGCAGATGTTGCCGAGGCAGACGAAGCAGAGACGAAGCACGCGAGAACCCGATCAGCTGAGGCGGTTTCGATAGTCTTCGTAGCCGAAGCGGCGCACCAAGCGCGCCTCCTTCGCCTCCGAGTCCCAGAGCACGATGTCGGGCAAGGGCACGCCGTTGAACATCGTGGTCTTCACCATCGTGTAGTGCGCCATGTCGAGGAAGACGAGGCGCTGGCCCACCTCGAGCGGCGCGTCGAACGAGTAGTCGCCCGCCACGTCGCCCGCGAGACAGCTCAGACCGCCGAGCCGATAGGTGTAGGGCTTCTCGCCCGCCTGCCCCGCGCCCACGATCTCGGGCCGGTAGGGCATCTCGAGGCAGTCGGGCATGTGGCAGGTCACCGAGGTGTCGAGGATCGCCGTGGGGAGCTCGGTGCGCGGCACGTCGAGGACGCTCGCGACGAGCACGCCCGTGCCGAGCGCAATGGCCTCGCCCGGCTCGAGGTAGACCTCGACGCCGTAGCGCTCGCGGAAGCCGCGGACGAGGGCGATGAGCTTGTCGACGTCGTAGCCCGCGCGCGTGATGTGGTGACCGCCGCCGAAGTTCACCCAGCGGACCTGCCGGAGGAAGGGCGCGAACTTCTCCTCCACGACCGCGAGCGTGCGCTCGAGCACGTCGGCGCCTTGCTCGCAGAGCGAGTGGAAGTGCAGCCCCGAGATGCCGTCGAGGCTCTTTCCGTCGAAGGCCGCGCGCGGGATGCCGAGGCGGCTGCCGGGCGCGCAGGGGTCGTAGAGCGCGACCTCCACCTCGCTGTAGCCGGGGTTCAACCGCAGCCCGAATTCGACCGTCTTGCCCGTCTCGCGATGGAAGCGCTCGTAGACCGGGCGGAAGCGCTCCCACTGCTCGAACGAGTTGAAGATGACGTGATCCGAGAGCTCGAGCGTCTCGAGGAAGTCCGCCTCGCCGAAGGCCGCGCAATACGTGTGGACCTCGCCCTTGAACTCCTCCCGCCCGAGGCGCGCCTCGTAGGCGCCGCTCGCGGCGACGCCCGGGAGGTGCCTTCGGATCTGCGGGGCCGCGGCGAAGAGGGAGAACCCCTTCAGCGCGAGGAGGATCTTGCACCCCGCCTCGCGCTGCACGCGCGAGAGGAGCTCGAGGTTCTTCTCGAGGGCGCCGGTGCTCACGACGAACGCCGGAGTCCGCTCGATCGCGCTCGGATCGATGTCGTGCATCAGCGCTCTTGGACGTGCCAGGGGAGGCCGCGCTTGGCGAGCTCCTCGAGGAAGGGGTTGGGATCGAACTCTTCCATGTTGAAGACGCCCGGCTTCTTCCAGTGGCCCTTCAGCATCATCGTGGCGCCCACCACGGCGGGCACGCCCGTCGTGTAGCTGATCGCCTGCGCGCGCACCTCTCGGTAGCACGCGGCGTGATCGCAGTTGTTGTAGATGAAGACCTTCTTGGGCTTCCCGTCCTTGCGGCCCTCGATGAGGCAGCCGATGCTCGTCTTGCCGGTGTAGTTCTCGGCGAGCGAGGCGGGATCGGGCAGGAGCGCCTTGAGGAATTGGATGGGGACGATCTGCACGCCCTGGAACTCGACGGGCTCGATGCTCGTCATGCCCACGTTCTGCAGCACGCGGAGGTGCGTGAGGTACTCCTCACCGAAGGTCATGAAGAAGCGGATGCGCTTGAGCCCCTTGATGTTCTTCACGAGGCTCTCGAGCTCCTCGTGATAGAGGAGGTAGGCGCGCCGAGTGCCGATCTCGGGGAAGTCGAAGTCGACGTGGTGCTCGAGCGGGCCCGTCTCGATCCACCGGCCGTTCTCCCAGTAGCGCCCGTTCTGCGTGATCTCCCGGATGTTGATCTCCGGGTTGAAGTTGGTGGCGAAGGGCTTGCCGTGGCTGCCGGCGTTGCAGTCGAGGATGTCGATCGTGTCGATCTCGTCGAAGAGCTCCTTCTGCGCATAGGCGCAGAAGACGTTGGTCACGCCGGGGTCGAAGCCCGAGCCGAGGAGCGCCATGCGGCCGGCCGCCTTGAACTTGTCGTCGTAGGCCCACTGCCAGCTGTACTCGAACTTGGCGACGTCGGGCGGCTCGTAGTTGGCGGTGTCGAGGTAGTCGACACCGGCCGCGAGGCAGGCCTCCATGAGCGCGAGGTCCTGGTAGGGGAGCGCCACGTTGATGAGGAGGTCGGGCTTGATCTCCTCCATGAGCTTGGTCGTGGCCTTCACGTCGTCGGCGTCGATCTGGCGGATGTCGATCATCCGTCCCTGGAGCTCGAGGACGCTCTTCTGGATGGCCTCGCAACGCGAGAGCGTACGGCTCGCGAGGAAGATGTCGGTGAAGACCTCGGGATTCTGCGCGCACTTGTGCGCCACGACGTTACCGACGCCGCCGGCGCCGATGATGAGGACCCTGCTCATGGATACTCCTTGTGAACCTGGCCGGAGGAACCCTC
>JAAYBZ010000128.1 GCA_012744445.1 Myxococcales bacterium | reverse complement strand
GCGGCGTAGCGGACGCCCTTTTCGCGGCAGTGGGTCTCGACGCGCGCGGCGTGCGCGGCGTGCGCGGCCTCGAAGCGTGCGAGGAGCGCCGGCGTGATGGAGACGTCGCGGATCGCGCCGGTCTCGCGGTCGACGAAGGTGAAGTCGCCGGCGGCCTTGGGCTTGGCGTCGGCGGGATCGAAGAGATGGATGGCGACGACCTCGAAGCGCGCGAAGCGCAAGGGATCGAGGACGGCGCCTGGCCCGCGCGGATCGAAGAAGTCGCTGATCACGATGGCGAGGCCGCGGCGGGGTTTGCGCGCCGCGAAGGCCTTGGCCGCCGCGCCGAGGTCGGTCTTGCCGGAGGCCTCGAGCGTCGCGAGGAAGTCGAGCACGCGGAAGATGCGGTTCTTGCCGCGCGTCGGCGGGAGGATCGCGTCGAGGTCTTCGGACGCCGAGGCGATGGACACGCGGTCGAGGTGGACGAGGGCCACGTAGGCGAGGGCCGCCGCGAGCCGCTGCGCCACCCGGAGCTTGGGGCGCGGCCCGTAGGCCATGGACGCCGAAGTGTCGACGAGGAGGTGGACCGAGAGGTCTTCTTCTTCCTCGTAGAGGCGGAGGAGGAGCTTCTCGCTCCGTTGGTAGACGTTGAGGTCGAGCGCGCGGATGTCGTCGCCCTCGACGTAGTCGCGGTGATCGGCGAACTCGATGCCGGCGCCGGTCTTCTTGCTCGCGCGCTCGGCGCGGAGGCGCCCGCGGAAGACGCGCCGCGAGGCGAGCGCGAGCGAGTGCAGCTTGCGCATGAAGGCTTCGTCGAAGAGGTCTCCGTACGAAGCACGCGTCGCGCGCGAGCTCGCCACCTCGCTCATCGGAGGGCTCTCCTGGCCTCGAGGCTCTCGAGGATGCGCGAGAGGAGCGTGTCGGTGGCGATCCCTTCGGCCTCGCCCTCGAAGTTGAGGATGATGCGATGCCGGAGCGCCGGGAGCGCCGCCCAGGCGAGATCGTCCTTGGAGACGGCGAAGCGGCCGTCGAGGAGCGCGCGCGTCTTGGCCGTGACGAGCATGGCCTGGAGGCCGCGCGGGCTCGCGCCGAAGTGCACGAAGCGCTGCACCTCGGGAAGGGCGAGGCCGCGGCCCGGATGCGTCGACTCGAGCACGTCGATCGCGAGATCGGTGAGGTGCGGCGCGACGACGACGTCGCGGGAGAGGCGTCGGATGTCGAGGATGCGGGCGCGGTCGAGCACCTTCTCGGGCTTCGCCTCGCCGCCGCCGGTGGTGCGCTCCGCGATGGCGCGGAGCTCGTCCTTGCTCGGGAACTTCACCTCGAGCTTGAAGAGGAAGCGGTCGAGCTGCGCCTCGGGGAGCGGGTAGGTGCCCTCCATCTCGAGCGGGTTCTGCGTGGCGAGGACGAAGTGCGGCTCGGCGAGGACGTGCGTCTTGCGCCCGATGGTCACCGAGCGCTCCTGCATCACCTCGAGGAGCGCGCTCTGCGTCTTGGGCGTGGCGCGGTTGATCTCGTCGGCGAGCACGAGCGAGGCGAAGACGGGGCCCTCGCGGAACTCGAGCGTGCGCCCGCCGGTGTTCGTCTCGGAGAGGACGGTCGTGCCCACGATGTCGGAGGGCATGAGGTCGGGCGTGAACTGGATGCGCGCGAAGGAGAGGTCGAGCACCTCCGCGAGCGTGCGCACGAGTCGCGTCTTGCCGAGCCCGGGGACGCCTTCGAGCAAGGCGTGGCCGCCCGCGACGAGGCAGACGAGCACGCCCTCGACGATGTCCTCTTGGCCGACGATGACCTTGGCGATCTCCTCGCGTACGCGGCTCATCTCCGCGGCGATGCGCGCTACCTCGGTCTTGATCTCATGAGTCTCGGTGGACATGTTCACCTCTTGGGGGCCTCGCCGTCGCGCGGACGGATGAGCTGGAAATAGCGCCGGACGTAGTGTCGATAGCCGGGGGGGATGGACTCGTCTTCGAGGAGCTCTTCGGCGTGGGCGGAGTAGTCGGCGTGCACCTTGCGATAGCCTCGCGAGGAGAAGCCGCGATCGGCCGCGCCGAGGATGAGCTGGCTGCGCGTCGGGCCCTCGCCCGAGACGCCCTCGACGCGGCTCTCGGCGTGGCGCACGCGCGCGGAAGCGTCGTCGCCGAGGGGGGCCTGGGTGCCGTCGCCGTAGGACGAGGTTCCGTCGCCTCCTCCGCGCCCGCCTTGGGTGCCCTTGCCGGTCGAGGGGAGGGGCAGCTCGAGCTCGGCCGTCGCCTGCCCGCCGGAGCCGCCGAGCGTGATTTCCATGTCGCCTTGGCTCCCGCCCTGGCCGCCCTGGCCGCGTCCGTCTTGGCCGCGTCCTTCGGCGCCCTGGCCGCGGGACTCGCCGCCACGGGCCTGCCCCTGGGCGCCGGAGCCCCCCTCTTGGCCCGAGCCATCGCCCTGGCCGCCCGCGCCGGCCTGATCCTGGCCGCTCCGCTCGCCGTCGCCGCTCTGGCCTGGCCGGTCCTGGGTGGAGCCTTCGCCCGGGAGCCGGAGGCGCGCGCGCTGTCCGCCGCCTTCGCCTCCTTCGCCGTCCTCGCCCATGGCGCGGAGGGAGAAGCGCTGGAGCCGCTCGCCTCGCCCGCCCTGGCCGCCTTCGCCGCCTTGGCCGCCCTGACCGCTCTCGCGGACGGAGTCGCGGAGCTGCTCGGCGAGGCGGCGGAGGGCCTCGTTCTGCTCGAGGAGGCGCTGGAAGCGCTCGAGGTCGCGGAGGGATTCGGCGGCGCGACGCAGGGCCTCGGAGGCCTCGCGGTCCTGGCCTTCGGCCATTCGTGACGCCGCGTCCTCGAGGTCGCGGCGGAGGCGCTCGAGGCGGCGCCGGTCTTCGCGGAGGGATTCTTCGTTGCGGCGGAGCTCTTCGAGCTCGCGCTCCTTCTTGCGGAGGAGGGAGCGCTCTTCCTCGGAGTCGCCGGCGCGGGCGCGCGCTTCGAGGAGGCGGCGTTCGGCCTCCACCCGCTCGCGCTCGGCGCGGCGGACGGCCTCGTCCATGGCGGACGCGCGCTCGAGCGCGCGCTGCGTCGCGAGTCGTTCGCGCGCGGAGAGGACACGCTCTCGATCGAGCGCGGAGGCGACCTGCTCGAGCTCTTCGGCCGCCTCGCCGAGCTTGGCCTCGCGGAGCTCTTTGGCGGCGTCTTCGAGGATCGAGCCGCTCGAGGAGAGCGATTTGCCGAGCTCCGCCACGTCGGCCTCGAGCTTCTTCACCTCGAGCGCGGCGTCCTCGTCGAACGAACGCAGGATGGCGCCGAGCCTCGCGAGCGCCTCGGCCTTCTCGATCTCGCCCTTGGCGAGATCGGTGAGGAGCGCCTCGATGGCACGCGTCTTCTCTTCGAGGGCGGGATCGGTGTCGTTCGTTCCGTACGCGCGGAGCTCGTCCTGGAAGGCCGCGACGAGCTCGGGCTCGAGCGCCGCGGG
>JAAYBZ010000127.1 GCA_012744445.1 Myxococcales bacterium | reverse complement strand
GGGCCTCGGCCACCGCGTGAGCCGCTTCCTCCACGTGGCCGAGAGCGCCGAGGACGTGGTGGCGCAGAACAAGATGCAGCGCCGCCTCGGTCAGCTCACCGGCACCTGCTTCCAGCGCTGCGTGGGCATGGACGCCCTCAACGCCCTCTACTCCGTCACCTACGAGTGCGACCAGGCGCACGGCACCGAGTACCACGCGCGGCTCCGGCGCTTCCTCGAGGCGCTCCAGCGCGAGAACCTCGTCCTCGGCGGCGCCATGACCGACCCCAAGGGCGATCGGAGCCGCGGTCCGAGCGAGCAATCCGATCCCGATCTCTTCGTCCGCGTCGTCGAGCGTCGCCCCGACGGCCTCGTCCTCCGCGGCGCCAAGATGCACCAGACCGGCTGCCTCAACAGCCACTGGATCGTGGTGATGCCCACGATGCGCCTCCGCGAGGCCGATCGCGACTACGCCGTCGTCGCCGCCTTCCCCGCCACGCAGAAGGGCCTCACCTTCGTCTACGGGCGGCAGAGCTGCGATACGCGCGCGCTCGAGGACGGCACGATCGACCAGGGCAACGCGCGCTTCAGCGGCCAGGAGGCGATGATCCTCCTCGACGACGTCTTCGTCCCCTACTCCCACGTCTTCATGGACGGCGAGGTGGAATTCGCCGCGCCGCTCGTCGAGCGCTTCACGGCCTTCCATCGGCGGAGCTACGTCTGCAAGACCGGCCTCGGCGACGTGCTCATCGGCGCGGCCTCGCTCATCGCCAAGATGAACGGCGCCGACAAGGCGAGCCACGTCAAGGACAAGCTCGTGGAGATGGCCCACCTCAACGAGACCATCTACGGCGCCGGCATCGCGAGCAGCTACGAGTCCAAGCCCACCGCCGCGGGCAACTACCAGAACGACGAGATGCTCGCGAACGTCTGCAAGCACAACGTCACGCGCTTCCCCTTCGAGCTCGCGCGGATGGCGCAGGACCTCGCGGGCGGGCTCGTCGGCACGCTCCCCTCCGATCGCGACTTCGAGCATCCCGAGCTCGGCCCCAAGCTCAAGAAGTACCTCCGCACCGTCGACGGAGTCTCGGTCGACGATCGCCGCCGCGTGCTCCGCCTCATCGAGAACATGACGATGGGCCGGAACGCCGTCGGCTACCTCACCGAGTCGCTCCACGGCGCGGGCTCGCCGCAGGCGCAACGCATCCAGATCGCGCGTCTCATGGACGCCCCCAGCAAGGAGGCGCTCGCGGCGCGCCTCGCGGGGCTCGAGGAGTGGCCCCGATGATCACGCTCGGAACCGCCGGACGCCCCGGCCGCACCAAGATCCTCCTGCTCGGCTCGGGTGAGCTCGGCAAGGAGGTCGCCATCGAGGCGCAGCGCCTCGGCGTCGAGGTCGTCGCGTGCGATCGCTACCCGCACGCCCCGGCCATGCAGGTGGCCCACCGCAGCCACGTCTTCTCCATGCTCGATGGCGAGGCCCTCCGCCGCGTCGTCGAGGAGGAGAAGCCCGATTTCGTGGTGCCCGAGATCGAGGCCATCGCCACCGAGGTCCTCGTCGAGCTCGAGCGCGAGGGCGTCACGGTGATCCCCACGGCGCGGGCCGCCCGCCTCACCATGGATCGTGAGGGCATCCGCCGGCTCGCCGCCGAGGAGCTCGGCATCCCCACCTCCACCTATCGCTTCGCCGACACCGAGGAGGAGCTCCGCGCGGCCGTCGAGGTCATCGGCCTCCCCTGCGTCATCAAGCCCGTGATGAGCTCCTCGGGCAAGGGCCAGAGCACCATCCACTCCATGGACCAGGTGGGCGAGGCATTCCGCTACGCCATCTCGGGGAGCCGCGGCCGCACCCAGCGCGTCATCGTCGAGGGCTTCGTCGACTTCGACTACGAGATCACGCTCCTCACGGTGCGGCACGCCGGCGGGACGTCGTTCTGCGCGCCCATCGGGCACCGGCAGGTGAGCGGCGACTACCACGAGTCGTGGCAGCCCCAGCCGATGAGCGCCCTCGCCCGCGCGCAGGCCGAGGCCATCGCGCTGCGCATCACCGAGGCGCTCGGTGGTCGGGGCATCTTCGGCGTCGAGCTCTTCATCCGCGGCGACGAGGCGATCTTCAGCGAGGTCTCACCCCGCCCGCACGACACGGGCATGGTCACCCTCATCTCGCAGGACCTGAGCGAGTTCGCGCTCCACGTGCGCGCGATCCTCGGCCTCCCCATTCCGTCCATCGTCCAGCGCGGGCCCTCGGCGAGCTACGTGATCCTCGGCGAGGGGCATTCGACCGATCTCCGCTACGAGATCGATCCGGCTCCGCTCTCGGAGCTCGAGACGGATCTGCGCCTCTTCGGAAAGCCCGAGATGGAGGGGCACCGCCGCCTCGGCGTGGCTCTCGCGCGGGGACAGACGGTCGACGAAGCGCGCAAAAAGGCCAAGAAGATCGCCGAGGGCGTAAAGGTTCGCTGCTGACGCACGGCTTCGGCGCCGCCACGCCGATCGCGCGTTGACACCCTTTCGGGGGGCGGTTTACGGAAGGCGGATGCGAACGCTAGCCGTATTCCTCCTCGGAGTTCTCTTCGTCTTCGCACCCGCCACCGACGCGCTCGCCAAGTCCAAGAAGCGGCCGAACGCCGCGCGCGGGCCCGCCGTGACGGCCACCCGGCTCACCCCCTACGTGGGCGCCGCGGGAGGCGGTCGCGGCATCGAGCACGATGCGGGTGGGTGGATCGAATACAACATGCGTGGCGGTGGCCACGTGGGCACGCGCCTCGAGGTCCCCGTGAACCCCTACTTCGTCCTCGACGGGCTCGCCGAGTTCGGCGGGACCGCGACGCGCGGCGCGGGCCGGCACGACCTCCACCTCGACTTCAGCTTCTGGGCCAAGGGGCGCTACGTCTTCGACTTCCGGCCCTTCGACCTCGAGATCTCGGCCGGCGTCCCGCTCGGCATGACGCTCGGTTTCCTCGCCGTGCCGGGCGGACGCGACGTCGGCGGCGGCTTGAATTCGGGCTTCCTCGTGGGCTCGCAATTCCTCTTCAAGCGGGGCGGCCTCTTCTTCGACCTCGGCGGCCGGTTCCGGCGCACCTGGTACGGGGACGCCTGGTCGTGGGGAACCCGGCAATTCAACACGCATTTCGGCGGGGTCATCTACTTCTGACGCCGGGGCCGGGGCGGGGGTGTGCGACCCACGATCGAAAAATCGTCGATCGGACTTGCACACCTCGCCGTCTCGGTATACAAGTCCGGCCCGCTTCGGCGGTTGCGGGAGTAACTCAGTGGTAGAGTGCAACCTTGCCAAGGTTGACGTCGCGAGTTCGAATCTCGTCTCCCGCTCTACTTAGTTATCGCTGACGGCCGGTCCTCCTCGGACCGGCCGTTTTGCTTTCCGTCTGGTTGCGTTCTTCGGGGGGTGGTGCCTGGAAGCGGCGTGGTTTCCTCGGGGGAGCGCCGTCGTGACGCGCGTCCGGCGGGCCGCCTTCAGTCGCGTCTCCGTGCTCGGTGGCGAGGGGTGCTCACCTGCCGCGGCCGGGCATGGACTCGAGGCGAGGCGCTGCTCGGTGGCCTGCGGGGACGGCCCGGCGGGCGCGCATCCCGACGGCGCGATCCGCGACGCTTCCGCCACCTGGCATTTCGGCCGCGGGGAACGCGGACCCGAACCGGAAGGCTGCGGGCGAGCGAGGCGGACTGCCAGCGGCGAGAGCTCCGTGGGGCGCTCGCTCGATGGGCACGTGTGCCTGGGAGCGGTGCGGTTTCCTCGGGGGGGCGCCGTTCCGACGTCCGCCCACGTGAGCGCTGCCACCTCGCCCACCCGAGCGCCGGTAAGCGCCAGGGTGACGAAGAACGGATACCAGCCCGGCTTCTCGCTCTTTTCCCGCAGCAATCACCCCGTAGCGCGACTCACCCACTCCTTGGCCCACGTCAAATGCGGCTACGTCACACCAGGCTAGCGTCGCAACCGGCCACCCTCGCATGGAACGGAGGAGGTTCAGACTGACTGACGGCGCCTACGCTACTTCGGAGTCATCTCCGCTCCGGACGTCATCAGACGCAGGGGCGGCCGTGCCGTCGCTCGCAGGCGCGCTCTCGGCCGGCGGTGCGACCTCGTCCGGCTCAGGCGGAATGTCGATGATGTCAGCCAGGTGGGTCGGGTACTTGCGCTCCAGGTAGAGCTTCCGGAAGAGCATTCGCGCCGAGAAAGCCGTCGATGAGATCAGCCAGTAGTTGAACGCCGCGCCTACTCCCACAGAGAGCACTGGAACCGCCTTTACCAGGACCCGCTTGGTAACCTGCTTCGAGATCTCGCGCGGCAGGTGCTTCGTCGCCGCTTTGAGCGCCTTGATCGCGGCTCCGAGTTGGCTGTGGGCGGCCATCCTCTCGTAGGTCCAACCCGCCCTCAGCATCGTGCCGAGCACTTCCATCTCCGTCAGAGCGATTGCCTTAGAGCCCGCCGTTCCCGCTGTTCCCAACGAGAGCGCGCGAAGCGCCACGTGTCGCATCATCGGCTCCGACATGTCGAACCCATACGACTCGCCGATCTGCTGCGTGACGCGGAGCGAGACCCCGATGACCACGGGAATGTCGACAGCGATCCCCGCAAATCCACCCGCCCCCGTGATCGCGCCCTCGACCGCTGCCATCAGCTTGTTGGACATGATCTGCTGAGCAGAGAGTCGGTCGAGCTTCTCGAGATCCACCTCGGCGAGCTCCGCGATCGACCCCACTTCGATCCCCAACGCCTGCGCCTCTTTGAGGATCTTTTGGTCCGAGTACGTCATGCGTGCGAGGTCGTTCGCGCCCTCGAGGACCCCGAGCACCGCCTTCTGAATCGTCTCGATGACGTCAGCGGGGAGCTTGCTCGCGGTGGAGGCAGCAAGCTTCGCAACCGGCTTCGTCACCTTGACCAACGCCTTTGCAAGGGCCCCGGGAGGACGATTCTCCCAGTCGTCGATCTCTGCACGAACGCGGCGCTCGTACTCGGTCTCTTCGCAGGTCATCGCCCTTCTCCTCTGCGGCACGTGCCGCCCTACGGTCCCATTCGCGCTGATGTTCGGAAGACGCGGAGGACACGTCAATACTGACGTATGCCACGATGACGTAGGTTCCTTGCGTTCGGGCCGTGGCTTCCGATCCCGACCTCCAGAAACGCCTGGGCGCGCAGTGCCGCCGAAGCAGGAGCTTGGGCTGTCGTTGATGGACGTCGTGAAGAGCCGCGACACCTCGCTTTCCCACTTGCGAAAACTCGATGACCCCGATGCCCCGCTCGTGCAGAGCGCGACCGAGAGCGCGATCAGGTGAGCCGTGAGTGCCGCGACTCCCCGATGCCTCAGAACCAATCACCGAAGAGCTCGTCCCACGTCGGCGGGACGGCTACGGGGGTCGGACGATGGGTGTCCTGCTTGGTGCCGTTGCCGAGCTGGCCATGGGGGGTTGCGACCCCAGCAGAGCATCGCGCCGGTCGAGACGAGCGCGCACGTGTGGTCGTATCCCGCGCGGACGGCGATCGCGTCGTCGTTTCAAGTCGTGAATCATCGTCTCTCTCATCGGAGCGACCGCACGCTCGTCGAGAGCGCCGAGTGAAACCATCGCAATCGACGTAGCCCTCGCATCCATGGATGCCGGCGCGAGAGAGGGCGATGGCGACGACTTCGAGAGAGCTCGACCTTCGTTGCGTATCAGCCCCCGGAGCTCTACGCCGAGCTCGTCGTCAATGGAGAGCCCTTCGCGCGCTCGCGCATCGGCGCCGTGCCCTTCGCGATCGAAGCCGAGCACGCCGTGGCCGCCACGCACGCGACCACCGCGACCCGCGCCTCGGACGCCGACCATGCGACCGAGGCGGACGAGGCGGCGCACGCCGCGACGGCGGACCAAGCGACGAACGCCCAGAGCGCGACCAACGCGGTCAACGCGACCAACGCCACCAATGCGATCAACGCGACCAACGCCACCAACGCCACCAACGCGGTCAACGCGACCAACGCATCGAACGCCACGGGGGCGCTCGACACCCGGATCACGAGCCTCGAGAGCTCACGGCTTCGCGCGCCCACCGGCTCGGTGAAGACCATCACGCACGACCAGACGAGCATGGACGGCCGCCCGCTTCGTCTTCAGGCGGGGACCGCGACCGGCGCGACGAATGCCAATGGCGACTTGTCGATCGCCTTTCCCAACGCCTTCAGCGGGGGCGTGGTCACGGTGCTCGTGACCTCGGGTGTTCTCACCGGATGCGACACCGTGGTGATCCACGGCTACACCAACAGCGGGTTCTCGGTGCGATCCACGCCGGGCCATCTATGCCGGTTCAACTATGTGGCCGTGGGTTGGTGAGCCGGGCTCATGACCTCGCACACACGGCGCGTCGTCGAGGACGACGACTTCGAGCTCCTCGAGCGCGTCTGCCATGCGGACCGCTCCGCCTGCGCCACCGGCGCCCTCGGTCGCTAACCCTCACCCACTTCGAGAGCCCCCGCATGCAACCCGACGATTTGTTCCGGCGACAGAAACGGCTCGAGCGCGCCCTCCTCGGCCTCGCCACGCTCGTGCTCGTCCTCGGCGGGTACGTCCTTCACGGCGCGCGCGCCGAAGGGATCCCCAGCGCCCCTTCGATGTACTACAGCGGCACGCTCGAAGAGGGCGGTGTGGCCGTCCAGGGCCAGCGCCAGATGAGCCTGCGCCTTTTCGACGGTCCCTCGGAGGACGCCGAAAAGCTCTGCGAGTCGATTCCCAACGCCACTGGCGGAGCACCCGGAGAGGTCACCGTGAACGGCGGGCGGTTCCGTTTCGAGGTGCAGCAGGTGCAGGACGGCGTCGACCTTTGCGCCAAGGCCGTGAGGGAGCACCCCGAGCTCTACGCCGAGCTCGTCGTCAACGGGGAGCCCTTCGCGCGCTCGCGCATCGGCGTCGTGCCCTTCGCGATCGAAGCCGAGCACGCCGTATACGCCGAGCACGCCGTACATGCCGAGCACGCCGACAGCGCGGCGAACGGTCTCGACACCCGAATCTCGAAGATCGAGAGCTCGTTGCTCCGGGCGCCGACGGGGACGGTCGACGTGATCGGCCCCAACTCACCCGTGAGCGTCGATGGGCATCCGCTCCGCGTGGTGGCGGCGAGCGTCGCGGGAACGACGAACGCCAACGGCGACCTCCAGATCAATTTTCCCACGGCCTTCGGAGGCCGTGTGCTGGCGGTGGTCGTCTCCAACGGCGATGCCTCTTCCGCCGTTTGCGGTTCGACCATCGGAGCCTACGCCTATACGAACACGTCGTTCCTGGCTCGCTCTCCGGCGGCCAACGCTTCTTGTCGCTTCAACTACGTCGCCATCGGCTGGTGAGCCGGGCTCATGACCTCGTCACGCACGTGAACCGACGCGTCGGCTCGTGAAGAGCGACGCGCCGTTCGCCCGCGTGACCGCTCGGGCCGGGTTCTCGATCACTGCTCGATGCAGAAGACCGGACGCACGGAGTTGCAGGTGAGCGAACCGCCCATGAGCCACTGGGAGTCCATTGCCCCGGAGTCGAAACCGACGCCACCGGACACATCCTCGTCATTGGTCGTCCAGGCGTCGCAGTTGGTACCGCGCGAGGTCCAGTCGGTGTTGAGGCCGTCCCAGAAGTTGAGCCCGGTGCCCATCAAGGAGTTCATCGGCCAGTCGACGAAGATGCCGTTCTCGTTGGTCGTGAACATGTAGACGCCGTCGGAGCGCACGTAGTGCGTGTGGGGCGCGAAGACCCAGTCGAGCTGCTCACTGCCATCGCCGCAGTTCGCGACCGTGCACGCGTACCGCTCGGTCGAGGTGAGCATCGCCTTGGCCGTGCCGACTCCCGCGGGCTTGCTCGCCAACGTCGTGCAGAGCTCGTCCGCGCCAGCGACTCCGCCGACGTTGCCGGTCACGCTACGCGAGAACATGACCTTCGCGTCCTCCGGGAAACGCGTGGTCATGAAGCCGTTGTTCGCCGTGTAGCCCGGGAAACGGTACCCGGCCGCCGTCCGGACCGTCGAGTCGATGAACAGCCGGTAGCGCGTCTCGTCTTCCAGCGCCGACGTGACCGCGAACTCGGTCGCGTCGTCCTCGGAGATGACCTCGATGGTGCCGCCGAGGCAGGTGTCGTAATCCGGCCCCACGCGGAGCTGGACCGAGCCCTCACACGCGCCGTCCTCCGCCGAGATCGTGAGCGTCGAGGCCTCCATCGGCTCCGAGAA
Source organism: Myxococcales bacterium (assembly GCA_012744445.1). Taxonomy (GTDB): domain Bacteria; phylum Myxococcota_A; class Polyangia; order Polyangiales; family Houyiibacteriaceae; genus JAAYBZ01. Next base: position 2,961 of record JAAYBZ010000127.1, on the reverse strand, counting down.
GCGGAACGTGACCCGCGAGGCGGTGCCGACGCCCACGCGCCCATCGATGGGCCACATCTCGTCGATCGTGGCGGCCGGGACGCACCGGATCGCGAGCTCGCGGGCGAGCACCAGATCCTCGGCGACGTCGCCGAACGAGAAGCGGGCGACGAGCCAGGCCGTGCCCTCGCCCATCCCCGTGCAGTAGAGCCCGGGCAGCTGGTTCTCCTCGAAGGGGAGGGCACCGTTCGCCGCGATCTCGGCGGTGAAGCCGCCCGCCGCGCTCGTGACGGCGAGCTCGCGCGGGTCTTCCATCTCCTCGAGCTGCTGCGTGAGGAGCGCCCGGAGCTCGTCGGCGAGGACCCCGGATTCGTCCATCGCGGGGAAGCTCTCGGGCATGATGACGTTCGTCGACGCGGATTCGACGAAGACGCCGTAGCTGATCGTGAACGAAGTGGAGCCCTCGCCCGAGGTCGTGATCGCGAGATCGTTCGGCACGGAGGACATGCCCGCCGTGAAGCTCGTCTCCGGCCAGTCGATCCTCAAGGCGAGGCCGCCCGCGACGGTCTCGCGCGAGGTCCAGTGCTTGCTGAAGTGGGTGAGCCGCGCCGAGATCGTCGCCGAGCCGGTGCGGCTGCGCGTCGTGACGGTGGCGGGACGATCGAGCGTGCCCGCCGAGCTCCGCGAGACGTGCGACGGGACGATCATCTTCTCGTCGCCGCCGAGCTCCGCCGCGGCGGCCGGGATGCGCGTGGTGAGGACGATGGGCTCGTCGAAGGTCAATCCGTCGGGCAAGAGCTCGAGGACGACGTCGCCCACCACCAGCCCCTGCCCTGCCTCGCTCGGATAATCGGCGGCCGGGACGCGGCGGATGACGATCTCCTCTTCGCGCGGGAGCGCGCCGGGCGGGATGCGCAGCTCGAGCGAGGAGCCCTGCACGTCGGGGATGTGGATGCGATCGCCCGCCATCCCGACGAATCGCCTCACCAACGGCTCTTCTTCCTTCGGTTCCTCCTCGGGCGGCTCTTCGACTCCGCCGTCGGAGCAAGATGCCGTCACGCAGGCGGTGACGAACATCACGAAGAAGAGGAATCAACGAGGGAAGGAGAGCGATCTAGGTGGGTTCATGGCTCGAATCTTACGCGGCCGAATCGCGGCCACAAGCGGGGGCCCGTGTCGGAATTGAGTTCGACGTGAAACCTTCGGGCGGCTCCACGCCTCGACGGCGAGAGGGACGCGCCCTTCCCTCCGCGGAGGGATGCGCGCCTCAGAGCCCCGCGTCGAGTTCTTCTTCGACCAGCCCGAGGCCGCGGCACGCGAGCCGGTAGACGTCCTCGAGGTCGTCGAGATCGCAGCCGCGCGTCTCCTTGCAGGCGTCGTACGCATTCTCACACGCGTCACGCACGGCGCCCGAGCACTTGCCGCAGACCCGCTCGACGCTGGGATCACCGCAGCCGAAGAGGCCGAGGACGAAGAGGAGGGACGCAAGGGGGGCGACGACGGACTTGGTCATGCACGGAGCATTCGCGATTCCTCCCGCACGTTCAATTGCGCTGGATCACGGCTCAATGTCCGCGCTCGCGCAACCACTCGAGCATCTCGACCCAGAAGAGCTCGTAGTCGAAGTCGTTGCAGTCGCAGAGCGCCGTGTCGTTCGTGCCGAGGCAGAGGCCGTGGCAGCCGGGGTGATAGCCCGGGAGGATCGCCGAGGTGAGGCCGATGATCTCGGCGTGATCGGCCGGGAGGCATCCGAGGAAGCTCCCCCATCGCGTGTCGATCGCGCGGACGAGGCCGTCGTTGGGGTAGGTGTTCCGTACGACGTCGAGGAGATCGTCGTCGTCGAGCAGCGCCTCGCCGATGCTGAGCGGGAGGATCGCCGGATCGCGCTCGCTCGCCCAGCGCGCGACGGGCGGCGCGACGAGATCGGGCGCGCAATGCGGATGCGACATGGGCACTCGATCGGTCACGCCGGTGATGGAGTAGTAGGCGACGCCCGGCGCGTCGGGGAAGGCCTCGGCGAATTCCTCGGTGGCCTCGGCCGTCATGCTGAGGAGCGAGGTGTAGAGGCTCGTGGTGTCGCCGATCTCGTCCCAGACGAGCGGGAAGAAGGTCTTCACCACGAAGTTCACCACCGCCTCGATCGTGGCCCCGTCCTCGAGGAGCGCGCGCGCGATGTCGACCGCGGGGGTGCCGTAGTGTGGCGACGCCACCGAGAGGACCGCCTCGACGAGGTCGGGGCGCGTGCTCGCCACGTAGCGGATGTCGAGGCCGCCCTGAGAGTGTCCGACGATGATGAACTTGGCGTGGCCGTTCGCCTCGGCGAGGGCCTCGAGCTGCTCGATGAGGCGCTCGCCTCGCACGACCGGCGAGTTGAGCGGGTCGACCTCCGTCACGTAGACCACGTGCCCCGCGGCGCGGAGGACGTCGGGCACGGTCGACCAATAGTCGAGGATGCCGAGGTAGCTCTCCTGCCCGAACATGCCGTGGGCGAGCACGATCGGATGCGGGCCCGACGCCGGATCGCCGGCGTCGCCGATTGGCACGGACGGCGAAGCGTTCTCTTCTTCCTCCGGCAGACACGCGGCAAGCGCCGTCACGAGGCCGATCAAGAGTAGCGAGCGGATGCGCTGCATGTTCCCCCCTTCGGGTGCCCGTACGAGCTCGGGCCCCTCGCGCCGCGCCGGATGGGGCGCGTCGTGCCGCCCAATGCAACGGATCGACGGGAGGCGCGTCAATCCCCCTTGGGTCGCGCCGTGAGGGAGATCCCTCGCCGCGTCCCCGCCGGCGGAGCGCTGAGATCGAGCGCGCCGACCGCCGAAAAATCGGCAAGAAGCGCGGTGCAACGCGCAAAGCCCCCGAGAAATCGGGCGCGTTCACTTGACCCTGGGTCCACCTTTCGGAACCATCGCCCACCCCGAGGCACGAGAAGTGAGCAGCTCCGAGACCCACCCCCTCCGCCGTGTGATGACCGCGCCCGTGCTC
>JAAYBZ010000002.1 GCA_012744445.1 Myxococcales bacterium | reverse complement strand
GCGGATCCGGACTGCGCGGGGAACGCGGCGTGCTGCGCGGCGACGGAGACGTCGTGCAACGACGGCGTGGACAACGACTGCGACGGCCTGGTGGACTGCGCGGATCCGAACTGCGCGGGGAACGCAGCCTGCTGTGCGCCGACGGAGACCTCGTGTACGGACGGCATCGACAACGACTGCGACGGCCTCGTCGACTGTGACGATCCGAGCTGCTCGAGCAACGCTGCGTGCCGCACGATCTGCCTCCCGTTCGAGGTCTGCATCTTCGACGTGGACGCCGACTGCGACGGCCTCCGGGGCTGCGCGGATCCGGATTGTTCGTTCTGGCCCTTCTGCTGAGGGGGAGCGCTTGGTGGTGCGCCCCGCGTGAGCACCGGCTCAGTTGAGCTCGGAGGGCTTGGCGGGGCGCTTTCGCGCGGGCGCCGGGTAGGGCGCCGTGAGGGGGCCGGCCTGGTGATGGACGAGACGCCACCGACCATTCTCCAGCGTGAAGACGTTGGTGGCCGCGAGGCGCGGTGCCTCGCCACGCGTCCCCTCCAGGCAGGTCACGTAAGCAGACGTGCCGAGCACGTGCGCCCGCGCTTGCGAGCACACGATGGAGGGCGCCTCGGGATGGGCGAAGATGCCGCGGAAGCTCCGCATGACCTCGGCCCGACCCACGATGGGGGCGAGGCCGGGGTGCATGCACGCCACCGGGGCCGAGAGCGCCCAGATCCGCTCCATCGCATCCGCATCACGCGCCAGGAAGGCGTCGTAATAGGCTTGGTTCACGTCGAGGACGGCTCGCTCGATCGGGTCCATCACCGGGCATTTTACCAGACGGGCGGCCGCCTGGGGCGTTGCGATGCGCGTGCCATCTGTCACGATGCGCGAGTGCGGGGAATGGTACGTGTGAAAAGGATCCTCGGACGACTCCGGGGGTACTTCCCGCTGACGCTCCGAGGGGTGCTCGTGGCCGGTGTCGCGGGCGTCGCGCTCTCCGAGGTCGCGTATCGTTCGCTCGACTTCGTCGTGCTGACGCTCGCCTACGCGGCGCTCGGCCTCGTCGGGCTCGGGCTCGCGGTGGTGCTCCTCGCCGCGCTCGTGCTCCGCGGCCGTCGTGCGGCGGCCCACCTCGGCGAGAGCCGCCTCCTCACGGATCGGTTCATGCCCACGGACTTCGGGCTGAGGCGCCCGCGCTTCGTCCCGCTCCTCGAGATGGACGTCGCCCTGCGCTCCCCCCGCTTCGAACGACGCGAAGAGGACGGCCGTGAGCTCGTCCGCGCGAGCCATCGGGGCGAATTCCTCGAGGTGGAGCGCAGCCTCGTGCTCCGCGACGCCTTCGGGCTTGCGGAGATCGAGCTCCCCTTCCGCGGAGGCGCGCTCTATGCGCTCCCCCACCTCGGCAAGCTCGAGGCGACGGTCGCGCAGCTCAGCATGGCGACGGGCACCGATCTCGCGCACCCCCACGGCGCGCCCGAAGGCGATCGCGTGGAGCTGCGTCGCTACGTGGTGGGCGATCCCGCGCGGTACATCCACTGGAAGATCTACGCGCGCAGCGGTGAGCTCGTGGTCCGCATGCCCGAGCACGCCATCGAGCGCGCCGACCGCGTCGCGGTCTATTTCGTCGCGGGCGAGCGGGACGAGGCGTCGGCGGCGCTCACGCTCGCCATCGCGCGCTCGTCCGATCTCGCCGATCGCGTGATCCTCGGCTGTGACGGCGCGGAGGCGCGGCGGCTCCGTTCCATCGAAGAGGTGGAGCGGGCGGTGGCTCGCTCCCATGGCCATCGCGGAGGGACGGAGGTCGTCCACTTCGTCCGCGAGGTCGATCGCAGCGGCCCCGCGGCCCTCGTCCTGATCGTCCCGCCCGTGGGAGGGCCGTGGCTCTCGAGCGCGCTCGAGGTGGTGCGCGGGAGGCCCGGCGGCGCGCGTATCCTCGTCGGCATCGATGGAATGGACGTGGAGAAGCCGTCGTTGATCGAGCGCGTGGTCTTCCGATCCGACGACGAGCGGCCCGGCGCCGCCTCGCCGAGCGAGGTGCGCACGGTGGTCTCCGCCTTCCAGGCGGCGGGCGCCGACGTCGTGGTCATCGACCGGACCACGGGGCGTGCGCTCACCGAGGTGCCCACGAGGCGGAAGGCGGCATGACGAGGGAGAGCGTCTTCGTCAGGCTCCTCCACGCTGCGGCCTATGCCGCGGCCTGCGCGATCTTCGCGGCGCCGCTAGGCCCCGAGAGCACCACCGTCGCGGCCGGGCTCGGCGGGTTCACGGGATCGCTCCTCGGCGCCTTTGCGAGCGAGTCGCGTCTCCGCTCGAGGGTGCTCGCGCTCGGCGTCGTCGCGGGCGGGGCGCTGGCCGCGCTCTCCGACGGAATCTTCCGGGGCACGTACGTGGTCGCCGACGCGCTCGGCCCCGAGCTCGCGCTCGCCGCGGGCGACGCGCTCATCTTCTTCTTCCTCGCGGCGGGCGGCGTCTTCACGCTCCGGTCGCTCGGGCGGCGGCACCGCGCGATCGGCGTGCTCGAGATCTCGGTGGCGGGGCTCGCCGTGGCGGAGCTCTTCGCGGTCCACCGCGGCGGCGCCATCAACCGCCCCTTCGAGCTCGCCGACCACGTGCTCTCGATGGGCGGCGATCCGGCCGACGTCTTCGTGGCCGTGGGCGCAGCAGGCGCGCTCATCGTGGCGATCCTCCTCCTCCGCGCGAGCAAACTCCGGCGGGGTCTCTTCCACCTCCTCGCGGCCTTCCTCCTCCTCGGCGCGCTCGGCTCGCTCTTCCCCTTCTTCGAGATCCCCATCCCCGACGTGGCGCAGACGGGCGTCGGTCTGCGCAACGACGGAAAGCCGGAGCGCGGCGAGGGCGAGCCCAAGGATCAGGAGCAGCTCGACTTCGACAACCAAGGGGGGCGCAACAACGAGCCGGCGCCGGTCGCGGTCGTCGTCTTCCACGACGACTACCAACCCACGAGCGGGATCTACTTCTTCCGCCAGGCGAGCCTCAGTCACTGGAACGGCTCGCGCCTCGTCCATGCGGCGGAGGGCCTGGACGACGACGTGGCGGACGGCTTCCCTCACCCGGTGCTCGAGGTGAAGGCGCCGTCCAGCGTGCGCGGGCGCCGTGAGGTGGTCACGAGCGTGGGGATGCTCGCCGAGCACTTCCGCCCCTTCGGCCTCGACGCCCCCGTGCGCTTCGAGGCCGAGACCAACCCCGATCCCCGCCGATTCCGGCGCACCTACCGCGTGGCCTCGCGCGTGCTCGAGCTCTCGGACGTGGAGCTCCTCGGGGCGAGGGCGGGCGATCCGAGCTGGGACGAGGCGACCCGTCGGCACTACCTGGAGGCGCCCGACGACCCGCGGTATCGCGCGCTCGCCGAGCGCATCGTGCGCGAGCTGCTCCCGCCGGATCTGCGCGACGAGCCGCTCGCCCAGGTCCGTGCCATCACGACTTGGCTCGAGCGAGAGGGCGTCTACAGCACCAACGTCTCACTCCCGGTGACGGATGGGGAGCCGACGGCGGCGTTCTTGTTCGGCGACCTCGTCGGCTACTGCGTCCACTTCTCGCACGCGGCCGCGCTGCTCTTCCGCTCCATCGGCCTGCCCTCGCGCGTCGCCACGGGCTACGCCATCGCCGAGCAGGCGCGCCGCGGCGGCTCGGCGCTCCTCCTCACGGACGCCTTCGCGCACGCGTGGGCCGAGGTCTACCTCGAAGGGGTGGGCTGGCTCGTCGCCGACGTGCAGCCGATCAACAGCCTCGACCCGCCTCCGCCGCTCCCCGACGCGGATCTCACGCGCCTCCTCGGCGAGCTCCGGCGGGGTGAGGCGCGCGACGAGATCCTCGGCGAGGATCCGCCCTCGAAGCTCCCGAGCCTCCACGAGCTCTTCACGGGGATCTCGACGGCGGCTCTCTCCGCGCTCGGACTCGCGCTCCTCTTCCTCTACGGGTGGAAGGCGTACCGGCGCCTCTCCGGGCGCGGAGATCCCACGCGCGTCTATCGCGCCCAGCTCGACGCCCTCGCCGAGCTCGGATATCGGCGCCGCCGGGGCGAGACGCCCGAAGCCTTCGCGCGACGCCTCGAGGCCGTCTTGCCCTCCCTCGGGCCGCTGACCGACGCCCACCTCGCGAGCGCCTTCGGCGGCAAGCGGCGCCTCGACGGGGAGGCGATCGACGCGCTCGCACGCCGCCTCCGCGAAGAGCTGGCGCGCGATAAACACCCACTTCGGCGCGCAGTCGCTATCATCGATCCATTCTCGTGGCTCGGCTCTCGGTAAACGCATGAACAACCACCTCTCCACGAGCGCCGCGGGCGCGCCCCAGCCTCTCTCCGTCGACTCCGCCAACGAGATCGCGGCGCGACTCCGCCGACGCCTCCGCGCGGCCGTGAAGGGTCGGGACGCGGTGATCGACCTCCTGCTCATCGCGCTCTTCGCCGACGGCCACGTGCTGCTCGAGGACTTCCCGGGCTCGGGCAAGACCACGCTCGCGCGCGCGCTCGGCGAATCGCTCGCGCCGGATCCGAGCGACACCCTGCCGTCGTTCCGGCGCATCCAGTTCACGCCGGACCTCCTGCCGAGCGACATCACGGGCACCAACGTCTTCGATCCCGAGACGCGCCGCTTCGACTTCCGCCGCGGGCCGATCTTCGCCCACGTCGTCCTCGCCGACGAGATCAACCGCACCTCGCCCAAGGTGCAGGCGGCGATGCTCGAGGCCATGGCCGAGAAGCAGGTGACGATCGACGACGTCTCGCACCCGCTCGACGACCTCTTCTTCGTGATCGCCACGCAGAACCCGCTCGACCTCGCCGGGACCTATCCGCTCCCCACGCCGCAGCTCGATCGCTTCCTCTTCAAGGTGCGAATGGAGCCCATCGAGCGCGCGGCCGAGCTCGAGGTGCTCGCCACCTATCCGAACGCCCCGCTCGCCCTCTCGGCGCAAGAGCCACAGGTGAGCCGCGCGGAGATCCTCGGCGCCCGGCGCGCGATCCGCGGCGGCGTCGCCATCGCCGCCCCCATCAAGGAGGCGCTCGTCGACATGGCGCGGCGCACGCGGGAGGATCCGCGCGTCGCCCAGGGCGCGAGCACGCGTTCGCTGGTGCTCCTCCTCCCGGCGCTCCAGGCGCGCGCCGTCCTCGCCGGGCGGGACTACGTGGCGCCCGACGATCTCGCGGCGCTCGCCGAGCCCGTCCTCCGGCATCGCATGTCGTACATGCCGGGCGTCGAAGATCCGGAGCGCGTCGTCGCGGACGCCCTCGCGCCGACGCTCGATCAGCTCGCGAAGGCGGGGCTGCGACGCGGGAGCTGAGTTGACCCGGATCCTCGCGCTCCTCGTCCTCCTCGGATGCTTCGCGCCGCGCGTCGCGCAGGCCGAGGAGCGCCTCGACGTGGCGGCCTACGGGCTCCGCAGCACCGAGGCCGAGCAGGCGCTCTGGTCGCTCGTCTTCGCGGGGCGCTTCGTCGACGCGCGCGAGGCCGCGCAGAAGATCCTCGCCGTCGATCCGCGCTCCTACGTCGCGCACCTCTCCCTCGCGATCGTCCACCACCAGGGCGAGGCCAACTTCCCCAAGGCGCTCCGCCACGCGAAGGAGGCGCGGCGCCTCTTCGAGGCCCAGGAGCACCCGCGCGATCCCACGACCTATCGCTGGCACATCCTGATCCTCTCGCAGCTCGCCGCGGCGCACTACGAGGTGGGGCAGCACGCCGAGCGGCTCGAGGTGATGAAAGAGCTCGAGGAGCTCCACGGCGTGGGGCGCCGTTCCGATCGCGCCTGGTCGCTGATGAAGCTCGGCCGTGTCGACGAGGCGCGCGCGGCGGTGCGCGAGGCCCTCGCGAGCGGCGATCCGCAAGAGGAGGAGATCGCCCTCAACGCGCAGTGCGCCATCGAGTTCGAGGCGGGAGACGAGGAAGCGAGCTACCGCGCCTGCAAGGAGGCCGTCGACGCGCGTCGCCGCCGCGGCGCGCTCCCGCTCCTCGTCGACCTCACCAACTACGCCGAGGCCGCGCGCGCGCTCTTCCGCTTCGAGGAGGCCGAGGCGGCGCTCGTCGAGGCCTCGAAGCTCCGCGAGCCGAGCTACGGCAACCCTCACCGCGACCTCGCCGACCTCTACCTCCGCGCAGGTCGCTTCGCCGAAGCGGCGGCCGCCGTGAGGCGCATCCCGGAGGTCCGCGCGCTGCGCCCGGCGTCGATGGTGGACTCCGACCGCGCCGAGGTCCTCCGCACGACGGCTGCGCTCCTCATCCTCGGCGGGCGCCCGGAGGACGCGCTCGAGATGACCGACGAGGCGATCCGCCGTCCCGATCGGCGCTCCCATCAGAGCCGCGATCCCGCGCAGGACATCGCCGTGGCGGCGCTCCTCGATCGTCAGGCGCGGCTCGCCGTGGCCGAGCGAATCGTCGAAGAAGCGGTGCCCGGGAACATCTTCGAGCGGCTCTGGGCCAAGGCGCGCGCCGCCTTCCAGCGTCTCCTCGCCTACCGCAGCGCCCGCAAGGCGATCGACGCGCTCGCCGGCGAGGAGCGCGTGACCGGCTTCCTCCGCATCGACTCGGCGAAGGCCGCGATCGTCCCGCCTTGGCTCGTGGGCGATCTCGCGGAGCTCGTCGGGCCTGGCGTCGTCCGCGCGGCGGCCGATCGCGCCCAGGCCGTCGACGCGCGCCGCGGCATCGAGGGCTATCTCGAGGCCGTCCGCGCCGAGGCGGCGTTCGTGGAGGGCGACGAGGCGCGCTTCGAGACGCACGCGTCGCGCGCGCTCGAGGTGCTCCCGCGAGGCGAGCGGATGCTCCGGGCGCGCCTCGACGGGGAGCGCGCGATCTTCGCGTGCCGGCGCGCGGTGGACGCCCGCTGCGCGTGGCACCTCGGCGCGGTGATGGACGTGGACCCGGGCCTCTTCCGGCGGCTCGGCTTCGCGGTGCCGGTGAAGCTCGAGGGGGCCTCCTCGGGCGAGGAGCTCGCCGAGATCCTCTCGCGCTCGCCGCGCTTCGACGTGCGGGGCGCGGGGCTCTTGCTCCGCATCACCGGCCGCGCGAGCGCGTGCCTCGGCTCGCCCGACGGTCAGGTCTTCGACTGCGTCGAAGGCTCGGACCCGGCCGACGCGGCGCGGAAGCTCCAGCGGGAGGCGTTCGCGCCGCGCGTCGGCCTCGAGCGCATCGGCATCGACAGCTTGGAAGGCGGTCCGGGCGTGTCTCGTGATCCGCTCGGACCGCTCCTCGACGCGGATCTCTGAGGCGTCAGCCGCGGACGCCTTCGAGCACCGCGTCGAGCTCGCCGTTCTGGTACATCTCGCGGACGATGTCGCAGCCGCCGATGAACTGACCCTTCACGTAGAGCTGCGGGATGGTCGGCCAGTTGGAGTAGACCTTGATGCCCTCGCGGATCGCCGGATCGGCGAGGACGTTCACGGTCTCGAAGGGGACGCCGGTGCGCTTGAGGATCTCGACCACGGTGGCCGAGAAGCCGCACTGCGGGAAGTGCTTGGTGCCCTTCATGAAGAGGAGGACCGGGTTCGCTTCGATGAGCGCCGCGATCCGTTCGCGGAGTTCTTCGTTCATTGGGACTCGCCTCGTTTCGCCCAGGCCTCGGGCGTGAAGGTCTTGAGGGCCAGCGCGTGGACCGGCCCGTTCATGAGCTCGCCGAGGGCGCGGTAGACGAGCTGGTGCTGCGCGACGCGGCTCAAGCCCTCGAAATCGGTGGCGACGATGGTCGCGTCGTAGTGGTCCTGCGTGCCCGTGAGATCGCGGATCTCGAGGTGGACGACGCCTTTGAGGTGCTCACGAATCCTGGCTTCGACGACGCTGGCTTCAATCACGGTGGGGACATCATTGACCTGCCGAGGGCGTTGTCAACGTGGGTCCGCCCGTGTGGCGCCCGCCGCGGAGCGACGACGTGACGCGCCCGATCAGGGGCCGCCGTCGATGCGGATCGCCTTGAGGCGGGCGTTCACGTCGCGGGAGAGCGTGGTCTTCTGATCGCGCGGGAGGCACGCCTGGGCCGTGAAGAGGGCGAAGGCCGCGAGCTCGTGGAAGGCCTGGTGGAGCGCCTCGAGCGGCTGATCCGTGGCGATCTGCTGCACGGACTGGAGGACGACGTTCTCGTCGATCTGGCCGAAGTCGTCGACGCCGTCGCCGAGGAAGGGCGCGTAGCCGCTGCCGTGGATCCACGACTCGAGCGCTTCACGCGTCTGCGCGAGACCGCCGTAGGTGGCCACGGCGACGAAGATGTCGGAGAGGACCTCGTTGACCTGGGCGACGAGGTGTTTGACGCGCGCGAGGTCGACGGTGGGGCCGGAGCGGAGCGTGACGAGGCCCTGCTGTTTGAGGTGGTAGACGGCCTTGGTGACGGTGAATTCGTCGAACCCCGTGACCATGCCGAGCTCGAGGATGTTGCGCGTCCCGTCGATCGCGTCGAGCACGCGCTGGGCCGTGGACTCGAGCTCCTTGGGGACGCCGTTCGGGTTGCGGACGGGGCGGTACTGGTTGTTGGGGATGACGTCGCGGAAGAGCGCCATCTCGTCGATGCGCTGCACGCCCTCCATGAGGAGCCCCTGGATGGGCACGTGGAGGGTGTGCGGGGGCGGCGTCTGATCCTCGCTCGGCAGGAGGAAGGCGTATTGGCCTTCGTCGACCACGAGGGCCGCGTAGAAGATCTGCTCGGCCTGCCGCTGGAGGAGCTGGAAGAGCACGCGCGACTCGACGATGCCGCGCTGCACGAGGAGCTCGCCGAGCCTCGCGCCGGAGCGCTCGCCCTCGTCGACGAGGTAGCTCAGGACCTCCTCGGGCACGAGGCCGGAGCGGTGGATGACCTGCCCGAGCCGATCGTCGGGCGAGGTGCTGAACGCGTGCTTGAGCGCGCCCTGATCGAAGCTGAGGATGCGGTGCGCGCCCCCGCCGAGGACGTGGAAGTCGCCGCGCCAGCCGGTGGAGGCGATGATGTTGCAGAGCTCCATCACGGTCATCCGACCGACGATCTCGCCCGCCATGAGCACCCGCGCGCCGCGGCGCTTGGCGTCCCCGCTCCGCGCGAGCAGGACGAGACCGGGCACCTCGGCGATGAGCTCGTACTCGCCCGCGACCCCGGCCAGGCGCTGCACGGTGGATTGGTCGGTCGCGTGAACGCTGCCTTGAGGGTCGATCACGACACGTTCGGACGAGGGCTGACGGCGCACGCGCGTATTGTATCGCGCCGTACCGTCCCCGTTCCAGTGCGAAGCTCCTGCTTGCGCGTCGGCGCCCTCCGTACGACCTTTCCCCTCATGAGCCGAGTCGCCTTCGTCTATCCCGGTCAAGGAAGCCAAAAAGTCGGTATGGGCCGCGAGGTCTTCGAGCAATCGAAGCAAGCGCGCGAGGTCTTCCAGACCGCCGACGACGTCCTCGGGTTCTCGCTCCGGACCATGTGCTTCGAGGGCCCCGAGGAGGCGCTCAAGCTCACGGCGAACACGCAGCCCGCCATCCTCACGACGAGCCTCGCCCTCCACCGCGCCTTCGGGGAGACGCCCGACGTCGTGGCCGGTCACAGCCTCGGGGAGTGGACCGCCAACGTGGTCGCCGGGTCCATCGGGATGAGCGACGCCATCCGCCTCGTCCGCCTCCGTGGGACGTACATGCAGGAGGCGGTGCCCGTGGGGACCGGCGCGATGGCCGCCGTGCTCAAGGCCGAGCGCGAGCTCGTCGATCGCGTCTGCCGCGAGACCCCCGGCGTGGTCGAGCCCGTCAACTACAACTGCCCCGGCCAGATCGTCATCGCCGGCGAGGCCAAGGCCGTCGAGGCCGCCTCCGAGCGCCTCAAGGCGGAGAAGGCGCGCGTGATGCCGCTCCCCGTGAGCGCGCCCTTCCATTGCTCGCTCATGGAGCCGGCCGAGCGGCGCCTCGCGCTCGATCTCGCCAAGGTCGAGATGCGCGACGCGCGCTTCCCGCTCTATACGAACATCGGCGCGGCGCCCGTCACGCGCGGCGAGGAGCTCAAGTCGGCGCTCCTCCGGCAGGTGAGCCGCGCCGTGCGCTGGGAAGAGGCCGTGACGCAGATGGTCGAGGACGGAGTCCGCCTCTTCGTCGAGATCGGCCCGGGGCGCGTGCTCACCGGCCTCATCTCGCGCATCACCAGCGAGGCCAAGGTCGTGAGCGTCCAGACCCCCGACGACTTCGCCGCGGCGCGCGACGCCATCGCCGAGGCGAGGAACGGCTGACACCCCGAAGGGGGATCCCCGGCGGGGAACGCCTCAGGGGCGCTTGGCCTTCTTGTTGGGGCAGCCCGGCCGGTGACAGCGGGCGAAGAGCTCGAGCCGGTGGTGCTTGAGCTCGAAGCCCAATTTTTGGGCCTGCTCCTCTTGGAGGTGCTCGATCGCCTCGTTCTCGAACTCGATCACGGCGTCGCAGTCGAGGCAGATGAGGTGATCGTGGTGGTCGTCCTCGATGGCCACCTCGTACCGCGTGAAGCCGTCGCCGAAGTGTCGCTCGTTGGCGAGACCGCTCTCCTTAAGGAGCTTGAGCGTGCGGTAGACGGTCGCGTAACCGACCTTGGGATCTTCCTCACGTACCTTCGCGAGGAGCTCCTCGATCGAATAATGGCCTTCGCTCTGGAAGAAGACGTCCGTGACGACGCGACGCTGCGACGTCGATCGCAGCCCATGGTCGGCCATGTAGCGCTCGAGGCGCGCCTTCAGATCTTCGATCTGGGCTGCCCGACGTCCCTTGCTCATCTCTCGCGCCTCATCGCTCCCGAGCTTCTAAGGTACCATGGGTAGATTGTCCAACGAGGCCATCGAGGAGGAGGTCCTTCGGCGTGAGTCCGGCGTACGCCGACGTATCGCGCTCGCTTCGGCGCTCCTCTTCCTGGTCTTCGCGCTCGTGGCCTGGCTCGAGCGGCCGCGCCCGCGCCTGACGTTGCGGGCGATCGCGCCCGAGGAGGTGGCGCCCGGGCGGCCCATCCCGCTCGTCGCGCGCGTCTTCGAGCACCGCGGCGTGAGCCTGGTCGAGGAGATCACCCGCGGCGGTGAGGTGGCGGTCGAGCTCCGACGGGGAGGGGCGGCGTGCTTCGAGGGCGCGCTCGCCCGCGGGAGGGCGCCGCATTTCGCGGGGGTGGCGCGGGCGCCGAAGGAGCTCGGCGAGTACGAGCTCTTCTTCCGTTTCGGGCCCCTCGAGGCGAGGCGCACCGTCCGCGTGAGCGACGCGCCGAGGCAGGCGCAGCTCGAGCTGCTTCCTCCCGAGCTCCGCGCAGAGATCCGGCGCGGCCCGCTCGGCGGGGGGCCGCGCTTCGAGCTCCACGTCGGCTCGGGGGCGTGCGTGCCCGAATTCCCCTGCGAGCTCTTCGTCCTCCACGAGGGAGACGTCGACTCGGTCGAGCTCGGCGCCGTGGACGGCGTCGTGGTCGAGCCGGAGGCGGCGCGTGAGCCCGGCATCGCGGCGTGGACGGCGAGGGTTCGAGGGCTCGCGGCGACCGTCGCGGTGACGATCACGCGCGGCGACGAGGCGTTCGTGACGGAGTTCGCGCTGCCGGTGGCGTCGGGTGGGACGGCCGCGGCCATGCGGCGTCGGCTCCTTTCTCCCGGGGAGCCGGCCGTGATCGAGATCGCGTCGCTCTCGGGCGGGCCCTTCGTCTACACCCACCATCACGACCTCCAGCTCCGCGCGATCGGCGTCGCCGAAGGACGGCTCGCCCTCGAGGATCTCGGCGTGGGCGTGCACCGCGTGGAGATCGGCGGCGATCTCTTCGCCGAGCGCGGCTTCGATCGGGCGGGGACGCTGATCTTCGTGGTGGGCCGCGATCCCGACGAGCAGCGTGCGCTCGTCGCGCGCGTCGTCCGCTCGGTCTACGACGTGGTCTTCGAGGGGATCGGCGGCGAGGGGCTCGAGGCGCGGCCGACCGAGCTCGCCGCGAGGGCTTGGCTTGCGCGCGTGGAGGGCTATCGGGCGAAGCTCCCACCCGTGATCACCGTGAGCGAGCTCGAGGCCGCCGAGCACCCGGTTGGCGGCCGCGTGCGCCTCTACGGCGCCCTCGCGATCGTCCTCCTCGGCGCCTGGATCTCGATCCGCACGACCCGCAGCCTCGCGCGTGAGCGGCAAGCGGCGCTCGCGCGCATGGACCCCTCCGAGCAAGGGGCGTGGAAGGATCGCATCACGGATGGCGTGGTCTGGGTCGGTTTGCTCCTCTTCCTCGGCTATCTCCTCGCCGCCGTCGCGCTCATCAGCCGGGTGTACCTGTTTGGCTAGGGGCGGCCCACGTCCCCGTTGCGCAGCCCGCGGTGGGGACTTAGGTTCCTCCGAATCGTCCGCGCCCCCTGCGGTGTGAAGAGGTCCTTCCGCTCATGTTGTCCCGGCTCCTCCAGTCCATCTTCGGCACGAAGCACGAGCGTGAGGTCAAGCGCCTCACTCCCCTCGTCGACCAGATCAACGCCCTCGAGGAGCGCTGGAAGAAGCTGAGCGACGCCGAGCTGGCGGGGAAGACCGCCGAGCTCAAGCAGAAGCTCGAGAACGGCGCGAGCCTCGACGACATCCTCGTGCCGGCCTTCGCCACCGTGCGCGAGGCGGGGCGGCGCGTGCTCGGCATGCGCCACTACGACGTGCAGCTCATCGGCGGCATGGTGCTCCACCAGGGCAAGATCGCCGAGATGAAGACGGGCGAGGGCAAGACGCTCGTCGCCACGCTCCCCTGCTACCTCAACGCCCTCGAGGGGAAGGGCGTGCACGTCGTCACGGTCAACGACTACCTCGCCCGACGCGACGCGGAGTGGATGGGCAAGCTCTACGGCTTCCTCGGGCTCTCCACGGGCGTGGTCGTGCCGGGGCAGAGCAACGCGGAGAAGAAGCGCGCGTACCAGTGCGACATCACGTACGGGCAGAACAACGAGTTCGGCTTCGACTACCTCCGCGACAACATG
>JAAYBZ010000126.1 GCA_012744445.1 Myxococcales bacterium | reverse complement strand
TACGGCTACCCGCCGGACCTCCAGGACGCCGCCGTGCAGACGGTACTACGCCAGGCCGAGGCGCTGTCGGCGGCCTGGTCGTCGTCGCGCTACGGAGCAACAGCCTGAGGGCGGCACTACCTATCGTGACGCGGGCCCAGGTATGTCTGGCGCCTGAACCGGCCGGCCGCCGCCGGCCGCAGGTTCACTCCCACTCGATCGTCGCGGGCGGCTTCGAGGAGATGTCGTAGCAGACGCGGTTGCAGCCCTTGACCTCGTTGATGATGCGGTTGCTGACGCGGGCGAGGAGGTCGTAGGGGAGGTGCGCCCAGTCGGCGGTCATTCCGTCGCGGCTCTCGACGGCGCGGATGGCGATGACGTACTCGTAGGTGCGGGAGTCGCCCATCACGCCCACGGTCTTGACCGGGAGGATGACGCAGAAGCTCTGCCAGAGGCGCTCGTAGAGGCCGGCCGCGCGGATCTCTTCCTCGAGGATGGCGTCGGCCTCGCGGAGGATGTCGAGCTTCTCGCGCTCGATGGCGCCCGGGCAGCGGACGGCGAGGCCCGGCCCCGGGAAGGGCTGACGCCAGAGGACGTGGTGCGGCATGCCGAGCTCGGCGCCCACCTCGCGGACCTCGTCCTTGAAGAGCAGGCGGAGCGGCTCGACGAGGGCGAGGTTCATGCGCTCGGGGAGGCCGCCCACGTTATGGTGGCTCTTGATGACGGCGCTCGGGCCCTTGTGCGAGACGCTCTCGATGACGTCGGGATAGAGCGTGCCCTGCACGAGGAAGCGCGCGTCCTCGATCTTCTTGGCCTCGCGCTCGAAGATCTCGATGAAGAGGCGGCCGATGGTCTTCCGCTTCTGCTCGGGATCGGTCACGCCCTCGAGCGCCGTGAGGAATTCCTCGGTGGCGTCGACGTGGATGAGCCTCAGGTGGAAGTGGTCGCGGAAGGTGTGGACCACCTGCTTGGCCTCGTCCTTCCGGAGAAGACCGTTGTCCACGAAGATGCAGGTGAGGTTGTCGCCGATGGCCTGGTGGACGAGCACGGCCGCCACGGAGGAGTCGACGCCGCCCGACAGACCGCAGATGGCGCGGCTGCTGCCCACCTGCTCGCGGATCGCGGCGATCGTCTGCTCGACGAAGGAGCCCGGCGTCCAATCGGCCACCACGCCCGCGTGCTGGAAGAGGAAGGCCGAGAGCATCTCGATGCCGCGCGGGGTGTGCGCGACCTCGGGGTGGAACTGCACGCCGAAGATCTGGCGCTCGACGTGGGCGACGGCCGCGAAGGGGCTGTTCTTGCTCGAGCCGATGACCTCGAAGCCCGGCGGGAGCGCGGCCACGCGATCGCCGTGGCTCATCCAGACGTCGACCTCGTCGCCCGTGTCGAAGCCCCGAAAGAGGCCCACGGCCTTCTCGAGCTTGACCCGCGCGTGGCCGTATTCGCGCTCGGAGGCCGCCTCGACCTTGCCACCGAGGAGGTGGCTGATGAGCTGCATGCCGTAGCAGATGCCGAGCACGGGGACACCCAGCTCGAAGACCTTGGGGTCGACCGTGGGCGCGCCGTCCTCGAAGACGCTCGCGGGACCGCCGGAGAGGATGATCGCCGGGGGCTTCAGCGCCTCGATGGCGGAGACGCTCATCGTGCAGGGGTGGATCTCACAGTAGACGCGGAGCTCGCGGATGCGCCGGGCGATGAGCTGCGTGTACTGGCTGCCGAAGTCGAGGATGAGGACGGGTGCGCGGGCCATTTGCGGCCCCACATACCACGCGCCCCCCGCCCCTGCGAGCGAAGCTCACGCGCCGCGGAGGAAGCACGCCTCGGGGATGCCCTCCCCCTCGCGGATCGCGGCCGCGCCCTCGATGAAGCGCGTGGTCACCGGATCGTGGTAGCCGCTCGCCATGGGGAGCTCGGGCTTGCGCGCGCGGTAGAAGCCCACGATCCGGTGGTTTCCGAGCTCTCGCGCGTATTTGCCCACCATGGAGGCGAGGGCCACGGGCATGTGGTTGGCGTCGGCCGAGGTCTCGAAGCGCACCCGCCCCACCCCGCGGAGGTCGTAGGCGCGGACGTCGCGTTCCAAGACGATCGGATCGAAGTCCTCCGCGGAGAATTCCCGCGTGTAAGCGGGCACGTCGCGGATCCCGCCGATCATCCCGCAGATCGCGACGAGGTCGCGGCCCGAGGCGGCGCGGGCGTCGCGGAGGAGCCGCTCGAAGAGGCCGAGGTCCACGCGCGTCTTGCTCACGCCGGCCTCGCGCTCGCGGTTGAGCACGGCGGCGCAGGCGAGCGTGGTCCGCACGCGCTCCACGCGGAGGCCGCCCTCGCGCTCCACGGCGAGGAGGACGCGCTCGCCCTCGCGAGCATCGCCGCCGAAGGCCGGGAGCGGGAGCGGCTCGTCGAAGCATTGGCGGCCGACGTGCGCCGAGGGGCAAGGGACGCGGAGCGCCTCGGTGCCGCCGAGCGCGAGCGCGTCGAAGAAGGCGTCGGCCGAGCCCGGGACCGAGCCCGTCTCCCGCGCCGCGAGCGCGAGCGCGATCGACTCGGCCACCTTCATGGCGCCGAAGCGCGAATTGGCCTTGGAGTCGTCGACGCCGTGGGCGCGCGCGATCGCGGCGAGGCGCTCGGGGTCGTAGTCGTCGATCGAGATCGACGCGGCCGTGGCCGTGAGCGGCCCGAGCCTCGGGCCGAAGCCATTCTCGTCGACGCCGACGATCCACCGTTCCATCAGAGTCCGCCTTCCCCAATCCAAGTGAGTAGCTGGTCGTCGCCCTCGTTCGGGCGCGCGGAGTCTTCCTTCATTTCGACCCAAGGCCAATGCGGCGGGCGATCTTCACACCCGAGCGCCCGCTCGCGCGGCGAGCAGAAGACGCGCACGTGGAAGTGGTCGTCGTGCGGCGCGGCGCCCGTGGGCTGCTGGAGCACCCAGCTCGCGCGGAAGAGCACCTCGGGATCGGCGCCCACGGCGACGCCGTAGCGGAGGAGGCGCGCCTTGAGCCCGCGCTCGCAGAAGATCCACTGCACCTCGGTCTCCGGATCCTGGAGGAGCAGCTCCACGAGGCTGAACGCGCGCGGGAGATCGAGCCGGCCCTGCTCCCCGCCCCGCGCGGCGCCGAAGCGGCCGAGGTGGAGGTAGGGCCTCCCGCCCTCGGAGCGTCCGTCGAGCGAGAGCATCGGGTAGAAGATGTCCACGTCGCGGCCGTTACGGTGCGTGCGGTGGCGTGGGTGGGCGCCGCCGTAGCGCGCGCTGAGATCGCCCACGACGAGCGGCGCACCGCCCGGATGGCGCCTGGCCACGCCCGCCGCCACGCGCTGGACGAGCCCCACGAGCGAGGGGGTGCCGAAGTGGGTCGGCTCCTCGGGGCGCAAGAGCACGTAGCCCTCGCCCTGGGGCGGCAGGCTCACGCCCTTCACCAAGTGGCCCGCGAGCGGGCTCCCCACGGAGACCGGCTCTTCGGCCGAGAGGCCGATCGTGCACCCGGTGACCAGGACGAGGGGCAGGAGGAACCGCACCTTGGGAACCATAGCGGAACGAAGCGCACGTTGACGCCAATCCCGCAGGGTGTAGATCGAGACTTCGATTTTCCCTGCAATGCCCATCGACGACGAAAACACCGACGACTCGAAGAGCGCCAGCGTCGACCTGGGCTGGGACCTCGTCCAGCAAGGCGACTACAAGGGCGCGATGGAGATCGCCGAGCGCTCGCTCGAGCTCGACGCGGGCTCGCCCGACGCGCTCAACCTCCTCGGGTTCATCCACGCGGCGGAGGGCAACGTCGAGGAGGCCCTCGAGCACTACCGCAAGGCGATCGAATCCGATCAGTTCTTCGTGGACGCGGTGCTCAACGCCGCGGATCTCCTCGTCCACTCGCTCCAGGACTACCGCCGCGCGCTCGAGTTCATCGATCGCGCGATCGATCTGGCCGAGACCGTCGACGAGAAGGCCGAAGCGCTCGTGCTCCGCATCGAGGCCTTGCTCGCGCTCGGCGATCGCCGCTCGGCCAACAAGACGGCGCGCGATCTGCCCGCCGGGCCCTTCGAGAGCCCGCGCACGGCCTTCCTCGTGGGCAAGGCCTGCTACGACCTCGGCAACTTCGAGGCGGCCGAGCTGCACCTCCGCGAGGCCGCGACGCGCGAGCCGCAGAACGCCGACGCGGTCTACTTCCTCGCGCTCACGCTCGACGCGCGAGGCGATCACGACGCGGCGACGGTGGGCTTCCTCCTCACCCGCGAGCTCGACGCGGCCGCCGCGCCTCCGCCCTGGACGCTGAGCAAGGCCACCTTCGAGCGGCGCGTGCGCACGGCCATCGAGCGGCTCCCCGCGGCGATGCGCGAGGCGCTCGACGGAACGCTGGTGATCACCACCGAGCTCCCGGGCCTCGAGGTGGTCGCCGAGGGCGTCGATCCGCGCGTCGGCTGCCTGCTCGACGATCTCCCGCCCGAGCGCAAGGGGCGCCGGGAGAAGCTCCACGTGGGCCGGCTCTTCGTCTACCAGCGCTCGATCGAGCGGCACGCGCCCTCGTCGGCGCACGTGGCCGACGAGATCGTCTACGTGCTCGAGCGCGAGCTCGTCTACACCTTCCCGTCGCTCGCCAAATTCGCGCGCCATCCCGAGAACCGGGTCGTCACGCCGCGGGGACGCTGAGCGCGTCGGGCGCTCACTCCGGCGGCGCTGACGTCGAGACGGGACGCGTCCGAGGAGGCTTCGACGAGGCGCCGAGGCTCCCGAGGAAGACGTCCACCTCGCGGACGCCGCCGCGCCGGAGGATCGACGCCGCCAGCGTGGCGCGCACGCCGCTCCCGCAGACGACCGTGTACGCGCGCGTCGCGTCGAGCTCGCGGAGACGCTGCGGGAGCTCGCCCACGTAGATGTGCTTCGCGCCGGCGAGCATGCCGGAGCGCACTTCTTCTTCGCTCCGCACGTCGAGCATCTGCCAACTCGCGGGCGGTGAGGCGAGCCGGCGATCGAGCTCCTTCGCGCCGATCGCCTCGATCGATTCGAAGGGCCGACCGGTGGCCGTCCATGCGGTCCAGGGCCGGGCGAGGAAGCCGATCACGCGGTCGAAGCCCATGCGGCCGAGCTCCTCGCTCACGGCGCGCGCCTCCTCGGCCGTCTCCGCCACGAGCACGACGTCTTCGTCGGCGTCGAGGAGGAAGCCCGCGAAGGCCGAGACGAGTCCCGCCGAGAGGCCGAGGCTCCCGCGCCGATGCGTCCGCAGGAACGCCGCCGTCTCGCGCACGTCGAGCACCGTGGCATACGGGGCCCGCGCCTCGAAGGTCTCCACGTCGAGCGCCTCGGGGACGAGCGGCGCGAGCATCGGCGGCGCGCCCTCCACGTTGAGCCGCTCCATCCGGCGGAAGTAGGGCGGGTAGACGTGGCGCTCCTTCACCTTCGCCTCGATGAACGC
>JAAYBZ010000125.1 GCA_012744445.1 Myxococcales bacterium | reverse complement strand
TCGAGGCGCTCGGATCGTGACGCTCGCGAGGCTCATCGAGGCCTTCCCCGCGCTCGCGAGCTACGCGCTCCTCTTCGCCCGCATCCTGCCGCTCGCGGCGCTCTCGCCGCTGCTCGGCCTCGCGCAGATGGCGCCGGGGCTCCGCACCATGGCCGCGCTCGCGCTCGCGATCGGCGTCGCGCCGGCGATCCCCGACGCCGCCGTCGAGCTCGGTCCGAAGGAGCTCTTCTTCGAGGTCCTCACCGGGGCGTATTTCGCGCTCATCGCCTCGCTCCCGCTCTTCGGGCTGAGCATGGCCGGTCGCCTCGTCGATCAGGCGCGTGGCGTCTCCCAGCCGGGCGAGCGCGATCTCGTCGAGCGCGAGCCGTCGAGCGCGCTCGGGCAGCTCCATGCCGTCGCGGGCATCGCGGTGTTCTTCGCGCTCGGCGCGCATCGACACCTCCTCCGCGCCTTCGCCGACGGGCTCGAGGCCGTCCCGCTCGGCGCCGCCCGGCTCTCGGGTGAGGTCTTCTTCGGCTTCGCCACGCTCGCCGGCAAGGCGCTCCTCTTCGGCGTGAGCCTCGCCCTGCCCGCGCTCGCGGCCGTCCTCCTCGTCGAGATCTTCCTCGGGCTCCTCTCGCGCGTGGCCACCACCCTCCCCGTCTTCCACGCGGGGATGCCGGCCCGCGCGTTCGCCGGGCTCTTCGCCGTGCTCCTCGTCTTCGGCCTCGGGATCGGTTTGCTCCGCGACGAGCTCGGGCACGCCATCGACCTCGCGCTCGCCTCCTTGAGCGAGGGCCCTTGAGCGCCCATCCTCGCGCGATGACCGAGAAGCGTGACCGTCTCGCCCTGCTCGAGGGCATGATCGCGCAGGGCAACCGCGATCCCTTCGTCCGCTACGCGCGCGCGATGGAGCTCCGGAGCCAGAAGCGCCTCGACGAAGCGCTCGCCGCGTTCCGAGAGCTCGTCGAGCAGGATCCCGATTACGTCCCCACCTACCTCATGGCCGCACAGGTCGCCGCCGAGCTCGGCCAGAGGGACCTCGCCTGCGAGCTGATCGAGGCCGGCATCCCCCGGGCGCGCGCGGCCGGCGACTCCCGCGCCGTCGGCGAGCTTTCCCAGCTCCTCGAAGAAATTCGGGCCTGAGGGGGTTTACATCGGGGACTCGGCCGCCGTTTTCGTGCGGGACCATGACCATGTCGTTCCGCGCGGATGAAGTGACCGAGGTGATGGAAGGTCTGCCCCTGAACGGCCCAGGCCTCTTCGCCGATCGAATCGCGGCCGAATTCGCCCATTCCGTCCGGCACGGCGTGCCGCTCTCGCTCCTCTTGATCGAGCCGAGCCGAGCCGACGAGGTCTTCGCCGTCACCGATCCGGCGTGGCGCGAGAGCGTTCGATCGAGCGACGTGGTCGCGCGCATCGACAAGCGACGCGTCGCGGTGATCGCGCCGCGCACGACCGCGTCGATGGCCGCGGAAATTGCGGCGCGCCTCCGGACCCGCGTGCCCCAGGCGCTCCGCATCGGCGTCGTGACCCAGAGCCCGACCCACCCCTTCGACGGCCCCGGCGCCATGCTCCGCGCCGCGGAGATCGCCCTCACCTGAAGCGTCGCCGCGCGGGGCGGTGCGCCGCCTTGCGCGAAGCCTTTCGCGCCCGCCCGGGCGACTTCGCCGAGGCGGCCGTGCGCGTGGTGCGCGTCGTCTTCTTGGACGACTTCTTCGCGGCCGGCTTGGGCCGCGGCAGCGCCTTTCGCTCGGCCGGCATCGCGCCCGTGTGCACGTCCACGTTGGTCGGCGAGGCGCCCGTCGCGTGCGCCAGCGCCGCGCGCAACACCGTCTTGCCGAGCGTGTCCATGGTCTCTTCCTGGTGGATGCGGAGGAGCTGACGGATGCGCGTCTTCACCGTGTTGTGGGAGACGCCGAGGCCCTCGACGAGTGTGTCGCGTGCGAGCGGCGTGGCCGCGAGCGCCGTGAGCTCCATCTGCTTGACCGTGAGCGCCATCTGCCGGCCCATCTGCTCCACGGCGGCCGCGATGTGCGGATCGCGCGTGACCTCGAGCGCGAGGCCGTAGCCGAGGAAGTAGCGGATCTCCGCGACCGGCGCGTCACGCGTGAGGAAGCGGAAGCCGACCTCTTCGATGGCCTCGGGCGAGCGCGGCGGCGTCTCCATCACCAGGAGCCCCGGCGCGTCGGGCGACGCGCGGCGCATGCTCTTGAGGAGTCGATGGATGGAGCGGCCGTCGCCGTCGATGTCGACGATGAACGAGAGCCACGGCCTGCGCGAGGACTCCACCTCGGCCTTGGCGGCCTCGATGCTGTCGAACGCGCGCACCGCGCCGTGTCGACGGAGACGATGCATCCACTCCGCCTGCCGCGCGGGATCGGGCGCGAGCAGAAGATACGAAGGGGTGGTTTTACCGCGTGCCATGTTTTCCCTCCCGCATTCACTGTGGTGGAGGCCAATTCTCCGCACCACCCCCTTGTGTGATGATTCGGATAATTTCCCCCCTTTTTCCAGAAAAAAGCGCATTCTCGAGGGTACACGCGTCGCCATGCTACGAGCGTTTCCTCCCCACTTTGGGACACTGTTCGTGCTCCTCTGCATCCATGGATGCGGAGGACGGGACGCGCTCCACGACGATGTGAGCGACCGCGACGCGACGCTCCTTCCCGTTGCTCGCGACGAGCGTTGCAACGGGCTCGACGACGACCTCGACGGGGAGATCGACGAGGACTTCCGCGACGAAGCGGGACGCTACGTCCATCCGCTTCACTGCGGAGGGTGTGGACGGCCTTGCGTGCCGCGCGGCGCCGCGGAGGCCACCACGCGCTGCGAGGTGATCGACGAGCGCGCCGTCTGCGCCGCCACGTCGTGCGCCCCGGGCTTCGCGCCGACCGATCGCGGGGCCTGCGCGCCGATCGCCGCCTACCACTGCGCGCCCTGCGAATCCGACGTCGATTGCGGGCCGATCCGCGGCGCGAGCTGCGCCGTCGTCGGTGACGCCTCGCGCTGTCTGCTCCCGTGCGAGGTGGGCTGTCCGAGCGGGACACGCTGCGAAGACGAGCGCTGCGTCCCCGAGAGCGGGAGCTGCCATTGCGGGCCCGGGCAGAGCTACGCGCTCGCCTGCACCCTCACCTCGCCCGACGGCGAGCGCTGCCCCGGCGTCGCCCGATGTCACGTCGGCGTGCTCTCGCCGTGCGAGGCGCCCGAGGAGACGTGCAACGGTCTCGACGACGACTGCAACGGCGTCGTCGACGATCCCTTCGTGAACGAGCTCGGCGCGTACCACACCGATCACCACTGCGGGCAATGCGGGATCGACTGCACGCGCGACGTCACCGCCGAGGGGCCGCTCACCTGCGGCGGTGATCCCTTCGCGCCTCGCTGCGTGCTCGACTGTCCCGACGCGCGCGACGGCGTCCAGGTGGGCGATCGCATCGACGCCGACCGCGAGATCGAGACGGGCTGCGAGTGCGTCGTGAAGCGCCTCGACGACGAGCCAGGGCCGCTCTTCACGAGCGGCGGCGACCTCGACGAGAACTGCGACGGCGCCGACGGTGTGGTCGAGCGCAGCATCTACGTCGCGCCCGACGGAGACGACGCGGGCCCCGGCTCGCCCACGCGCCCGCTCCGCACGATCGGCGAGGCGCTCCGTCGCGCGCGCGCCTCGCTCGACACGCCGCGCCCTCGGAGGGACGTCTTCGTGGCCTCGGGCGAGTACGTGGAGACGATCGCGCTCGAGGACGGTGTGCGCGTCTTCGGCGGCTATCGCCGCGACTTCCGCGCGCTCGACCCCGCGGCCTTCCGCGTGGAGGTGCGCGCCGACGCGGACACGGAGAGCCCGGGCGGCGCCGCGCTCGTCGGCCGCGACGTCGGCTTCCTCGAGACCACGATCGCCTGGCTCGAGCTCCGCGGGCGCGACGCCGTCGAGCCTTCGGGGCCCGCCTTCGGCGCATACCTCGAGGGCACGGGGCCCGCGCTCCGCGTCGAGCGCGTGACGATCTACGCCGGTCGCGCCGGCGATGGACGGAACGGCGGCAAGGGCAGCCGGGGCACGTCGCCCTCGCGGCCGGGGCAGGACGGCGAGCCGCCGCGCGCGGCCATCGAGGACTCACGCGACGTCTGCCTCGCGACCTCCGCGAACATCGTCCAGGGCGGCGCCGGGAGCTCGCACCTCTGCGAGGATCGCGCGACCTCGGGAGGGCGCGGAGGCGTCGCCGTCTGCCCGATCTTCGGCTTCTCCCAAGGCGAGGGCACGTCGGGCACGAGCCCGCCGGGTGCGCGAGGCGGCGCGGGCGGGCGCGGCGGCGAGGACTCGCAGGGCCCCGTCGTCGGATCGGGATGTCCGGCGCCGGGCGGCGTGTGCTGCGGGCTCGCCGACTACTACGTCCCGAACCCGTACCTCGGCCCCGCCCCGGGCGCGCACGGCGAAGACGGCCAGGGCGGCGCGATGGGCGCCGGATGCAGCGCGACCCTCGGCTCGTGGGTGGACGACGCGTGGGTCCCGGGCCGCGCACGGCGAGGGACGCCCGGCGGCCCCGGCGCGGGCGGCGGTGGGGGCGGCGCCGGCGGCGGCATCCAGATCGACCCCACCGGGGCGTGCGTGATGCCCGACGGCCTCGGCGGGGGCGGCGGGGGCGGCGGCGCAGGAGGCTGCGGCGGCGAGGCCGGGGGTCCCGGCGGCTCGGGTGGCATCTCGGCGGCGCTGGTGATCCGTCGGCCCGTCGGTCTGCCCGAGATCGTCGAGGCGTCGCTCTTCGCGTCCGATGGCGGCGATGGCGGCGACGGTGGCGAAGGCGGCGAGGGCGGACAGGGCGCCGAAGGCGGGCGTGGTGGCTCGCTGCCCCGCGATCGACGCACGACGCTCACGCTCTCGGCGCCGGTGCCGGGCGCGCCCGGCGGACGTGGCGGCAACGGCGGCAAGGGCGGCGGCGGTGGCGGCGGCTGCGGCGGGAGCTCGCTCGCCCTCTGGGTGGTCGAGGCGGGGCCGCGCGACGACGCCGCGCTCTTCAGGTACCGAAGCCTCAATCGTCTCGAGCCCGGTCGCGCGGGGCTCGCCGGCCGCGGTGGCGAAGGGCCGATCAACGCGGGCGAGGAAGGAGTGAGCCTCGATGCGCATTGGGATTGATCGCGCGCTCGCCGTCCTCCTCCTCGCGCTCGTCGCGAGCTGCGCCAAGAGCCACCCGTGCGGCGACGAGGAGCTCTGCAACTACCTCGACGACGACTGCAACGGCCTCGTCGACGAGCCCTTCGTCGACGACGAGGGGCGATACTTCACCGTGGAGCACTGCGGCGGGTGCGGCGTCGACTGCCGCGCGGCCTTCCCCACGGCCGAAGAGGTCGCGTGCGTCGACGACGAAGGCGTGATGCGCTGCGCCGCCGTGCGCTGCCCCGTGGGAAGCCGCCTCGAGCCCGACGGATCCTGCGCGCCCGAGCTCCCGGTCGCGTGCCTCCCCTGCGAGACCGACGACGACTGCGTCTTCCGCGCCTCGGAGGTGCGCTGCGGCGACGACGGCCGCTGCGTGCCGCGCTGCCTCGACGGCGCCTGCCCCGAAGGCTTCGCCTGCGATCCCGCGCGCGACGAATGCGTCGAGGTCGGCGATCCCTGCGCGTGCCCGCCCGAGATCGACGCGCTCGAGATCGCCTGCGTCCTCGAAGGACCGCTCGGCCGCTGCGCGGGCTCGCGCCTCTGCGAGGCCGGTGTCCTCCGCGAGTGCCTGCCGCTCTTCGAGGAGCGATGCAACTACCTCGACGACGACTGCAATGGCCTCGTCGACGAGCCCTTCGTCGACGACGAGGGGCGCTACGTCCACCCCGCGCACTGCGGCGCGTGCGACGCGCCGTGCGCCGCTCCTGGCCCGTACATGATCGCGCGCTGCGAGCTCGCCGGCGACGCGCCCACCTGCGCCTTCGAGTGCGAGGAGGGCTACGTGGACGTCGACGGCATCGACGCCACCGGGTGCGAATGCCTGGTCTTCCAGGGAGAGGGCCCGCCGCCCTCGATCGGCGGCGATCACGACTGCGACGGCATCCCCGACGGCACCGACGACTTCGTCTACGTCTCCGTGAACGGCAACGACGCCGGGCCCGGCACGCTCGAGGCGCCCATGCGCACGCTCTCCGCGGCGATCCTCCGCGGCGAGACGCTCGGCAAGGACGTCCTCGTGAGCCAAGGCGATTACGAAGGGCTCGTCCTCCTGCGGAGCGGCGTGAGCGTCTACGGCGGCTACCGCGAGGACTTCGGCGATCGCGACGTCGCGCTCTACCCGGTGCGGGTGATCGCGCCCTCGCCCGGCGCGCCCGCGATCCGCGCGCCCTCCATCGACGCGTCGACGATCGTCGAAGGGCTCACCGTGGTGGCCAAGCGCGCGGGCGCGGGCGAGGGGAGCACGGCGATCTTCGTGGAAGAGAGCGGCCCCGCCCTCCTCTTCCGGGACGTGCTCGTGCTCGCGGCCGAAGGCGGCGACGGGCGGAGCGGTCGGAGCTCGGTCCAGAACCTCGGCGAGCTCGGCTTCACCAGCCTCGTCGAGCTCGATGGCACCGACGGAGCCCCCGGCGCGCGCGCGCGCGACACCTTCTGCACCGTGCTCGCCGGCGGCGAGGGCGGCGCGAAGCAATGCGGCGGCGTCCTCGTGTCCGGCGGACGCGGCGGCGACGCGGCATGTCCCGCGCTCGCCTGCCGCTACGGTGAGCCCTGCGGGAACTCCGGCTGCACCGACTTCACCGTGGGCGGCGTCTGCGACTACGACACGATGCTCTCGCTCGCCGTCCCCAACCCGCCGGCTTCGTCGGGGCTCGGCCCGGACGGGGGCGCCGCCGGCGAGGTCGCCTACGCCTCACCGACCAACTGGGGCATCTGCAACTACTGCGACAACAACCCCACGCTGAACCGCGAAGGCGCGGACGGTGAGCCCGGAGGTCGCGGCGCCGACGGCGCGCCCGGGGCAGGCTGCGCGTCGGCCGCGCTCGTCGATCTCATGCGAGGCACCGTGCGCGGCGGCGCGGGTGAGCACGGCGGCGCCGGCGCGCACGGCAGCGGCGGCGGCGGCGGCTCCTCGGGCGGCGGCTACGCCGTGATCGCCGGCACGGTCGGCTCGTGCTCGAGCCGCTCCGGCGGGAGTGGCGGCGGCGGCGGGAGCGGCGGATGCGGCGCGCCGCACACCACGGGCGGCGAAGGCGGCGGCCATTCGGTGGGCGTGCTCGTCCAGATGCCCGAGGGCACGTCGAGCGGTCCGCGCTTCGAGCGCGTACGCGTGGTCACGGCGTCGGGCGGCCAGGGCGGCGACGGTGGCGCAGGCGCCGCGGGCGGGCACCCCGGCGTCGGCGCCGTCGGCGGCGCGGCCGAATTCTGGTGCGCGCATCGCGGCGGTCGCGGCGGTGATGGAGGCGCGGGTGGCGCCGCCGGCGGCGCGGGCGGTGGATGCGGCGGCGGCGCGCACGCCTTCGTGATCGTGAGCGCGCTCGATCCCACGGCGTACGTCGAGTCGATCCGCGAGGGCGTGGAGATCCAGCGGGCGGGCGTCCCCGGACGCGGGGGCCGCGGCGGCGCGAGCCCCGGGAACCGCGGCGGCGACGGGAGCGAGGGAAGCGACGCCGACGTGCTCGTGCTCCCGCCGTTTTGACGCGGGCGCGCGACGGCTTCAGCCTCCGCCTCCATGGCCCACGTCCCCTCGTTCGAGATGCCGCGCGACGAGATCAAGCGCGAGCTCGATCGCATCCGGCATCCGATGCGCGTCGTCGTGGATCGGGCGAAGAACCCCTTCAACGTCGGCGCGATCATCCGCACCGCGCACTCGTTCCTGCCTCGCGAGATCGTGCTCGTGGGCACCGAGCCCTGGTACGAGCGCGCGGCGATGGGCATGCATCGCCTCGAGAACATCCGCGAGATCCCCTCGGTGGAGGAGCTGCTCGAGGTGGCCGCGCGCGAGGCGTGGAAGCTCTGCTGCTTCGAGAAGGACGCGGCGAGCGTAGGCCTGTGGAACGCCGAGCTCCCCGAGGACGCGGTGCTGGTCTTCGGGAACGAGGACACCGGCATCGACGCGCGCATCCTCGAGCGCGCCTACGAGACGATCGCCATCCCGATGTACGGCATCAACCACAGCTACCCCGTCAGCGTCGCCGCCGGGATGGGCCTCTGTGAGTGGGCGCGCCGCCGCTACCAACACGGCCGGATCGTCGTCCCGCGCGGCTGATCCCCTCCCCATGCTCCTTTCGCCGCGGAGAATGTCGCGCGGCGCTTGCCATGGGGAGAATCGTGGGTATGCTCCGCCTCCGTTCTTTCGGTGACTGTAGCTCAGTAGGTAGAGCACTGGATTGTGGCTCCGGTTGTCGCGGGTTCGAGTCCCGTCAGTCACCCCAAGCCGGCCCCTCGGGCCCCTTGAAAACCACTCGCGCGGCTCGCCGCGGAGGCACCCGTAGCTCAGCTGGATAGAGCGTCGGACTTCGAATCCGCAGGTCGTAGGTTCGAATCCTACCGGGTGCGCCAAACCCTACGGGTCATTAGCTCAGCTGGTAGAGCAGTGGATTCTTAATCCATTGGCCGAAGGTTCGAATCCTTCATGACCCACCGAAGCCGACCGAAAGGTCGGCTTCTCTCGTTTCCGGGGTCTTTGCGGCCGGGACCCGAGTCGTTCCATAGTTCGTCCGATGGCTTCCCTTCGCGCTTGTTTCGTGCTCTTCGGCGCGCTCGGTCTCGCCGCCTGCGGAAGTGAGGCCGCGCGGAAACCTCCCGTCGATTCGGGCCTCTTCGACGACGCCTCCACCGACGGTGAGGTCGACGCCGCCTCTCCGGAATGCCTCGACAAGCCCCTCGGCACGCCTTGCGGGAGCCCCGACGAGAGCGAGTGCGACGCCCCCGATACCTGCGACGGCCTCGGCAACTGCCTCCCGAACTTCGCGCCTACCAACACCCCTTGCGGTGATCCGTCGGAGAGCGAGTGCGACGCCCCCGACACCTGCGACGGACAGGGCGCGTGCCTCGCGAACCACGCCCCGCCCGGCACGCCTTGCGGTCCGCCCATCGCGTCTGCGTGCGACGTCACCGACCTCTGCGACGGAGACGGCGCCTGCGTCGAGCGATTCGCCGAGGACGGAGAGCCCTGCGGCGACGACGGGAGCTGCGCGTCGGGCATCTGCGTCGAGCGCTGAATCCCCTCAGACGAGCCCGCGGCGCTGCGCTTCGATCGCGGCCTCCGCGCGGCTGTTCACGCGGAGCTTGCGGTAGATCTCCTTCACGTAGCCGGCGACCGTGTTCGGCGAGAGCGAGAGCGCCTCGGCCGTCGCCGCCACGGTGAAGCCTTTGGCGACGAGCGTGAGCACCTCGGCTTCGCGCGCCGTGAGCTTGGGATCCGTGCGCTCGATCGGCGCGAAATGCGCGAGGATACGCCGCGCGATCGAGGGCGAGAGAGGCGGCTGGCCCGAGAGGATCCCGCGCAGCGCCGCCGTGAGCTCGGCCGGCGGACGCCCCTTGAGGAGGTAGCCGTCGGCGCCCGCGCGGAGCGCACCGAAGAGGCTGCGATCGTCGTCGAAGATCGTGGTCACCACGCACACGGGCCGCGCGGCGCGCGACGCGAGGAGCTCGAGGATCTCGAGCCCGGAGCCGTCGTCGAGGCCCAGATCGAGGAGCGCGAGATCGAAGGTGCGCTCGCGGAGGATGCGGGAGGCCTCGCCCACCGACTCGGCGAAGGTGACGCGCGCGCCGTCGAACGCGGCGGTCGCGATGTCGGCGAGCCAACGCCGGGTCTCCTCGAGGTCTTCGAGGATCAGGATCTCGCGGACGGATTCGATGCTCCTCACCCTCGAAGGATTCGACGCCGGACGCCCGGTTGTCGACCCTCCGATTCGGGGGGTGTGATATGGCTCGGTTTCCCCGCCGGCCGACCTCTCCATGCCGTCCACGTGGCGCCGATCCCTCCCGCCTCAGGCCCTGCTCGCGATCATCACCGCGATCGGGATCGTCGCGGCGGCGATCGTCACGGCCCTCGCGTCGGCGCTCCCTGCCCCGGAGGTCACGTTCGAGGCCATCGACGACGCCCTCGTCGTCGGCACGGCGCCCGAAGAGCTCGCCCATCTCCGCGGACGCCGCGTGACGGCGTTCCACCCGGGTGATGCGCGGATCCCGGCCACGCCCACCCTGGTCATCGAAGAGCCGGACGTCCTCCCCACCTACGAAGCGATCCAGGCGTGGATGGACGACCAGGGCGCCCTCGCCGTGGCCCTCGCGGAGGGCGGCGTGTGGGCCGAGCTCGACGACGGCACGCGCGCCTTCGTCCCGGCCGAGCCTCGCGGGCCGCTCGAGCTTCCGCCCGCGTTCTACATGCAGCTCGTCTTCGGGCTCCTCGGCTTCTTGCTCGGCGGCGCGATCGTCTCCTTCAAGCCCAAGAGCCTCCCCACCAGGCTCTATGCGCTCACCGGCGCGTGCCTCGCGCTCGCGGCCTTCACCGCGGCGGTCTACAGCACGCGCGGCCTCGCGATCGATCCCTCGCTCTACCGCGTGCTGGGCTCGATCAACGCCTCCGGGAGCATCGTCTTCGCGGGCGCGCTCCTCGGGCTCCTCTTCACGTACCCCGCGCCGCTCGCGGCCTTCCCCGTCCCCGCGATCGCGCTCCTCTCCTCCATCGCCTGCGCGGTCGCCGCCAACTCCCACGTCGGGGAGAAGGCGTGGACGGGGCCGCAGACCGGCGTCCTCGTGCACTTCCTCCCCTGCTTCCCCGTCGCGTACCTGCAGTGGAAGCGGCACGCCACCTCGCCCGTGAACCGCGCGGCGTTGCAGTGGTTCTTCCTCTCGATCTTCAGCGGCACGATCCTCTTCTTCGCGCTCGTGCTCGCGCCGCCGCTCTTCGACGCCGAGCCCTTCGCCGAGCAGAGCTCGATGTTCGGCGTCTTCCTCCTCATCTACGCCGGCATCGCCGCGGCGCTCTCGCGCTACCGCCTCTTCGACATCGAGCGCTGGTGGTTCCGCGCGCTCGCGTGGTTCCTCGGCGGCCTCGCCGTGGTGCTCGTCGACGCGCTCCTGCTCGTCACGCTCCCGCTCGCCGGCGTCACGGCCACGTTCGCCGCCGTGGCGATCGTCGGCTGGCTCTACTTCCCCGTCCGGCAGTGGGTCTGGCAGCGGATCTTCCGACGACGTGAAGGTCAGTTCGGCCAGCTCCTCCGCAGCTTCGTCGGCCGGCTCGCCGGCACGCGCTCGCTCGAGGCCTTCCCGCGGTTCTGGCGCGAGATGCTCGACGAAGCCTTCTCGCCGCTCGAGGTCGAGGTCGTCGAGGAGGACGTGCCCAGGCCGCGCATCACGGCGCACGGCCAGTCGCTCGAGATCCCCGGCTTCGGTCACGTCCCCGCGCTCCGGCTCACATATCCCGGCCGGGGCGCGCGCCTCTTCTCCCGCGAGGACCTCGAGCTCGCGGAGGCGCTTCGCTCGCTCGTCGCCCACGGCGGCGCCGCCGTCGCCGACGTCGAGCGCGGCATCGAGAACGAGCGCCAACGCATCATGCGCGACCTTCACGACGACCTCGGCGGGAAGCTCCTCGCGATGTCGCACGTGGGCACGCCCGAGACCCAAGAGCTCGCGCGCGCCGCGCTCCAAGACGTGAGCGACGTCCTCGCGGCGCTCGAGGCGGGGCCCACCACGCTCCACGCCTTGGTCGAGCAATGCCGGTGGGAGCTCCAGACGCGCGCCGAGTCACACGGCTTCCGCGCCGAGCTCGTGCAGACGGGCTCCACCGAGGATCGCCCGCTCACGGCGCGAGAGTCGACGAACCTCGCCCGCATCCTCCGCGAAGCGGTGACCAACGCCGTGCGCCATGCGGGCGCGGAGCACATCCGCGTCACCGTGCACTTCGATCCGCCCCACCTCACGCTCGAGGTCCGGAACGACGGCGCGGTCGGCGATCCCTCGCTCTTCCGCATGGGCCGTGGGCGAAAGACCATGAAGGCCCGCGCGAAGGACCTCCGAGGCGACGTCACGTGGGCGCTCGAGGGCGATGAGTGTGTGACGCGCGCCCGCGTCGAGTTCGGCGCGGCGCACGATGAATTACGTGAATCCACGCTTTTTGTAAGGGGATACACCGCGCATTCCCCCTCGATCAGGGGGCACCGCGAGGAGGCTTCCGACGCTAGGATTCGTGCCCATCCCGAGAGGCGCCCGTCGCGTCGGTCATGAAGAGATCCATCGTCGTCGTGCTGTGTGGAGCGGCCGCGCTCGGCGCCTCGCTGGCATGGATTTGGATGCCGAAGGCGCCACCTGAACCCGCCCCGACCACCGACTGCGCGCCGCCCGACTGCGCGCCGGTGGTCGAGGTCCTCCCCGTGCTCCACGCGCCCGCTCACGACGTCACGCCGCGACGCCTCCGATCGTGCGCCACCGACGCGCGCACCACCTGTAGCCTGGTGCTCGACGTCCCCATCGACGCCGCGCGCATCGTCTCGGCGACCCTCGGCGGCCGCCCCGCCGTCGTCCGTGGCGCCAAGGGCGCTCACCTCGAGCTCGAGTGGCCGGAAGGGCTCGTCCACGGGCAGCACACGCTCGAAGTGCGGTTCACCCACGGCCCTCCGCTCGTCGACGAGGTCGAGCTCGTCGACGCCGATCCGATGACGGTGGTCGAGCTCTCGCCCTTCGTCGGCCTGCTCGCACCCGGGCCTTCGAGGCTCGTCGAGGTCGGCGGCGCCCTACCGATCCCCTTCTTCCAACACACGGCCTCGCTACGACACGTAATCTATCGACACAGCGGCGTCGCGCTGCTCCACGTCGATCCGCAGAGGCGCCCGGTCATGCGCGAGGGGAGCGTCCTCGTCGACCGAAAGGTGCCGCTCGAGCTCAACGCCGCGCGGAACGCCGTCATCGTCTCCGACGAACGAGGCTTCGTGATCGTCGGCCAAGCGGGCATCGAGGATGACGACGCGATCCACGCCTTCGAGATCCACCTCGACGACCAGGGCGACGAGCTCCCCTCGCTCCGGCGCGCGCTCTCCCTCCCCGTTTCGGACCGCCGGGAGCGCGTCGCCGCCGCCGGC
>JAAYBZ010000124.1 GCA_012744445.1 Myxococcales bacterium | reverse complement strand
GAACCCCTGTTACCGGCGTGAGAGGCCGATGTCCTAACCGCTAGACGATGGGGCCAAACTGTGGGCTCGGGGACTAGGATTCGAACCTAGATAACCAGAACCAGAATCTGGAGTCCTGCCATTAGACGATCCCCGAATCTTGTCAAGTTACCGCTTCCCACGTGGGGGGGACCGGCTGAAGTGGGCGGAAGTCTAGTCATGGGGATCGGGTCGTCAAGGGATGTTTCGCGAAATCTTCGATTCGCGGTCTCGACCCAGTTTCCCTAGTTTTCCGGTAAAGAACATGGCGGCGCGAAAACGGCCGTGATACACGCTTCTTCCGGCCGCGCTCGAAATTGTCGACTTGACTACGCGGAAAGCGGAGGGCAAACATCGGCCATTCGGTCGGGTATCGGGCCCACGAGAAAAGGACGTACGATGAGTGTCTCACCCTGGAAGGAGCGGCTCGCGGCGCGGATGTCGCCGGAGCTGGCTGCGGAGATCGACACGTTTGAGGGACAGATCGAGCTGAAGAAGGCCGGTAAGCTCGAGGACAAATTCTTCGCCGAGACCCGTCTCCGTCGCGGCGCCTACGGCCAGCGGTACGACAACGGCCTCCGCGACGACGGCACCGGCCAGAAGCGCCTCGAGTTCCCGCGCGATCTCACCAAGGGCCCCGACACCATGTGGGACGCGCCGGGCATGATGCGCATCAAGGTCCCCTACGGGAAGCTCACGGCCGAGCAGATCGAAGTGACCGCGGATCTCGCCGAGGAGTACTCGGACTCGATCCTGCACATCACGACGCGCCAGGACATCCAGCTCCACTTCGTCCACATCGAGGACACGCCGGATCTGATGCGCCGCCTGGCCGCCGTGGGCATCACCACGCGCGAGGCGTGCGGCAACTCGGTGCGTAACGTCACCGCCTGCCCCTTCGCCGGCGTCTGCAACGACCAGTCGTTCGACGTCACGCCCTACGCGCACGCGTACACGCACTACTTCCTCGGTCACCCCGACGTCCAGGACTTCGGCCGCAAGTTCAAGGTCGCGTTCAGCGGCTGCGAGGAGCACGCGTGCGGGCTCGTGGGCTTCCACGATCTCGGCGCGATCGCTCGCATCGGCGAGAACGGCCAGCGCGGCTTCAAGGTGGTGGTCGGCGGCGGCCTCGGCGCCGTGCCCGTCGAGGCCAAGGTCCTCGAGGAGTTCTGCCCGGAGGACGAGCTCCTCGCGCTCGCGCAGGCGGTCTCCCGCGTCTTCGCGCGCCTCGGCGAGAAGCGCTCGCGCGCGCGCGCCCGCATCAAGTTCCTCGTCGACAAGCTCGGCATCGAGGAGTTCAAGCGCCTCGTCCAGGAGGAGCGCGCGAAGCTCCGCCACGATCCGCGCTGGACGCGCTACGTCGACGACGTGAAGACCACCGAGGAGGGCCCGCTCCGCGAGGGCGGCGATCTCCCCACGGAGAACCTCCCCGAGGGCTTCGCCGCGTGGGCGCGCACCAACCTCCGCCCGCAGGCCCAGCCGGGCTATTTCATCGCCACGGCCAAGATGCCGCTCGGCGACTTCACGCCCGCGCAGGCGCGCCGCATCGCGGATCTCGCCCGCAAGTACACGGGCGACACGCTCCGCCTCACGGTCGAGCAGAACCTCGTCTTCCGCTGGGTGAGCGGCCGCGACGCCGTGGCGCTCTACGAGGGCCTCGCCGAGGTCGGCCTCGGCGAGGCGGGCGCGGAGACCATCACGGATCTCACGTCCTGCCCCGGCACCGACACCTGCAAGCTCGGCATCAGCTCGAGCCGCGGCCTCACGCGTGAGCTCCGCCATCGCCTCCGCGTCGTCGAGAGCGAGCTCCACCCCGACGTGCAGAAGCTCCGCATCAAGTCGAGCGGCTGCTTCAACAGCTGCGGTCAGCACCACGTGGCCGACATCGGCTTCCTCGGCGTGAGCCGTCAGGTCGGCGGCCGCAAGGTGCCGCACTTCAACATGGTCCTCGGCGGCCAGTGGACGCACAACGCGGCCAAGTACGGCCTCGTCGTGGGCGCCATCCCGTCCAAGAACGTGCCCGACGCGGTCCAGGCCGTGACGTCCTACTACCTCGAGCACCGTCAGGAAGGCGAGAGCTTCCAGGACTTCATCGAGCGCGTGGGCAAGAAGGACTTCCGCAACGTCCTCAAGCCCTTCCAGGTCGTGCCGTCCTACGACGAGAACCCCGACTACTACAGCGACTGGGGCGATCCGCGCGAGTACGGCATCGGCGACATCGGCGTCGGCGAGTGCGCGGGCGAGATCGTGCCCTTCGTCGAGTTCGGTCTACAGGCCGCCGAGCAGCAGCTCTTCGAGGCCCAAGACCTCCTCGAGGCCAAGAACGCCCGCGGCGCCAACGAGAAGGGCTTCCGCGCGATGCTCACGGCCGCGCAGGCGCTCATCCGCCACATCGAGGTGCAGGTCGGCGACGAGCCCGAGGACATCCTCGCGCAGTTCCGCAAGCACTTCGACGAGACCGAGCTCTTCCATCACCCGATCATGAAGGGCAAGTTCGCGGCGTTCCTCTTCAAGGCCTGGGAGGATCGCGTCTTCGAGAGCGACGACGAGTCGCGCGCGCACCGGCTCCTCGACGAGGTGAGCCACTTCATCGAGGCCAGCCACGCCTGCTACCAGCGCATGAGCGCCGCCTCCACCGCCGCCGCCGAGTGAACGCCATGACCCAACCGCAGAAATTCCAGTTCAAGCTCTTCATCGAGAACCCCGAGGCGCTCTCTCAAGAGGCGGTGATCCCGGTCTTCCACGACTTCATCCGCGAGAAGGCGCTGCCCGAGCTCCTCATCGACGTGGCCGACTACCGCCACGTCCACGAGGGGCCCGGCGTGGTGCTCATCGGCCACGGCTACGACCTCTACGTCGACGAGATGGACGGTCGCCCGGGGCTCCTCTTCAGCCGCAAGCGTGAGGCCACGGGCAGCGTCGAGGAGATCCTCCGACGCTCGCTCGCCATCGCGCTCGCGGCGGCGTCGCTCCTCGAGGAGCGTCTGCCCATCCGCTTCGCCACGAACGAGGTGCTCTTCCGCGCCATCGATCGGCTCCACACGCCCAACGACGACACCACGCACGAGAAGCTCGAGCCCATCGTGCGAAAGGTCCTCGCCGAGCTCGGCACCGTGAAGGGCGTAAAGCGCGTCGGCGATCCGCGCGCACCCTACTCGCTCGCGGTCGAGCTCGAGGGCGCGCCCAAGGTCAAGGACGCCTCGTCCAAGATCGCCGCCTGAGCCATCGTCCAACGAGAACGGCTCGCGTGCCTCGGGCGCGCGAGCCGTTTTCGATCGGGCCCCGGGTGATCAGCCGATCGAGGCGAGCGCGGCGTCGTAGTCGGGCTCCTGCGCGATCTCGGGCACGAGCTCGACGTGCTTCACCACGTCGTTCTCGTCGATCACGATCACGGCGCGCGCCGTCAGACCGGCGAGCGGTCCATCGACGAGCTCGAGGCCGTAGTCCTTGGCGAAGCTCGAGCGGAACGAGGAGAGCGGGACCACGTGATCGAGCCCCTCGGCCGCGCAGAAGCGCTTCTGCGCGAACGGGAGATCGGCGCTGATCGCGAGGACGACGGCGTCGCCGCGCGAGCCCGCCTTTTGGTTGAAGCTCCGCGCGGCCGCCTGGCAGACGCCGGTGTCGTAGCTCGGGTTGATGGTGAGGATCTTCTTCTTGCCGGCGAAGTCCGAGAGGCGCTTCGTGCCGAGCGCGGAGTCGACGAGCTCGAACTCGGGCGCCTTCTGACCCGGCTTGGGAAGATCGCCGTTGGTGTGGACGGGGTTGCCCTTGAAGGTGACGTTGGCCATCTCGCCAACGTAACCGCTCGCCTCGCGGATGGAAACGCCGATCCCGCAAGGGGCGCACGATTTCACGCTTGGTCCGCGGGGTAGAACCGTCGCAAGCCTCCATGGCATCCTCGGCCCCACGATGTCGAAGCTCGGACCTGTCACGCTCCTCCTCACCCTCCTCCCGCTCGTGGCGTGCAGCGACCCCGACGAGCCCGCGGTCCCGCGCGACCCGGAGGCCGAGGTGCGCGAGCGCCGCGCGAGCTGCGAGTTCGGTCGAGGCGATCTCCCCTCGCAGACGCTCGGCGAGGAGGTCCCCATCGGCGACGCGATCCCCATCGATCACTTCGTCCTGATCATGATGGAGAACCGCTCCTTCGATCATTACTTCGGGAAGATGGACGGCGTGGACGGGATCCCGGACGACTTCACCAACCCCGACGGCGAGGGGGAGCCCGTCGCGCCCTACCACGAGACGCGGTACTGCATCGAGGACGTGGCGCACAGCTGGAACGCCACGCACGCCCAGTACAACGACGGGCTGAACGACGGCTTCGTCATCACCAACGAGCCCAACGGCGAGCGCGCGCTCGGCTACTACACCGGGGACGACCTTCCCTTCTACTACGACCTCTACAAGCGCTTCGCGATGAGCGATCGCCACTTCTGCTCGCTCCTCGGGCCCACTTGGCCGAACCGCATGTTCTACATGGCGGGCACCTCCTTCGGGCTCACGCGCAACGTCCCGTCGATGCCGGCCAACCATTACGATGATCGGCCGCACCACATCTTCCACGCCCTCGAGGACGCGGGCGTCGAGTGGCGGCTCTACTACTCGGATCTGCCCACCCCGCTCGGGCTCTTCCCCTCGATCGCCCCGCGCCTCAACCTGTCCCGCACCATCGATCGCTTCCTGCGCGATCTCGAGGACGGCGACCTCGCGCCCGTCACCTACATCGATCCTTCGTACACCGCCGGCGTCGAGCAGACCGACGAGCACCCGCCCGCGAACCCCCAGTTCGGTCAGGCGTTCGTGAAGATGATCGTCGAGGCGGTGATGCAGAGCGAGTTCTGGCCGCGCACCGCGATCATCATCACCTACGACGAGCACGGCGGCTTCTTCGATCACGTCCCGCCGCCGCCCGCGTGCCCGCCCGACGACATCGAGCCGGAGGACACGCCGTACCGCTTCGATCGCCTGGGCTTCCGCGTCCCGCTCGTGGTCGTCTCGCCCTATGCCAAGGCGGGCTACGTCTCGCACGAGGTCACGGACCACACCTCGATCATCCGCCTCGTCGCGGCCCGCTTCGGGCTCCCCGCGCTCACCAAGCGCGACGCCAACGCCTGGCCGCTGCTCGACATGTTCGACTTCGAGAACCCGCCGCACCTCGAGCCGCCCACCCTCGTCGACGCCATGATCGACGAGGAACGGCAGGTGCTCTGCCACGAGGAGTTCCCGTCCTCAGGGCTGCCGTTCTGAGTCGCGACGCGGCCGGAGGCGGACGAGGAGCACGATGGCGGCGAGCACCGCGAGCGCGCCGAGCGCCAACGGGAGCAGCCGCTTCTTCATCTCCTCCATCTCGGCCTCCAGGATGACGTCCTTCGACTCGACGATGCTGGTCGCGATCTTGGCGTAGGCGCCGTTCGGGAAGCGCGCGAGGTACTCCTCGGCGCGCGCGATCGTCGCCGCTCCATCGCCCGCTCGGATGGCCTCGCCCACCAGGGCGAAGCACGCCTCGTCACGGCCCTCGTCGCAGAGCGCGCGCGCCGATTCGCCTGGCGTGCGCCGGAAGTAGAGGTGCGTGGTCCGCCCCTCGCGCACGACGACCGTCTGGGGCGGCGAGAGCTCGTCCTCGCCCCAGAGCACGGCGATCTCGTGCTCGCCCGGCGGGACCGGGTGCCCAGTCGTGGGCGTGCGGACGTCCGTGACCTCGCCGTCGATCACGAGCATCCCGCGCGGAAAGCTCACGACGAAGATGGACGACGTCCCCTCGGGGCCGGGCGCGTCGTCGGCGCGCGCGGTCGAGGCGAAGACGAGGAGGAGCGTGAGTACGAAGGAGCGCATCCGGCCCCGACGATAGTGCATCCGTGGACGTGACAGGAAGTCGCGCGTGCTCCGTCAGTTCCCACGCGGCCGCGACGTCTCTCGGGCATGAACGCACCGCTGCTCCTCTCGGCGCTCGTCCCCTCCCGCCTCCGCGTGGGCGACGCCATCGCCCACCGCGCGCTCACGGTCTTCCCGATCCTCGGCGCCGACGCGCCCGTGGAGTTCATCTCGCTCGAGCGGGCGCTCCCGCTCGACTTCGCGCTCACCGAGGTGCCGGGCGGCGTGGTGACGGCGCTCGTCGCGCACAACCCCACCGACCACCACGTGCTCCTCCTCGACGGACAGGAGGTGATCGGCGCGCGGCAGAACCGCGTCTTCGACGGGACCTTCCTCGTCGCGCCTCACACCAAGCGTCCGGTCGCCGTCTGCTGCATCGAGCGCGGGCGATGGGAGGCGTCGCGCGAGAACGAGACCTTCGAGAGCTCGGCGCACTTCGCCGATCCGCGCGTGCGCACCATCCAGCGGGCGACGCGAGCGCGCGATCGGGACGGCAGCCTCCGCAGCGATCAGCAGGCGGTGTGGAAGACCATCGACGGGATCCTCGCCTCCGAGCGCGTCCTCTCGCCCACGGCCTCGCTCGTCGACGTGCAGGCCTCACGCGCCGCCGAGGAGCCCTTCCCGGTCACCAAGTTCTGGCCGCGCGAGGCGCAGGTGGGCCTCATGGCCTACCTCGGGCCCAAGCTCGTCTCGGTGGAGATCCTCGGCCGCGCCGACGCCTACCGCGACGTGCACGCGCAGCTCGTCCGCGGCTTCTCGCTCTTGCTCTCGCGCTTCGAGGGCGACGTCGAGAACGTCGAC
Organism: Myxococcales bacterium; assembly: GCA_012744445.1. Taxonomy (GTDB): domain Bacteria; phylum Myxococcota_A; class Polyangia; order Polyangiales; family Houyiibacteriaceae; genus JAAYBZ01. The sequence continues at coordinate 9,175 of JAAYBZ010000124.1, read as the reverse complement.
GTCGACCGGGCACGCGCCGATCTCGATCGGCTCCTCAGCCTGCCGGTCGCGCTCGAAGCGCAGGACGCAGAGACGGAGCGCGTCCACGGGGCCCTGGGGCAAGGGCTCTCCCGCGGACGGACGCTCCTCCACTGGTCGACGGTCGCCGCTTGATTCAGCGCGACGCGCGCGCGGCGTACTCGCCCGTGGCGTAGTCGAGCGCGACGCGGGCCTGGCGGATGCCGATGACGGCGCCGACCATCTCGAGGCGAGCGCGCGTGAGGTCGCTCTCGGCGTCGATGAGGTCGCGGGTCACGGCCGCGCCGGCCTCGAGCTGCATCACGCGCACGCGGTAGCTCTCCTCGGCGGCCTCGAGCCCGACGCGGGCGGCCTCGAGGGCCACCTTCGCCGCCTCGAAGGCGCGGTGGGCCTGCGCGACCTCGACGCGGAGGGCGTCGCGGAGCGCGGTCTCGTCGGCCTCGATGCGGCGGAGCTCGGCGAGCGCGGTCTCCATCTTGCGCTGCGACGCGACCGTCTCGTCGGGCGACCAGCGGATGACGGCGCTCACGTCCCAGCTCGAGCGGAAGACCTGCTGCTGCGGGAAGATGAGGGGGTTGGGGTTGGAGTACTCGACGTTGCCCTGCGCGATGATCTGCGGGTAACGACCGCCGGCGGCGGCGCGCGCCGCGAGACGCTGGGCCTCGCTGGCCACGCGGAGCGCGAGGATCTCCGGGCGCTGCTGGAGGGCGCGCTCGAGCGCCTCCTCCTCCGTGAAGTTCACGTCGGCCGGCTCGTCGAGCACGCTCTCGGAGAGTGCGATGACCTCGTCGGCGCTGAGGCCGAGGAGCGAGCGGAGGTATTCCTCGGCCACGCGCACGCCGAGCGCGGCCTGCGCGACGCCGACCTCGACGGAGGCGAGCTGCGCGTTGACGCGCATGAGATCGACCGCCGGGAGGACGCCGCCCTCCACGAGGGCCTTCACCTGATCGCGCGCGGCCCCCATCTGCACGAGCGACTGGCGCGCGACGATGTCCGTGCTGAGCGCGTAGGCGTAGTCGTAGTACGCGAGGCGCGCGTCACGCTCGACGCCGGCGGTCGCCGCGAGGAGCTCGAGCTCGCTCGCCTCCTTGGCGCGATCCGCGGCCTTGTAGCCCGGGAGGACGCGGAAGAAGACGTCGGTGACCGGGTACGTGTAGCTCGCGTAGAGCGCCTGACGGTTGCGGAGGATCGGGAAAGACGCGCTCGCGAGCCCGTCGAGGAGCTGCACGTACGAGCCGAGGAGGATCTGCGCGTTGGGATCGGCCACGCCCGCGACGAGCGCGTCGAGATCGGCCGGATCCACGTCCGGGCCCTGGAAGATCGTCGGGTTCTGGATGCGCTTGATGCGCGTGTAGCGATAGCCGGCCTCGGCACGTCCGTAGAAGCCCACGCGAGCCTCCTTCGCGCGAGCGGTCGCGACGTCGAGGTTGGCCTCGGCCCTCGCCATGGCGGGCGCGCGCGACTTCGCGAGCTCCGCGGCGGCGTCGGCCGTGAGTCCATGCGGGACCAAGAGCTCGAGGAAGGCGTCGCCGAGCGGGTTCTCCGCCGGGCCGGCCGCCGTGGTCTGCACCTCTTCGACCTGCGCCTCGGCCGGGAGTCCGATCGAGACCGCGACGAGCGCGAGCACGGCGATGCGAGCGAATGATGAGCGCGTCATGGGCACCTTGGGGGGCGTACGAAGGAAGCGGGACTTACCGAGCGGTAAGTTGGGGCCCCAAGTCATGGATTAAGACACCGCGCTGGACAAGCGGACGATGCATTTTCCTCGCGATCCGCGGCGGGCGTCGTTTGACCGGAATCGACGTGCGCCCTATATCGCAGCCCCATGTCCAAAGCGTTGAAGGTCGCGGTCGTCGGTGTCACGGGCGCGGTGGGGCAGGAGATGCTCCGCGTGCTCGAAGAGCGGAATTTCCCGGTGGCGGAGCTCGTCCCCGTCGCCTCGGCGCGGAGTGCCGGCCGAACCGTCACCTTCCGCGGAGAAGCGCACACCGTGCGCGCGCTCACACCCGAGGTCTTCCAGGGCGTCGACGTCGCCCTCTTCTCGGCCGGCGGCTCCACCTCCAAGGAGCACGCGCCGGTGGCGGCCGCCGCGGGCGCCATCGTCATCGACAACAGCTCGGCGTTCCGCATGGATCCCGACTGCCCGCTCTGCGTGCCCGAGGTGAACCTCGAGGCCGCGCGCTCGCCCAAGAAGGGCATCATCGCCAACCCGAACTGCTCCACGATCCAGATGGTCGTCGCGCTCAAGCCCGTGCACGAGCTGGGCGGCCTCAAGCGTGTCGTGGTCTCCACCTACCAGGCCATCAGCGGCGCCGGCGCCCAGGCCATCGACGCCTTCCTCAAGCAGAGCGCCGACGTGGTGAACGGCCGTGAGCCGAGCGGCCTCGAGAAGCTCAAGGGCCAGCTCGCGCAGAACCTCCTCATGCACTGGACCGTCGACGCGGCGACCGGCTACCAGGAGGAGGAGCTGAAGATGGTCCACGAGACCAAGAAGATCTTCGGCGACCCGAGCATCCAGGTCTCGCCCACCTGCGTGCGCGTGCCCGTGGTCTCCGGCCACTCCGAGTCGATCTCGGTGGAGACGCACCGCCCCGTGAAGGTCGCCGACGTGCGCGCCGCCCTCGAGAAGATGGACGGCGTCGTGGTGGTCGACGACTTCGTCCACGGCGTCTACCCGCAGCCCAAGGATTGCGTGGGCAAGGACCCGGTCTTCGTCGGACGCATCCGCGAGGACGTGGGCAACCCCGGCGGCCTCCAGATGTGGGTCGTAGCGGACAACCTCCGCAAGGGCGCGGCCACCAACGCCGTGCAGATCGCCGAAGGCCTCTTCCTCTGAGGCGTCACGGCGGCCGCGCGCCGGCCGACACTTTGTCATCCTCGGCGTCGATTCGTGGGGTGGCATCTGACAAGATGTCACGATGACCCCGCGGGTTCGACGCCGAATGCGTAATCGTCGTAGGATCGAGCGGTGGCGCGCTCCTTGCTTCACCTCGGTGGATTTCGGCTCGCGTCGACGAGGCTTGTCCCGATGAGAATGCGTAGACTCACCGCTTGGTTGCTCTTATCCATCGCGTGTGCCCTGCCCTCGCCCAAGGCGGAGGCGCAGAGCGGCGAGATGCCCCTCACGGTCACGGCCATCGACGGCCCGGGGTGGGGTGAGGATCGCCGCCGCGTTCGTCAGGAAGACATCGCCCGCGGCGTGAACTTCGTCGACTGCGAGAACGCGTCCGACACCTGGATCGAGTTCACGCTCGCGCCGGGCAGCGTCACGGTGCAGGCCCTCGACCTCTGGATCGGCGTCGGCGCCGAGACCTGCCAGTCGTCGTCGTCGCGCACGCCGCCCTCCGAGACCTGCCAGCGCGTCGGCTACATCCAGCTCGGCGGCAGCACGGGCAGCGCGCCCGATCCCGACGAGGACAACGTCGTCGCCATCGGCCTCGACGCCGTGCTCGCCGCCGGCGAGTACTCGTTCTGCGACTTCGGCGCCGCCGTCTCCACCGTCAACTTCTTCTTCGTCGCCGACAACGAGAACTTCCGCGGCGACGTGGGCACCATCGAGGCCAACCACTGGCGGATCCTCCCGGTGAAGTTCGACGCCGGCCCGCCCAACGCGCCCACCTTCAAGGACGGCGACTACGCGGGGGATCGCGAGGTCGTCGTCGAGTGGAATCCGGTGACCGCGGGCGGCAGCGAGACCACGCGCTACCGCGTCTACGTCGAGCCGCGTGGCTGCGACGGCGGATCGGGCGCGCTCGTGGGCGGCGGACGTCCGCCCATCGACGTCACCGAGGCCTTCACGCGCAGCGAGCGCATCACGGGCACGTCCTTCGCCGTCCGCCTCTCCAACCTCGGCCTCGAGATCGGCGAGTCCGCCGCGGTCTACGTCACCGCCATGGACGAGGCCTACAACGAGAGCAACCTCAGCGAGCCCATCTGCGTGACGCGCGTCCCCACCGCGGGCTTCTGCGCCGCGTACGAAGCCGCCGAAGGCGAGCCCTGCCCCTCCTCCTGCTCGACCGTGGGTGGGAGCCCCTCGTCGGTGCTCTGGCTCTCTGCCTTCCTCGGGCTCGTCGCCGTCTACACCCATCGCCGTAGGTTCGCCCGATGAGGCTCCCCGCCCTCCTCGCCGTCGTCCTCCTCTCGAGCCTCGCGTCGACCGCGAGCGCGCAGTACTCCGACGAATACGATCGGTACAGCCCCACGCGCGAGTGGCTCTCGCTCAGCCTCGGCGTCGGCACCTACCGGCCGAACGTGGGCAGCGACGTCTTCCGCGACGTCTTCGGGAAGGACAAGGGACCGCTCCTCACGGGCGGCATCGACTTCCGCCTCTTCCGCCTCGGCGACTTCGCCGCGTTCACGGTGGGCGCGTACCAGTCGTGGGCCCGCTACGAGGCGCGCGCCTGCGCCTTCGACGAGGGCGTGGTCGACTGCGACAACCGCGCCTCCGAGCGCACGATGCTCCGCATCTTCCCGCTCTCCGTCCTCGCGGGCCTCAACATCGACGTGCTCGCGCGGAAGTTCCGCGTCCCCTTCTACTTCGTGGGGCGCATTGGCCTCGACTCCGTCTTCTACGGCACGCGGACGGGGGGCGAGCGCGACGCCGCGGGCACCTCGATCGGTCTTCGCTGGGAGGCGGAGGTCGATCTCGAGCTCGACTTCCTCGAGCGCCGCGCGCAACGCACGCTCGACGACGAGTGGGGGATCAACCACACCTATCTCCTCTTCAAGATCTACGGCTCGACGGCCCAGTCGATGCTCCCCGTGGGGACCAAGATCGCGTGGGTCGCGGGGCTCGGGTTCGTCTTCTGAGCAGGTCCACTTGAACGAACGCCCGGCAAAGCGAGGGGTCCTCCTCACCCTCGCCTACGACGGAACCGACTTCCACGGCTACCAGCGCCAAGACGGCCTCCGCACGGTCCAATCCGAGGTGGAGCGCGCGCTCGAGAAGGTCGACCCCTGGGCGAGCCGGCTGCGCGCATGCAGCCGCACCGACACGGGCGTGCACGCGCTCGCGCAGAAGGCCGCGTTCACGGGGACGCGCGACATGCCGGCCTTCGCCTATTGGAAAGAGCTCGAGCGCCACCTCCCGCGCGACGTCGCGGTGGTCGACGCCGAGGAGTGCGCGCTCGACTACGAGCCACGCTTCGACGCCGTCGAGAAGACCTACCACTACCGCGTCCGCGTGGGTCCCTCGCGCGATCCGCTCCGCGATCGCACGCACTTCCACCTCTTCCGCGGGATGATCCGCAAGGGGACGCGCGAGAGCACCGACGTGGGCGTCTCCCTCTCGCTCGAGGCGATGCGCGAGGCCGCGAGCTACCTCGTGGGCACGCACGACTTCGTGGCGTTCCGCGCGGCCGGCGACGAGCGCAAGAACACCGTGCGCACCATCCACGAGCTCTCCATCGAGCGCGAAGAAGGCACGACCGACGCGCTCCGCATCGTCGTCCGCGGGAACGCGTTCATGAAGCAGATGGTGCGGATCATCTCCGGCACCCTGCTCGAGGTCGGTCGAGAGCGCCGCGAGCCGTCGTGGGTGAAGACCTTGGTCGAGCCGGGCAAGGATCGGCGTCACGCCGGGCCGACGGCGCCCCCGCAAGGGCTCGTCTTGGTCTCGGTCGTGCTCGGCCGGGATCGCGCCGAATCGACGTGAAGGAGGCCCCGCCTGCGCCCCGGAGCGAGCCGAGGCGGAGGATGGCGGGGACCGGGATCAGGCCTCGGGGTGGACCTTGAAGGGCGGGGTCGTCCCCTTCTTGGCCAGGTCCTTCTTACGGGCCTTGCCGGCGTTCTTCTTGCGGATGGCGCGACGGGTGCGGGTCTTGCTGGTATCGGACATGGGTCTCTCGCGGCCCGGTCATGTAGCGCCAACGGGAGGGCTCGTCAATTCCTTCCAGACCGCACAAGATGCGCGACATGCGCTACACGGTGAGCATCGACGGCTCGTTGGTCCGCCCCGAGGACGCCAAGGTTTCCGTCTTCGATCGCGGGTTTCTCTACGGAGACAGCGTCTTCGAGGTCTTCCGGACCTACGAGGGGACGCCCTTCCGTGAACGGGAGCACCTCGAGCGCCTCGCGCGATCGGCCGAGCGGATCTTCATCGATCTCCCGATCGATCTCGAGACGCTCTCGCGCGAGATCCACGAGGCCCTCGACGCGTCCGAGCTGCCCAACGCCTACGTGCGCGTGGTCGTGACGCGCGGCTCCGGGCCGATCGTCCTCGACCCCTCGACCGCCGTCTCCCCCACCCGCGTCATCATCGTCGCGCCCGTAACCCCGCCCGATCCCTCGCTCTACGAAGCGGGCGTCCCCGTCATCTCCGTGCGTCACGCACAGTCGAGCTCACCCGCCGCCGGCGCCAAGGCCTCCAACTATCTCGACAACCTCCTCGCGCAGCGCGAGGCCCGCGCGAAGGGCGCGCACGAGGCGATCTTCGTCTCGCCGACGGGCGATCTGCTCGAAGGCGCCACGAGCAACGTCTTCGTGCTCCGCGACGGGATCCTCATGACGCCCTCGCTCGACCTCGGGATCCTCGGCGGCATCACGCGCGCGATGGTCATGAAGGCCGCCGAGCGGGAAGGCGTCGCCTGCGCCGAGGGCCGGCTCTCCATCGAGACGCTCGAGCTCGCCGAGGAGGTCTTCCTCACGAGCAGCATCCGCGAGGTGATGCCCGTCGTGCGCTTCGACGATCGCGTGATCGGCCGCGGGGTGCCCGGCCCGGTCACGCGGCGGCTCCACGCCACCTACCGCGCCCTCATCCGTGAAGAGATCGAGCGCAGCCGGAAGGGCTGACGCTCGCCCGAGGACCGGGGCCCCCGGGCGAGCGCCTCTCTGGCTCAGCCGCCCTTGAGCTCGGCGAGGAGCGCCGCCGCCTCGGCGTGGTCCTTCTGCTCGGTGAGCGCGCGCTCGAGCATGGAGATCGCCTTCTTGGCGTCGCCCTGCTTGGCCGACATATCGCCGAGGTAGTAGTAGACGTCGGCCTTGGTGATGCCGGCGGCGTCGTCGAGCTTCTGGAGGAGGAGCGCGCGGAAGGTCTTCTGCGCGCGGTCGTAGTCGCCGCTCCGATACGTGAGCTTGCCCAGGTCGCGGAGCACCGGCACGTTCGTGAGGTCGATCTTGAAGGCCGCGTCGTAGTGCTCGAGCGCCTTCTCCGTCTGGCCGAGCCCCTCGAGCGCGCGGCCTAGGCGGTGGTGATAGGCCGCGAGCTCCTTGCTGCGACGCCCGCCGAAGCTCTCGATGATCTTCTCGAGCACCGGAATGGCGTCGTTCTGACGTCCGGCGTCGACGTAGATGTCGCAGAGCTGGAGGAGCGTCTCGCGATCGTCGGGCTTGAGCTCGACGGCGCGCTCGAGGTAGGCCGCGGCGGTCGCGGGATCGCCGAGCTTCTCGGTGTAGAGGCTCGCGATGCGCTTGAGGAGGTCGATCTTCGCGCCCTCGTCCGCCGCCTCCTCGAGGTCGAGCACGAGGAGATCGGCGAGCGCCTGCACGTTTCCGTGCCGCTCGTGGAAGGCCTTGAGGGCCGCGCGGCTCTCCGCGTCGCCGCGATCGAGATCGAAAGCGTGCTTGAGGGCGCGCTCCTCGAGCGTGGCGTCGCCGAGCTTCTCACGCGCGAGCGTGGCGAGCTCGCGCGCCTTGGCCTTGGCGTCGTCGCCGGTGCGGTGGGCGAGCGAGCGCTCGAGCACCTCGGCCGCGGCCGCGTCGTTGCCCGACGCGAGGTGCAGCGCCGCAAGCGCCTCGAGGACCTCGAGATCGTCCGCGCGCTGCGCGAGGATCCGCTCGTAGGTCGAGGCCGCGCGGGCCGCGTCGCCGATCTTCTCGGCCTCGATCTGGGCGAGGCGGAGGAGACGGGCGCGGCGCTCGTCGTCGCTCGCGGCCTTCGCCGCGCGCTTCTCGAGGAGCTCGGCCACCTCGTCGTGACGCTCCTCGAGGAGGAGGAGCCGCTCGAGCTCGTCGAGCGCCTCGCCGTTCTCGGGATCCATCTCGAGGATCTCGCGGAGCTGCTCCATGGCCTCGTCCCGACGTCCGAAGGCCTGCTCCTCGAGGCGCGCCATGCGGACGCGCGCGACGACCCGGTCGGCGTCGGTCTCCGCCACGTCGAGCCGGCGCTCGAGGAGGTCGCGGAGATCCTCCCAACGCTCCGCCTGCTCGTAGAGCTTCTCGAGCGAGCTCATCGCGGCGAGGTCGGTGGGATCCTCGTCGAGGATGCCCATGAACGCGTCGATGGCGCGCGCGGGCTCGGCGAGCGGTCCGGCGAGGAGATCGCCGAGTTTGCGCCGGAGCGCGAGCCGGGCGTCTCCGTCCATCTCCACGTCGATGCGCCGCTCGAGGAGCCCGGCCACCTCGGGCCACTCCTCGCGCGCCTCGCGGAGCGTGGTGAGCTCGGCGAGGGCCACCGGCTCGCTCGGATCCTGCGCGAGGATCGCCTCGAGCTGCTCGACGGCCGCGTCGAGGTTGCCGATCTCGCGGTGGAGGCCGGCGGCCTCGAGGCGGAGCTCGCGCGCGACGCTCTCGTCGGGCTCGTGGCTCGCCCACGCGACGAGATCGGCGACGAGCTTCACGCGATCGCCCTGCCCCCGCACGAGCGCGACGAGCTGCGTGTAGGCCTCGCTCGCCTCGGGATCGCCCTCGATGGCCGAGCGGAGGCGAGCCTCGGCGGCCTCGGGGTCGCGGAGCGCGTCGCGGTACCATGCCGCAGCGCGGAGGTTGAGGTCGCGCCGGGTCAGACCGTCGAGCCCCACCGACTCGGCCTTCTCGACGAGGCCGCGGAGCCGCTCGGTCTCGCCCGTGGCGTTCGCGAGCCGTTCGATCTCGTCGATGAGGCCCACATCGCTCGGATCGAGCCCGAAGGCCCGCACGAGGCAGTCGAGCGCGCGCGCGGGCTCGCCGAGATCCTGCTCCCAGAGGCCGGCCGCCTCGTTGAGGAGCGCGACCTTCTCGCCCGCGCTGCCAACGAGGTCGAGCCGGAGGTCGTAGAGCTCGGCCGCGGCGCGCAGATCGCCCGCCGCGCGGTAGGCGCGATCGAGCACGTCCACGACGTCGGCCGCGAGGCTCTCGTCCTTGCCCAGCTCGACGAGCGCCGCCGTCGCCCGCGCCTCGCTCGGCTCCACGTCGAGGACGCGCGAGAAGGCCTCGTAGGCGCCGCGGAGATCGGCGTAGCGCG
>JAAYBZ010000123.1 GCA_012744445.1 Myxococcales bacterium | reverse complement strand
CGCCCCACGATGGCTCCGGAACCTCGCGTTCCGGAGCCAGACCTGCGCGCGGCGACCGCGCAACCCCGATGCACGTCGGGGCGCTCCTCGTGGGAGGACGAGGACGTCACGCGCCACCGTCGATGCATGTCGGGGCGCTCCTCGTGGGAGGACGAGGACGTCACGCGCCACCGTCGATGCATGTCGGGGCGCTCCTCGTGGGAGGTCACGGCTACCCCACGGTCGGCCTTCGATGCATCCAGAGCACCGCAGGCGCAGCCGATCCCCGCGCGGACTCTACGCGGCTGACCGCGCGGCAGGCGCTTTTCGAGCGCGACCGGCCGCTGAGCCGCTCCGATCTCGAGGATTGACCAAACGCCACCTCTGGTGAAACTGCGTTGGCAATGGCTTTTTACCTTCGAAAGAGCTTTCGGGCGGGACCTGTTCGATTCAATCTTTCCAAAAGCGGAGTTGGCGTATCTGCGGGCGTGCGGGGAGCCCGCGTGGGCATCAGCGGCTCCGGCCGAAGCTACGTACACGCGGGGGGCCACGGTCTATATTACAGATCGAGCCTCGACTCCCCGGCGTCTCGAACGCGACCGCGGACAGCTGCGTCCGACCGAATCGAAATCTACGAGAACACCGGCGTCACGTACCGCGAGCAAGATCAGCGCGACCAGTCGCGCGACGAAGGCTCCAACGAACGGACGAGCAGCTCGGTCCTGTGGTTCATTGCCGCGCTCGTCTTGATCTTCGTGCTGCCCCCGGTGGGCTGGGTATTGCTCGCCGTCCTCCTCATCCGGGCCGGACTCCGCCTCTACCGCCGTCACCTCGTGTCCAGCACGGAGCAGAAGCTCCGGGCTCTGGTGAATACTCCACGTCCGCTCGCAAGCGGTGAGCTCGAACAGATCCGCTCCACGCTCGAGGGTTCACGGCTTGGCCCGAAAGACCGCGCTTCCGTCGCAGCAGGCGTCTACCGCGAGGTGCTCGAGCACGTCCTCGATGACGAGGTCATCACCGACGAGGAGTGGCTGCTGTTGACGACCCTCGAACGCACCCTCGTCGACTATTCCGACGCTGTCACCGAGGAGAAGTTGGCCGCGTTCCGCAGTCGGTACCTGGCAGCCGTTGCAGACCACGAGCTCACCCCGGACGAAGAAGCGACTCTCGACCACTTGCGCGACCGGCTGGGCCTTCCTGCCGAAGCGATCACCGAAGAGCTCCAAACCCTGGCCACTCTGCGGGAAATCCGGCAAATCCGTGACGGCCAGCTACCAGAAGTCGACCCAGGCGTACGACTGCAGCGAGGCGAGACGTGCCACTTCGTCGGTGTGGGGCGACTCCTCAAGTCCAAGGTGTTGCGCACCTTTCAGCAAGACGGACAACGATACAACGTGCGCGGCTTCACCATCGACAAGGAGGGCCGCCTTCTCATCACCAACAAACGTATCTTGTTGGTACATTCGGGGACGACCTCCGTGCGCCTGGACAAACTATTGGATCTCGAACTCGACTACGACGAGCGGCTGATCCAGATCACGCGTGATGGCTCCGTGAATCCCGTGTACCTGACGACTCCCGACGCTCATCGCGCGGCCGCGGTGCTCGCGACGCTCGCGGGCCTGTAGGCCCCGGCGGCCCACCGATCCCCTTCGAGCTCCCGTCGCTCGGCGAGGCGCGCGCCGAGCCGCCGAGCGTCGCTCGCGAGGGGCTCCCCGAGGGCAAAGCGCAGCCAGCCGAAAGCGCGCGCTGGCTCGCTCGAGAGTCCCTCCCGCTCCGCTCTACGCACCAGGCGCGTCACTCGACGGCGCACGAGCCAGCGCAGGATGGGATCGAAAGGCTCCAGCGCCTCAGGTGCGGGCGGCGCGCCTCCGACGGCCTGGGGGACGTGCGCTGCGCGACGGTTGGCGCGCGGCGAGGGCTTCGACGACGACGTCCCGGAACGCGGCGACCGCAGGGTCGTCTTGGGTGCGCTCGTGCCAGCAGAGGTGCATGGGAAACCGATAGGGCGGCACGGGGCCCTCCAGGACGCGGATGGGCAGCGCACGCTCGAAGAGACGGGCGGCCCGCAGGGGCATGCCCGAGAGGAGCTCCGTGCTCGCGACGACGCTCGCCGCGGCGGCGAAGGTGGGCACCGTCGCGGCGATGCGCCGCACCAACCCCGCGTCGCGCAGGGCCTGTTCGATGGCGCGATTGCCGGCGCCCGCCCGCCCGAGCAAGAGGAGGATGTCCACGTGGCCCTCGCGATTGAAGGCCTCCTTGGAGAGCTTCCGGCGCACGCGCGGGTGATCGCGACTCGCGATGAGGACGCCGGGTTCCTCGAAGAGGAGCCGGGAATGGAGGCCCGGTTCGTCCGCGGGAGGACCGATGGCGAGATCCACGCTCTCCCCCGCGAGGCCCCCCAAAGAAACGAGCGTGTCGAGGGTGACGACGCGCAGCGTCGCTCTCGGCAGACGCCGCGCGAAGACCTTCGCGATCGCCGAGAGGCTCGCGACGAGATCCGCGTCCGACAGCGCGATCGTCAGCTCGCGCGTGCACGTGGCCGGATCGAAGGCGGCGCGCTCGAGGGATGCTTCGAGGACGCCCAACGTCCGCTCGAGGAGCGGCTCGAGCTCGAGGGCGCGCGGCGTCGGGGTGATGCCGCGCCCGCTGCGCACGAACAGCGGATCGCCGAACAGATCTCGGAGGCGGGCGAGCGCGTTGCTGACCGCTGGCGGCGTGACGTGCAGCCGCTCCGCGGCCCGCGTGACGCTCCGCTCCCGGAGGACGGTGTGGAGCACGACGAGGAGGTTCAGATCGATGGAGGCGAGGTTCACGCTGGGTGAATCTTAGGACAAAAACCCATCAACGCTCGTGAACTATCCGTGCCTTTCTTCACGCATGTGAAATCGTCCTATCACGATACGTCATTGGTCGTGAATCGCGCTCGGGGGTACCCAGGGGAGTATGAAGGCGTTGATCATCGGCGCAGGCGTCGGTGGCCCGGTGCTGGCGCTCTGGCTGCAGAAGATCGGGCTCGAGGTCGTCGTGGCGGAGGCTCGCTCGTCCTTGGCCCTCACGGAGGGCGCGTTCCTCGGGGTGGCGCCGAACGGCATGGGGGTGCTCGACGCGCTCGGTATTGCAGGAGCCATTGCTCGGCGAGGGCATCCCTGTCGGGCGTTCACGTTCTCGAACGCCGCCGGCAGAGCGATCGGACGCATCGATCGCAGCGCGGACGAGCGCGCCTTCGGCTGGCCTCTCACGATGATCCGGCGCGCCGCTCTGCACGCGGCGCTCGCGGAAGAGCTCGAGCGTCGCCAGATCCCGGTTCACTTCGGGCACACGCTGGTCGGCGTCGAACAGAGCGCAGCGCCCATCGAGCAGGGCGCTCGCGGCGTCGAAGCGCGCTTCGCGAACGGTGCGAGCCTCCGGGCGGATTTCTTGGTGGGCTGCGATGGTCTCCGCTCGAAGACGCGCGCCGTCTGTCTGCCCGACTGTCCGCAACCCGACTTCACGGGTCTCCTGGACTTCGGTGGCTTCGCGCGCGGACCCAAGGTGCCCGTTCCCCCGGGGGTCAATCACATGGTCTTCGGCAAGCGGGCGTTCTTTGGCGTGTTCACCACGCCGGCGGGCGAGACCTGGTGGTTCCACAACGGGCCGGCCGGAGACGCCCCCCCGCGCGAGCGGCTCCTCGAGCTGCACCGAGACGATCCCCCGTGGATCCCCGAGCTCATCGAGGCCACGCCGCACATCCTGGGGCCCTGGCCCATTCACGAGCTCGATCGGGTGCCCGCGTGGTCCCGCGGTCGTGTCGCGTTGCTCGGCGATGCGGCCCACGCCATGTCGCCGAGCGCCGGACAGGGCGCCTCGCTCGCCATGGAAGACGCCATGGAGCTCGCCCGCTGTCTGCGCGATCTCCGGAAACCGCCCGCCGCCTTTCGCGCCTTCGAACGGCGCCGTCGCCCGCGGGTCGATCGCATCTTCCGCGAAGCGCAGCGCCAATCTAGCCGCAAGGCGCCCGGCCCCGTCGGCGCCTGGTTCCGCGATCGCCTGCTCCCGCTCTTCGTCCGCTTCGGCGCCGCCGCCCAAACGGAGGCCTACTCCTTCCGCATCGACTGGGAAGAGCGGGCGGAGTGACGGGCGACGCGCTCGCTATCGACGGCGACGAGCGCGCGGGATGACGGGCGCGCGGGATGACGGGCGCGCGG
>JAAYBZ010000122.1 GCA_012744445.1 Myxococcales bacterium | reverse complement strand
TCCTCGTGGGCGGACCGCTCATCGAGTACTTCGGCTTCCGCCTGCTCTTCTGGGCGCAGGTCCCGCCGATGCTCGTCTCGCTCGCCGTGGGCATCTGGGTCCTCCCCAACGTGCGCGCGCGCGTGGGCGGGAGCTTCGATCCGCTGGGCGCCCTCCTCGCGGGCCTCTCCACCTTCGCGCTCCTGCTCGTGCTCAACCGGGCACCGAGCTGGGGGCTCGTCTCCCTCCCCTCGCTCGCCGCGATGATCGCTGCGCTGGTGCTCGGCGCGCTCTTCGTGGTCCGCGAGCGGCGCGCCGCGACGCCCATCGTGCCGCGTCGCCTCTACGTCGATCCCGTCACCCGGCACGCGCTCACTTCGCGGGCGGCGGTCTACTCCGTGTACATGGGCTCGTTCATGGTGCTCCCGCTGGTGCTCCTCGACGCGGGGTATTCGCCCACCGACACGGCCCTCCTGCTCTCGCCGCGCCCGATCATGATGGGCGTCTTCGGGCCCTTGGCGACGCGGGTGATCGCCCGCTTCGGGCTCGGCCGCGTGGGCCTCGCGGGGGCCGCGTCGATCGCCTTCGGGCTCGCGCTCCTGCCCTTCTACGAGCCCGGTGGCTCGCTCCCCCTCCTCTTCACCTCGCTCGTCTTCTCGGGGACGGGCCTAGGGGCGGCGCAGGTGGCCACGGCGACCATCGTCACCTCACGCGCCGAGGAGAGCGAGCTCGGCGGCGCGTCGGCCACCATCACGATCAGCACGGCGGTGGCGGGCGCCCTCGGCATGGCGGGCCTCCTCGGCCTCGCCACGCACCCCAAATTCGGCGCGAAGGTGGCGTTCGTGGTGGGCGCGTGCGTCGCGGCGCTCGGCACCGCGCTCGCGCTCAAGATGCAGCGGAGCCTCTCGGACCGAGGCCGAGGTTCCGGTAGATCTCCCGCGTCGCCGTCGAGCGATTGAGCGTGTAGAAGTGGAGCCCCGGCGCGCCACCTTCGAGGAGCTCCTCGCAGAGCTGGGTGGCGACCTCGACGCCGATGGCGCGGACGTCCGCCGGGTTCTCGACGCCGGCGAAGCGATCGGCGAGCCAGGCCGGGAACTCGGCGCCCGAGAGCTCGGCGAAGCGCTTGATCTGGCTCGCGTTGGTCACCGGCATGATGCCCGGGAGGATGGGCACGTCGGGCGGGAAGCCGTAACGGATCGCCCGCTCCCGGAGCGCGAAGTAGTGCTTGGCCTCGAAGAAGAACTGCGTGACGACGAACTCGGCGCCGGCGCGGACCTTCTCGACGAAGTAACGCGCGTCGTCCTCGAGGCTCGTCGACTGCGGATGCCCCTCGGGATGCACGGCCACGCCCACCGAGAAATCGCCGGGCCTCCGCGCGTGGATGAGCTTCACGAGATCGATCGCGTGCTCGAGGCCCGGGTGGTGGATCACCGTGCCCTCGGGCACGCCGGGCGGGGGATCCCCGCGGAGGGCGAGGATGTTCTCCACGCCGCTCGCCGCGAGCGCGTCGATGATGCGGCCGAGCTCCTCCTGGTCGGCGAGGACCGTCGTGAGGTGCGCGACGGGCGTGAGCGAGGTCTCCTGCGCGATGCGCGCCACGATGCGGAGCGTGCGATCGCGCGTGGAGCCGCCGGCGCCGTAGGTCACGGAGACGAAGGTCGGCTCGAGCGGCGAGAGCTCGTTCACGATGACGTCGAAGAGCGCGTCCTCCGCCTCCGGGGTCTTCGGCGGGAAGAACTCGAAGCTGAAGGACCGCCCCTGCTTATCGATGAGATCGCGCACGCGCATGAGAGCGAACGACGGTAGCAGAGCGCCACCTGGGTGCCAACGCACCCGAAGCCGTGGATCCCCCGGCCCCACCCCCGCTATCCTCGGCCCCGTGAACCCTGCCGCCCGCGTCATCGCTTCCCTGCTCGTGTCCCTCTCCCTCCTCTCGGGCTGCGGCGACGAGCCCTCCACCGCGTGCAACGGCCTCGACGAGCTCTGCGAGCGCACGTACGACCAGGTCGTCTACGCGACCACGCACAACGCCTTCAACGCGTCCGACGAGGGCTTCAAGCTCGCCAACCAGACCCACGGCGTGCGGCGCCAGCTCGAGGACGGCGTGCGCGGGCTGATGCTCGACATCTACGACGAGGGCGACGACGTCCTCGTCTACCACGGCGTCCTCAGCGACTTCCTCGGCTACGCCCGGCTCGCCGACGTGCTCGCCGAGATCGCCGACTTCCTCCGCCGCCAGCCGCGCGAGGTGGTCACGATCATCTTCGAGACCTACGCCTCGCCCGAATCCACGCGGCGCGCCTTCGAGGAGAGCGGCGCCATCGACTACGTCTACGTCCACGAGGAGGGCGCGACCTACCCCACCCTCGCCGAGATGATCGAGCGGAACGAGCGGCTCGTGGTCTTCACCGATCGCGACGGGGGGGCCTACGACTGGTACCTGCCCGTCTGGGATCACGCGCGCGAGACGCCCTACGCCGCGGGCAAGCCCGAGGAGCTCGAGTGCCTCGGCGGGCGCGGTCCCGAGGAGGCGCCGCTCCTCATCTTCAACCACTTCTTGACCCAGATCTCCGGGAGCCCAAGTTTGGCCGAGATGATCAACTACGATCCCTACCTCGGCGATCGCATCGAGGAGTGCGAAGAAGCCCTCGGGCAGAAGGTCAACTTCGTCACCGTCGACTTCTACGAGATCGGCGACACCCTGGCCGTCACGCGACGCCTCAACACCTCGCGCTGATGCCCCGCGCGCTCGTCCTCGGGCTCGACTGCGCCCCGCCCGCGCTCGTCTTCGATCGCTTCGCCGGCGTGATGCCCTGCCTCTCGCGGCTCCGACGCGAGGGCGCCTTCGGCCGTCTCCGATCGACCGAGCCGCCGATCACGATGCCGGCGTGGGCCTCGATGGCCTCGGGCCGCGATCCGGGCGAGCTCGGGCTCTACGGCTTCCGCAACCGCGGCGAGGGCTACGCGCTCACGATCTCCACGGCCCGCGACGTGAAGTTCAAGCGCGTCTGGGATTACGTGGGCGAGGCCGGGAAGAAGGTCGCGGCGCTCTACGTCCCGCCGTCGTACCCGCCGCCGCCCGTCCGCGGCGTCTCGCTCGGCTGCTTCCTCACCCCCGACGACGCGGAGCGCTTCGCCTTCCCGCCGCGCTTCCAGCGCACGCTCCTCGAGCGCTTCGGGCCGCACCGCCCCGACGTCCCCGGCTTCCGCGCCGACGATCTCCCGCGCATCGAGGCCGAGCTCTTTGCCTCGACGCGCCACCGCTTCGAGGTCCTCCGTCACGTGCTCGCCGAAGAGGCGCCCGATCTCACCTTCTTCGTGGAGATGGGGCCGGATCGGCTGCACCACGCCTTCTTCCACCACTTCGACGTGGACCACCCTCGCTTCGTCCCCGGCAACCCCTTCGAGGACGTGGGCGCGCGCTACTACGCCTTCCTCGACGCGGAGATCGAAGCGACCCTCGCGCTCGTCCCGGAGGACACGCACGTCCTCGTGGTCAGCGACCACGGCGCGAAGCCTATGCTCGGCGGCGTCGCGGTGAACGAGCTCCTCGTGCGCGAAGGCTACCTCCACTTGAAGGAGGCGCCGAGCGGCCCCGCCGCGCTCGTGCCCGCGATGATCGATTGGTCGCGCACGCGCGCCTGGGCCGAGGGCGGCTACTACGCGCGCGTCTTCCTCAACGTGAAGGGCCGGGAGCCCGAGGGCATCGTCGCGACCGACGAGGTCGAGCCGCTCGTCGCGGAGCTCACGCGCCTCTTCGAGTCGCTCCCCTCGCCCGAGGGCGCGCCGATGAAGACCTCGGCGCGGCGCCCGAGGGATCGCTATCGGAAGACGCGCGGCCACCCGCCGGATCTCATGGTCTACTTCGACGATCTGAACCGCCGCGCGCTCGGCAAGGTCGGTCTCGGCGCGATCCACCTCCCGAGCGACGATCGCGGGCCCGACGCCTGCAACCACGACTGGGACGGGATCTTCATCGCCAAGGGCCCCGGCTTCGACGGCGTGGGCGAGCTCCGAGGCCCGCACCTCCTCGACGTCTTCCCCACCCTGCTCGAGGTGATGGGCGTGTCGTGTCCGGGCGGGCTCGCGGGGCGGAGCTTGCTTCGCGGCGCCGGGGCAGCCATGACCATGCCCGATCCATGAGCGCCCTCGTCCTCGGCTTCGACGGCTTCGATCTCGATCTCGTCCGCGAGCTCGGGCCCTCGAGGCTCCCCGTCCTCCACCGCTGGATGCAGGAGGGCGCCTATGCGGCGCTCGAGTCCGTGAAGCCGCCCGCGACCCTCCCCAACTGGGCCACCTTCCTCACGGGCGCGGATCCCGGCACGCACGGCGTCTTCGACTTCACCACGCGCCGCGGCTACGCCGTGCACTTCTCGGGCGGCACGGTGCGCGAGACGCCGACGATCTTCGCGCGCCTCGATCGCATGGGCGTGCGCACGGCCTGCCTGGGCTTTCCCGGCACCTACCCGCCCGAGCCGCTCTCGCACGGCGTCTTCATGAGCGGCTGGGACGCGCCCGTGGCCTTCGAGGCCGATCGCACCTTCGTGCACCCGCCCGCGCTCTACGACGAGCTCACGGCGCGCTTCGGCGCGATCCGCTTCGACGACGTCGACGAGTTCCACGCCGATCGCGAGGGCTTCCACGACGCGCTCCCCGACGTGCTGGTGCGCCGCATCGCGCGCAAGGTCGAGCTCGCGCGCCACCTCCTCGAGACGCGCTCGATCGAGGTCTTCGGCCTCTACTTCGGCGAGAGCGACACCGCCTCGCACCACCTCTATTCGCTCCACGATCCGAGATCGCCGCGCAACCCCGGCCGCACCACCGACGGCCTCGCGCGGGTCTACGAGGCGCTCGATCGCGCGGCGGGCGAGCTCTCGGCCATGATGCCGGGCGCGGAGATCACGATCGTGAGCGATCACGGCTCGGGCGGCTCGAGCGACGTCTCGCTCCACCTCAACGCCGCGCTCGCCGAGGCCGGCCTCCTCGCCTTCCGAGAAGTGCGCGCGCGCTCACGCCTCGTCTCCTTGGCGAAGGACGTCGCGCTCACCTGGCTCCCGCCCAAGCTCCGCGAGCGCATCTTCCGCTTCGGCGACGCCCTCCTCCCCTCGTGGCTCGAGTCGAAGGCCCGCTTCGGCGCGATCGACTTCGCCCGCACGCTCGCCTTCAGCGACGAGCTCAACTACTTCCCCGCCATCCACCTGAACCTCCGCGGCCGCGAGCCCGAGGGCACGGTCGATCCCGGAGAGCGCGACGCGGTGATCCTCCGCGTCGAGGCGGCACTCCGCGCGCTCCGCGATCCCGAGACCGGCGCCCCCGTGGTCCGCGCCATCCACCGCCGCGAAGATCTCTACGAGGGTCCGTTCGTGGATCGCGCACCCGACCTCGTGGTGGACCTCCACCTCCGCGATGGTTATTCGTACAATTTGGTGCCGAGCGATCCCGCCTCGCCGCGAACCTTCTCGCGGCTCGAGCCGGCCGAATACCTCGGACGCAAGGGGCGCAGCATGCCGGGGAGCCATCGTTCGCACGGCTTCTTCCTCGCCGTCGGGCCGCGCGTCGAAGCCGTGGGCGAGTGCGAGGCGACCATCGCCGACGCGAGCGCCACGCTCCTCGCCCGCCTCGGGGTGAAGCCCGCCGACGACGCCGCCGGGCGCGTGCTCTTCGAGATCCTCGGCGAGTCGCTCTCGCTCGACGCCGAGCTCCCCGAGGCCACCTTCGCGCCGAAGCGCGCCGGCAACCCCTCGTTCCTCGAGCGACGACTGCGCGCCCTCGGCTACGTCGACTGATGCACGTCGCCTGCCTCCCCTACCCGAGCCCGCAGGGCACGCAGGCCGCGATCGCCGCGATGCTCGACGTGCTCGGCGAGGAAGGCCTCGACGCGCGCCTCCTCTGCTACCCCTACGGCGACCCGCGCCTCCCGCTCCGCCACGAGGTCGCGCGGCTCGCGATGCCCGCGCTCACGCGCTCGCTCCGTTCGGGCCCTTCGCTCGCAAAGATCGCCTTCGACGTGGCGATGGTCGCCGCCATCGCGCGCCTTCCGCGCGAGACGACGCTCGTCTGCCACCACGTCGAGGCCGCCTGGGCTGCGCGCCTCGCCGGCCGCGACTACGTCTACGTGGCGCATACCTCGCTCCGCGAAGAGCTGCCCACCTATCTCACCTCGGCCGGGGCGACGCGCGCGTCCACCTTCGCGCGGGTCGGCGCCGTGATCGACGCCGTCGCCGCCTCGGCCTCGCGGTGCGCCGCGGTCTCGCCCGCGCTCGCCACCCGCCTCGGCGCACGGCGCGGCCGCGCCTTCGGCGTGCTCCCCGTGCCCTGGTCGCCCATCGAGGCGCGCGTCGATCCGAGCTCCGCGCGCGCCCAGCTGGGCCTCCGCGGCGGCGCGTTCGTGGTGCTCTACACCGGCAACCTCGACGGCTATCAGAGCTGGGAGATCGCGCTCGAGGTCGTCTCGCGCCTCCGCGACGCGGCGCTCGACGCGCACCTCCTCGTCGCCACCGACTCCGATCCCGCGGCGCTCTTCGCTCGGGCGAAGACGATCGGACTCGAGGCGATCTCGATCGCGCCCCTGCTCACCGAACGCGATCGCGAAGTCGCCCACGCGGCCGCCGACGTCGCGATCGTGCCGCGCAAGAGCCCCGGCGGCGTCCCGATCAAGCTCCTCGACGCGCTCGCGCGGGGCGTGCCCGTGATCACCACCGAAGCCGGCGCGGCCGGGCTCGCGCTCGAAGGCGTCGTGGGCTTCGGAGAGACGCCCGAGGCGCTCGCGCTCGAAGCGCTCGAAGCGCGGAAGGATCGCGACGAACGCGCCCGCCGCGGCGTCGAATACCTCCGAGCACATCACGGCAAGGAGGCCTTCCTCGACGCATACGCGCGGCTCGTCGGACGGTGAGCGTCCGTTTTCTGGATCTTTGTCGGGTGGGCTGACTAACGTTTCGTTGCTCGCGGCGGACTTCCCGCGGGAACCGAATCGGAATGGAACTCGTTTCGCCTCCGCCCCGCCGCGTCTCGCGCCCGGACATGCATGAACGGCCCTCAGATGGCGCCTCGCGCGTCGCCGAGATCCTCCTCGGGAGCGAGGCGCACGGGCCCGTCCCAGACCTCGTCGAGCTCACGACGGCGGTCACGTCGCTCTGCATGCTCAAACATCGGAAGCGGCTCATCCCGCTCCCCGATCACCCCGTCGAATACGCCCTCGTCCGGCGCGAACAGTTCATCGAAGTGAGCCGCTACGAGAGCGGGGGCTTCCGCGATCCCGATCTCGTGAACCGTCCGGTGCCGGCGCAGGCGCTCCTCTCGGCCTGCGCCGAGGCCGCCCTCGCCCGCGCCGAGCGCGAGGCCGAGGGCATGCCGCGCCAGATCGCCCTCCGTGTGGCCGAGCGCGCCCTCCGCGCGCGCGTCCTGCCCGATCGCGATCCGCCCCACTTCCACGACATCGCCGGCGGCGTCGACCCCGCCGAGCTCGACGGCGCCAAGCTCGCCTTCCGCTTCGAGGCCAAGGTCCCTGCGGGCCAGGGCATGGGCTCGCGCATCACCAGCTACGCCGACGCGCACGCCCTCCTCTTCCAAGGCCGCCTCGAGGCCTACGTGAACGGCAAGCGCGTGCTCCTCTCCGATGGCCTCATCGCGCTCCCCATCGAGCGCATGGTGCGCGCCGTCCAGCACATCCTCGATGCGCGCGACGAGGGCCGCCCCATCCGCAAGCGCGTGCTCTCCGAGGGCTTCGGCGTCGAGGTGAAGTGTTCCCGCCCCGACGACATCACCGTCACCTTCGCCTCCGTGCACACCGAGCCCGTCTCGGCCACGGAGCTCGACGTGGGCGAGGTGGCGCTCCCCATCCTCACGCTCGCGAGCGACTTCATCCGCGCCCTCACCGCGGCCGATCGGAGCCAGCACAAGAACCTCCTCGTGCGCGGCCTGCGCGACGAGATCCGCGAGCTCCGCCGTCGCGTCCGGAGCCGGCGACGCGACGAGTCGTTCGTGAACGAGGATCCGGATCGACTCCGGCTCGCCCCGCGCGTCGCGCCTCGCCGCGCGCCCGAGCGCGTGGCCCTCGGGACGGCCGTGCCGCCGCGCTTCTCCGAGCGTTTCTCGATCACCATCGACGGGATCGACACGGACGGCATCTTCCTCACCGAGAGCTCGCTCATCGTGGGCGGCTGCGACAACACCGTGGCGCTCGCCCGCGACGACGGCCGCATCCTCTGGGCGCGCGAGGCGCGCGGCCACCGCCTCACGCTCGCCGGCGATCGGCTCCTCCGCGAAGGCGAAGGCGGCGCGATCGACGTCTGCGACGTCGAGGAGGGCGAGCCCATCTTCGAGCTCGAGGGACACGGCGGCGATCGCGCGACGCAGCGCCCGATCGTCGCGGGCGGAGGCGCGATCCCCATGATCGCGATCCTCAGCGAGGGCGTCGATCGCCTGAGCGCCCTCGATCTCCGCACCGGCGAGCGCCGCTTCCGCTTCGCCACGCGCAGCAAGAAGCCCGTCTACGCCGCGGCGCGCGGGCGGATGCTCGTCCTCGCCGACGAGGAAGGCGCCGTCCACGGCCTCGACCTCGCGACGGGCGACGTGGTGTGGCGCTTCACGGCCGACACGCGCTTCGTCGACACGCCCGTGCTCGACGACGACACCGTGGTGGTGCGTTCGGCGGGCGGTCGCGACGGCCGCGGCTGCTTCTACGCGATCGATCTCTTCCGCGGGAACCTCCTCCACCGGCTCCCCATCGACGGCCACGTGCGCGGCGCGCCGATCCTCGCCGGCGATCGCATGCTCGTCGTGCTCCGCCGCGCGGGCGAGCCGCTCCTCTGCGCCTACGGCCTCCGTGACGGCGTGCCGCTCTACGAGATCGACGATCCCGGCATCGCCTCGGGCGCTGGCCACCTCGTGCACGAAGACGTGCTCTACGTCCACGGCGCGTGGGGCGAGCTCAGCGCGGTGCGCGTCCACGACGGTCAGCTCCGCTTCCGCACCGAGATCTCCGGCGGCGAAGGCGACGAGCTGCCGAAGAGCCTCGTGCCCATCGTCCACGGCGGCGTCCTGGTGCTCCCCGGCAACCGCGTCTCGATG
This sequence comes from Myxococcales bacterium, assembly GCA_012744445.1. GTDB lineage: Bacteria > Myxococcota_A > Polyangia > Polyangiales > Houyiibacteriaceae > JAAYBZ01. Next base: position 19,945 of record JAAYBZ010000122.1, on the reverse strand, counting down.
GTGCGCATGGAGGACGGCCTGCCGCTTCGTATCCAGCTCCCCTGCGATCTCATCCCCGACTCGCTCCACGTGGCGGAGAACGGCTGGATCTACGTCGCCGAGGCGAGCGGGCACCTCGCCGCGTTCGCGCCCATCCCGCAGCTCTCGCTCGTCCGCGGCGGCCGCTGAGCCCTAGAGCCTGCGGTGGCGCAGGCAGGGGATGGCCGCCCGCACCTGGGCGACGTAGGCGGGATCGATCGTGGCGACGGCGACGGTCTCGCCGTCGCTGCACTCGGCGATGACGGTGCCCCACGGGTCGACGATGCACGCGTGCCCGTGGGAGACGCGATCGCCGAAGTGGCGCCCCCATTGGGCCGGCGCGAGGACGTAGCACTGCGACTCGATGGCCCGCGCGCGGAGCAGCACGGCGAAGTGATCCTTGCCCGTGGTCGCCGTGAAAGCGGAGGGCACGGCGATGGCGTGCGCGCCGCGATCGACGAGCCCGCGGTAGAGCTCGGGGAAGCGGAGATCGTAGCAGATGCTGAGGCCGAGCCCGCCGAAGGGCATGGGCGCCACCGTGAGCGCGTCCCCGGGCGCGATGGTGCGGCTCTCCTCGATCACGGTTCCGTCGCGAAGCGAGACGTCGAAGAGGTGGATCTTGCGGTAGACGGCGAGGATCTCACCCTCGGTGCCGAGGAGGACGGCGGTGTTGTAGACGTGGTCGGGATCGGGGCCGCGCTCCCAATGGCCGCCGGCGAGGACGCGGATGCCGTGCTGCTTCGCGAGCGCGGCGACGCGCGAGAGGATCGGCCCCATCGGCTCGAGCGGCTCGGCGAGCGCGAGCTTCGCACGCTCCGGGCCGAGGAAGGCGTAGCACTCGGGGAGGCCGACGAGCTCGGCGCCGTACTCGGCGGCGCGCGCGACGAGACGCGCGACGGCCGCGAGGTTGGCCTCGACGTCGGGGACGGAGTTCATCTGCGCGACGGCGACGCGCATCGGGCGGGTCATGCCCCGAGCGTAGCAGCTCGCCGCGGCGGCCTTCACCCCGCGCTAGAAGGAGAAGCGGCGCATCGAGATGTTCATCAGGAGCCCGACGCCCATCATCGTCGAGAGCACGCTCGAGCCGCCGTAGGAGAAGAGCGGCAGCGTCATGCCGACGACCGGGAGGAGGCCCATGACCATCGCGAGGTTGATCACCGACTGCCAGAAGATGAGCGCGCTCACGCCAACGGCCGTGACCGCGCCGAAGCGATCCTTGGCCTGAGAGGCGATCTTGAGGCCCCAGAGCACGAGGAAGAGGTAGAGGCCGATCAGCGTCGCGGCGCCGACGAAGCCGAACTCCTCGGCCCAGACGGGGAAGGGGAAGTCGGAGTGCTGGTCCGGCACGAAGCCGAATTGGGCCTGCGTGCCCCGCATGAAGCCCTTGCCGAAGAGGCCGCCGCTGCCGATGGCGATCACGCTCTGGTGCGCGTGCCATCCGGAGTCGAGGATGTTGCTCGTATCGCCCGACCAGCGCGCGAGGAGCGCGAGGACGCGCCCCTTCTGGTAGTCCTTCATCAGGAACTCCCACGCGAGCGGCGCCGCGGCCAGGAAGCTCACGGCGAGCGTGAAGAGGGAGCGGAGCTTCAGGTTGGTGAGTACCATGATGCTCCCGAAGATGAAGGCGCAGATGAGCGCGGTGCCGAGGTCGGGCTGGAGCAGGATGAGCGCCATCGGCAGCGCGAGGATGAGCCCCGGGACGACGAGGTCCTTGAGCGTTCGACCGCCGCTCTTGGGATCGTTGTGGAGGTATTTCGCGAGCGCGATGATGAGCGAGATCTTCACGATCTCGCTCGGCTGCAGCGTGAAGCCGCCGATGGAGAACCACCGCACCGAGCCGCGGATGGTCGTGCCGATCATGAAGACGACGATGAGCAGGACGATGCCGCCGCCGTAGATCGTCCAGGCGTGCCGCTCGAAGTGCCGGTAGTCGATGGCGACCACGAACGCGGCCACGGCCGCGCCGAGCGCGAGCTTGTAGATCTGCTGGATGTAGAGGCCCGAGAGGGTCGGGTGCTGGATCGTGGCGCTGTAGAGGTTCACCACCCCGAAGATGGAGATGGTGGTCACCGTGAAGAACAGCGGCCAATCGAACTGATCGCGGAGCGTGCGTACGAGCGCCATGTTCCCTCCCTATGGCCTCGAGGTCGTCGCGAGGGCGAGGCCACGCGTGCCGAGGTACTCCTCGAGCACCTGCGTGGCGATGGGGGCCGCGGTCTTACCGCCCGAGCCGCCGTGCTCGACGAGCACGATGATGGCGACCTCGGGATCGTCGGCCGGGGCGAATCCGCCGAACCAGCCGTGGGAGCGGGTGAGATACCAACGGAGCCGCTCGCTCTCGCCGGCGAGGCGCTCGCGGTAGTCGCGCGAGGTGATGACCTCGGCCGTGCCGGTCTTGCCGGCGACGACCACGCCGCCGGGGATCCGCGCGTCGTAGGCCGTGCCACCCTCGCGGTTCACGACGCCACGCATCGCCTCGTGGACGAGCTTGATGAGGTCTTCGCGGATCTCGATCTGGCGCGTGATCTGCGGCGTGGGCTCCTCGATGGCCTGTCCGTCGGGCGACTCGATGCGCTCGACGAGCTGCGGCGCGTAGAGCGTGCCGCCGTTGGCGATGGCCGCGTAGGCGAGCGCGAGCTGGAGCAGCGTCACGCGCGTGTTGCCCTGGCCGATGGCCGTGTTGAGCGTGTACCCGACGCGGAAGCGGCCGAAGGTCTTCTCGTACCACTCGCGCGTCGCGAGGAAGCCGGCCGACTCGCTGTTGATGCCGATGCCCGTGCGCGCGCCGAGCCCGAATTCGCGGGCCACGCGGTCGATGCGCTCGAGGCCGATGAGCTCGGCCATCTTGTAGAAGTAGACGTTGCACGAGCGGATGAGCGCGGTGCGGGCGTCCACGTCGCCGTGCGCCGAGGTGCAGCCCATCCGCTGCCGGCCGATCATGTACGAGCCCTTGCAGGTCACGCGCGTGGCGGGGTCGATCTGCCCGTCCTGGAGCGCGGCGAACGAGGTGAAGGGCTTGAACGTGGAGCCGGGGAAGTAGCTCTCGTAGATGGTCTTGTCGATGAGCGGCCGGAACGGGTTCTCGACCATCTCCTGGTATTTGTCGGCGGGGAGGCGCCCGCTCCGCTCGTTGAGATCGTACGAGGGCTTGGAGTAGAGCGCGCGGATCTTCCCCGTGTGCACGTCGACGACCACGGCCGCGCCCGAGGGATGCCCGCGGAAGGCGCGGTGGATGGAGCGCATGAGCTCCATGTCGAGCGTGAGGACCACGTCTCGGCCGGGCGAGGGGCGGACGTCTTCGGGGAGCGTCCCCACCCAGTCCTCGACGTTCTCGAGGCGGCGGCCGCGCGCGTCGACGATGGTGCGTCGATAGCCAGGCTGGCCGCGGAGGATCGACTCGAGGCTCTGCTCGATGCCGGATCGGCCGATGCGCTGGCCGGGGCGGAAGCCCTGCCCCGGGTGCTTCTCGATGTCCTCGGCGCTGACCTCGTTGAGGTAGCCGATCGCGTGCGCGCCGAGCGAGCCGTAGGTGTAGTGGCGCACCGGGCGCGAGATGACGTCGATGCCCGGGAGCTCGTCGTGATAGGTCTCGAGCGAGGCCACCTGATCGCGGCTGATGTCCGCGAACATCATGATCTGGTGCGTGCGCCGGCGAGGGGGCACGGCGGCGAGGCGCTCTTCGAACGCGCGCCGCTGCTCCTCGTCGAAGCCCATGAGCTGGCTGAAGAGCTCGACGTCCTGCGGGCGCACGAGTTGCGGCGTGACGTAGACCTCGTATCGCGGTCGGTTCGAGGCGATGACGCGGCCGCGGGCGTCGCGGATGACGCCGCGCGTGGGCGGGAGGACGACCGTCTTGGTGATGTTCGCGCGCGCGGCAGCGGCCCACTGCTCGCGCTCGACGATCTGCAGCTTGGCCACCCAGAGCAGGAGGAAGCCGAACGTCGCGAGGACGAAGAGCGCCATCCACTTGTAACGCTTCTTGAATTCACCGAGCTCGCGTCGCGGAGAGAGAAGGTTCATGCGAGCGCGCCTCCTTCCTCACGCCTCGAGTAGAGGGCTTCGATGCGGCGCATCGCCTCGAAGAGCAAGGGTGCCACGAGGCCCGTCGCCAGGCCCGCGCCGAGGATCGTGGAGGCGATGTAGGAGTGGTCGTGGAGCTCGAGCGGCACGGGGGGCTCGAAGATCGCCCTCGTGGCCATGGCCCCGCCGCAGACGAGCGCGCCGGTGATCCCCGCCGCGGCCGATTGATAGACGATGTTGCGCAGCAGGATGAACCGCGCCCCCACCGTCCTCACGACGATGAAGGTCAGCGCCATCATGAAGGTCTCGAGGCCCATCGAGCTGCCCTGGAAGACGTCTCCCAGATACCCGAGGAGGAAGGAGGTGATCATCCCCCTCGACACGGAGATGTTGGGCGCGATGGCGAGGTAGACGACCATGGGGACGAGCGGATGGGGGTCGAGCGGGGCGATCACCAGGTCGGCGAGCCAGCTGGACTTCACGACCAGCACGAGCACGCCCAAGAGGAGAACCCAGAACGCTCGAAGAACCTCTTTCATTCGCGGGGCCTGCCCCCTGTCCCTTCCTTGTCCTCGCGCCCTCGCGAGGTGAGCACAAGGACCTCTTCGAGCCTCGAGAAGTCGACCGCCGGAGTCACCTCCACCAGCTGGTAGAGCCCGAAGTCCTCTTTGTCGACCTTCGTCACGCGGCCGATGAGGATCGCGGGGGGAAAGCGTTGCCCGAGACCCGACGTGTAGACCTCGTCACCCTCCTCCACGTCGTCGGAGCGCTTGAGGTATTGGATCTTGCAGACGTATCGGTTCTTCGCGCCCATCCCCCGCAGCACGCCCCGCGCGCCCGTGCGGCGCACGACGACGTCGATGGCGCTCGAGCTGTCGGTGGTGAGCGTGACGTCGGCGTAGGTGGAGCGCGTACGGCGGATCTGACCGACGAGCCCCTCGAAGGAGATGACCGGCATGTGCGGGCGCACGCGGTCGAGGTCGCCGCGATCGACGACGATGCGCATCACCTGGAACTCGGGCGAGATCTCCTTGGCGATCACGCGCGCGGCGATGGCCTCGTGTCCGAGCTGATCGCGGAGGCCGAGCAGGCGGCGGAGGCGGTTGTTCTCCCGGCCGAGCGCGCGGAGGCTGCGGAGCTCCTGGCGGTAGCGCGCGTTCTCACGGGCGAGGCGCTCGCTCTCGGCCTTGGCGTCCACGAGATCGACGTACTCCTCGAGCGGGCCGCTGACGGCGCCGGCCGCCTGCGTGGCGAGCCCCTGGATGGGCGCCGTGAGCCGGAGCACGAAGGCGTCGATCGGGCCTACCTCGGAGGGATCGCTGAGGCTGGCCTTGAGGACCAGGAACGGAACCACGAGCAGCACGACGCTGATGGCCGCGTCCCTCAACCGTCGTAGATAACTCATGATGGCGTGCCTGGGCGCGAAAGCGTAACACGCCGCGCGTCAGGTGATCGTGACCTCGCGGAGGAGATCGATGTGGTCGAGCGCCTTCCCCGATCCGAGGACGACGGCGCTGACCGGATCGTCGGCCACCATCACGGGGAGGCCGGTCTCCTCGCGAAGGAGGATGTCGAGGCCACGGAGGAGCGCTCCGCCCCCGGTGAGCACGATGCCCTTGTCGACGATGTCGGCGCTGAGCTCCGGCGGCGTGCGCTCGAGGGCCGTCATCACGGCCTCGACGATGGCGTTGATGGGCTCGCTGAGGGCCTCGCGGATCTCGTCGCCGTTGACGACGATGGTCTTGGGCACGCCCGCGACGAGGTCACGGCCCTTCACCTCCATCGTCTCGCGCTCTTCGGTGGGGTGCGCGTTGCCGATCTGGCACTTCACGCGCTCCGCCGTCTGCTCGCCGATGAGCAGGTTGTACTTGCGCTTCATGTAGGCGACGATCGCCTCGTCCATCTTGTCGCCGCCGACGCGCACCGACTGGCTGTAGACGATGCCGGCGAGCGAGATCACGGCGACCTCGGTGGTGCCGCCGCCGATGTCGACGACCATGTTGCCGCTGGGCTCGGTGATGGGGAGGCCCGCGCCGATGGCGGCCGCCATGGGCTCCTCGATGAGGAAGACCTCACGCGCGCCGGCGCCCTCGGCGCTCTCCTTGACCGCGCGCTTCTCGACCTCGGTGATGCCGAAGGGCACGCAGATGATGATGCGCGGCCGGCCGATGGTGCGGCGATCGCTCGCGCGCTGGATGAAATACTTGAGCATCGCCTCGGTGATCTCGAAGTCGGCGATGACTCCGTCGCGGAGCGGCCTCACGGCCTGGATGGAGCCGGGCGTGCGCCCGAGCATCTCCTTGGCCTCCTTGCCGACGGCGAGCACCTTGGGGACGCCGCGGGGATCACGCTGCACGGCCACGACCGAGGGCTCACACGAGACGATGCCGCGGCCCTTCACGTAGATGAGGGTGGTCGCCGTCCCCAAATCAATGGCGAGCTCGTGAGTGAAGAGTCCGGACAACCAATCGAACATCGAGAGTGTGCTCGCAACCTCGGGCGACGCGACCCGCCGCACCACCATGACCGGGCCGGGGCCTCGGGACAAGGGGGTGGACGAAGCCTAAAAACGTAATGTTTTCGATGCTTTTTATGGCATCGGACTCCCAGGCTTAACAGATCGCGGGGGGGGTTTCAAGCGAGCGGCCCCCCTTGGACCGTATCCGGTGAACGGACGAATCGTAGGTTTACGGAATACATTCGCCGGAGGGATCGCGGCTTTCGTTAGACCTGACTCGCGACTCGTGCGTCCCAAGACTCATGGAACGGAGACGGAGCAACGACGCGGGGCGAGAGGACACGACGCGGCTCGTCGCCTCGGCGAGGCGGGGAGACGAGGCGGCCTTCCTCGAGCTCCATCGACGGTACCGGGCGCGGATCGAGGCCCTCGCCCTCCACATGCTGGGCGACGCCGACGACGCGGCGGACGTGACCCAGGAGGCCTTCCTCCGGGCGCACCGCGCGCTGCCGCGATTCGAGGGGCGTGCCGAGTTCTTCACCTGGCTCTATCGCATCGCGGTGAGGCTCTGCCTCAACCGACGGCGCGATCGGCGACGACGCGCGCACGTCTCGCTCGAAGATCCGCGGATCCGACGCGCCGTCGAGGTCGACGCGCCGGGCGATCCGCGGCGCGCGCTCGAGCTCACCGAGAGCTACGCGCGCCTGCTCGCGGCGTTCGACGCGCTCTCGCCCACGCTGCGCACGACGGTGGTCCTCGTGACGCTCCAAGGGCTCACGCATCCGGAGGCCGCCGCGGTGCTCGGCACGCGCGAGGGGACGATCGCGTGGCGCATCCACGAGGCGCGTCGGCAGCTCACCGCGCACCTCGAGCTGGACACCAAGATCGAGGCTTCGGCGCGGAGGCGCGCCGAGCAGCTCCGCCGGATGCGCGAAGGCGAGCACCCCTTCGACAGGATGCTCGCCCACCTCTTGCCCGAAGCGACGTGAGCGCGATCAGCCGCGGAGGCTGATCGGCTGATAGTCGCGCTTGTCGCTGCCCAGGTAGATCTGGCGCGGGCGCGCGATCTTCTGCTCGCGATCGCGGAGCATCTCCTCCCACTGCGCGAGCCAGCCGGGCATGCGCCCGATGGCGAAGAGCACGGGGAAGAGATCCATCGGCAGGCCCATGCTCTGGTAGATGAGCCCCGAGTAGAAGTCGACGTTCGGGTAGAGCTTGCGCTCCTTGAAGTAATCGTCGGCGAGCGCACGCCGCTCGAGCTCGATGGCCGTGTCGATGAGCGGGTTCTGTCCGACCTCGTCGAAGACCTGGTAGGCGAGCCGCTTGATGACCGACGCGCGCGGGTCGTAGTTCTTGTAGACGCGGTGCCCGAAGCCCATGAGGCGGACGTCGCCGGCCTTCACGCGGTCGATGAAGGCTGGGATGTTCTTGGGCGAGCCGATCTCCTGGAGCATGCGCACGACCGCCTCGTTGGCGCCGCCGTGCAAGGGGCCGTAGAGCGCGGCGCACGCGGCGGCCGTGGCGCTGTAGGGATCCACGTGGCTCGAGCCCACGCTGCGCATCGCGTTGGTGGAGCAGTTCTGCTCGTGATCGGCGTGGAGGATGAAGAGGACGTCGAGCGCCTTCTCGATCACGGGGTTGGGCTCGTAGCGCACCTCGCGCATGCGGAAGAGCATGTTGAGGAGGTTGCCCGCGTAGCTGAGGTCGTTGTCAGGATAGACGTAGGGGAGCCCGCGGCGGTGCCGGTAGGCATAGGCCGCGAGCGTGGGGATCTTCGCGATGAGCCGGATCGCCTGGAGCTTGCGCACCTCGGGGTCCTGGATGTCCTTCGCCTCCGGGTAGAAGGTGGAGAGCGCCGCCACCGTGCTCACGACGATGCCCATCGGGTGCGCGTCGTAGCGGAACGAGTCGATGAACTCGCGCACGTTCTCGTGGACCATCGTGTGGATGGTGATGGCGTGGACGAAGCCGTCGAGCTCGGCGCGGGTGGGGAGCTCGCCGTTCATCAAGAGGTACGCGGTCTCGAGGAAGGTGCTCTGCTCGGCGAGCTGCTCGATCGGATAGCCGCGGTAGCGAAGGATGCCGGCGTCACCATCGATGTACGTGATGGAGCTCTTCGTCGCGGCCGTGTTCGTGAAGGCCGGGTCGTACACCATCATCCCGAAGTCGTCGTCCGACACCTTGATCTGTCGGAAGTCGATCGCTCTCACCGTGCCGTTCTCGATGGGGAGCTCGTAGGTCTTTCCGGTCCGGTTGTCGGTGATGGTGAGGGTGTCTTTGCTCATGGAAGGGTCTCTCTCGATCACCGCCCCTCGGGGCGAGCTGGGCTGCGTCGGATCTCGCCAGAGAACGATAGCCGAAGCATGAGCGATTGACATCGCCGTCGCGTGACCGGACTCCTCGGGAGGCCCGTGCTATTCACCGGGCATGCGTACGCTCGCCCACACGGTCGTCGCGGCCGCGGGGAGCTCACCCGTCCGAGCGATGTTCTTCCTCCACGGGATCCTCGGGACCCGCGCCAATTGGCGCTCGTTCGCGCGGGCCTTCGTGGACGCGCGGCCCGACTGGGCGGCGGTCCTCGTCGATCTCCGCCACCACGGCGACTCCCTCGACCTCGGCGGCGAGAACGACCTCGAGGCCTGCGTCGACGATCTCCTCCTGCTGGCCGATGCCGTCGAGCTCCCGATCCGGGGCGTGCTCGGCCATTCGTTCGGCGGGAAGGTCGCGCTCTCGCTCCTCGCGCGCGGGGCGCTCTCGCTCGACGAGGTGATCGTCGTCGACGTCGATCCGGCCGCCCATCCGTCGCGGAGCGCGCGCGGCGTCGACACGGTGATCGCCACGCTCGACGCCCTGCCGCGCGAGTACGAGAGCCGCGAAGCCTTTCGCCTCGCGCTCGAACGCGCCGGCCTCGGGCCGACGATGCAGGGCTGGCTCGGGATGAACCTCGTGCGCACGGAGGCGGGCGTCCGCTTCGGGCCCGACCTCGACGCGATCAAGGCCCTCCTCCGCTCGCACCTCGAGACGGACCTCATGGACGTCTGCCTCGCGCCGCCACGGGGAGCGAGGCTGCGCTTCCTCCTCGGCGAGCGCTCCGACGCGGTCTCGCCCGAGTCCCGCGCGAAGCTCGAGGAGGCCGCGCGAGAGGGCGTCCTCGAGCTCGAGGTCGTCCCCGGCGCGGGGCATTGGGTGCACGTCGACGCGCCCGACGCCGTGCGCGCCTTCCTCACGCGCGCCGATCAGCGCGCGTAGCGGACGATCAGCTCGGCGAGCCGCGGCACCACGGCCTCGACGTGCTGCTTGGCGCTCCCGCGGAGCCGCCCGTAGGCGCTCTTCGCGGCGCGGTTCTGGCTGCGCTCGGCCTTGGCGTCGGTGATCGCGAGGAGCGCGTCGGCGACGCGGCCCGCGTTGGCCACGAGGTGCTGCTCCACGTCACCCGTCGCCTCGGCCGCGATCGGGTCGATCGCGCCGGCGAACTCCGGGAGCAGCCCGCGCACGACGTGCTCGAGGAAGCCGGGGCGGAGGCCGCGCAGCGTCGCGAAGCCCGCCTTGATCGCCATCCCCGAGAGGCCCGACTTGGAGGCCACCTCGCTCTCGATGAGCGCGACGCAATCGCGCGTGGCGGCGTCGAAGGTCTCTCGGTCCTCGATGGCGTTCTTCAAGCTCTTCATGCGCCACTTCCTAGAACGGCCCCCGCCGCACGCGCAACCGAACGACCGCCGGAGGCGAGGGCCTGCCGGGCCGCCTGGGCCGCCTCCTCGGCGCGGTCCTTCTCCTCGGATACGACGAAGAGGTACTCCACGTTCCTCAATCGCCGGACCTTCCCCACCTTCTCCCCCGCAGGGTTGTAGATGCCGATCTGGGCGCCGACGTAGCGCTTGAAGTCCACGGCCACGATCTCGACGTGCCCCCTCGACGAGAGCAGCCCCACGAGCTCGTCGCGCGAGAGGTAGCCCTCGTCGTTGAAGGAGACGATCATGTGCTTCGCGCGGAGCGCGGCGAGCACCTGCGACATCGCCGACGCGATCGTGCGCTTCGAATTGAACTCGCTCTTGTGGTCCTTGGCCTGCACGCGCTTGCACGCGACGCCGTAGACCTCGGGCTTGTCCCAGCGCACGAGGGTCTCCCACACGTGATAATTCCCGATGTACCGGTGCTGGTTGTAGGGGGGATCCAAGTAGGCGACGTCGACCTCGGTGGAGGCCGCGTCGAGCGCGTCCATGCAGAGCGCCTGCCCCGTTCCGTCGAGGATCGCGGGCAGCCGGAGCGCGAGCGGCTGGCTCGCGCGCGGCGCCCACTGCTTGAGGTAGGCCATCTGCACGCCGGTGGTGCTGTCGACGCGATCGGCGGCCTCGAGCAGGCTCGTGAGCGCGATGGCCTCGAGCTCGGGCTCGAGCGAGAGGGCCGCGATCCGCTCGCGGATCGCGTCGATCCGCGCGCCGTTCTCGGGCTTGAAGTACCGGGCGCGCTCGCAGAAGGTCTCCGTCACGTACCCCGGCTCGCCGGGGAGGCGGTCGAGCTCGGCGATGAGCTTCGCCGCGCGCTCGCGATGCACGCGCGCGTCGGCCTGTACGTAACAACGCGCGAGGGTGGCGGCGAACGCGAGGTGGTCGTTGGCCACCACGAAATGCCCCGAGCGCTTGAGCGCGTGACCCACACGGCTCGTCCCGCTGAAGAGGTCGAGGACGCGGAGCGATTCGCCGAAGCTCCCGACGGCGGCGTCGATGGCACCGAGGAGGAGCCGCTTGGAACCCAAGTATTTGATCATCGCGCAGCCACCGATCGCCAGCGTACGCTAGCAGTGAACGGAGCCGAGTCCCAGGATGGTGCCGCCCTCGACGCGGCCATGGACGCGCGGGCTCGTCTCCCCCATGAAAGGACCCGATGACGCTCCTCGCCCAGCGACCCGATCGTTACCTCCGCGCGCCTCGCTTCTTCTCCGAGGAGGGGCGCGCCGCGCTCTACGCCATCGCGTGGGAGGGCGCGCACGAACGCATCGTCCGCTTCGAGATCGACGCTCGGGGCGAGGTCGTGGGCGAGACGGCGATCACCGGGCCGCTCCCCCACGTGCGCGGCTGGGCGGCCGACGCGCCCGTCCCCTCCGAGACGGCCGAGTGGGAGCTCGTCGCCGTGCACGGCGGCTCCCGCGTGACGGTCGAGCACCTCGAGGGACGCTCGCGGATCGTCCTCGAGCGAGGCGGCCGACGCGAGCTCGTCCTCGACACACCCGCGATGGTCGCGAGCCCCGCGGCCGTCGAGGCGCAGGGCGGCACGTGGATCGCCTTCCACCACGATCTCCGCGAGGACTCGTGCGAACGCGACGTGGCCAAGTGGATCGCGCTCCGCTTCGTCGACGAAGACTTCCGCGTCTTCGAGCCGGCCGCCGCGATGCCCGATCGCGACCGTGACCTCGAAGGCGTCGAGCAGAGCTTCGAGTTCCCCGCCCTCGTCGCCGGCGAGGACGGCGCGATCGCGATCTTCGGACGCGGCAGCCACAACTTCTGGCGGCAGGACCTCTCCGCGCAGGGCTTCGGCCCCCGCGTCCCGCTCAGCGACGGCGAATGGGGCTCGCGAGGCCGCCGCGTCACGGCGCTCGCGATCCCCGGCGGCGTCCTCGTCGCGCGCCGCGACCGCAAGGGCATCGTCGTCGATCGCGGGCCGCTCCCGGCCGGCGGCGCGCCCGCGCTCGTGCCTGCCGAGGTCCACGTCGCGCGCGAGCTCCCGCCGCCCTCGTGGGATCGGAGCCGCGATCCGGCGCGCGCCCGCGGGCTCCGCACCTTCTTCGGCGACATCCAGCAGCACAGCGCGCACTCCGACGGCGTGGGGAGCGCCGAGGAGGCCTATCTCCGCGCGCGCGATCGCTACGGCGACGACTTCGTCGCGCTCACCGATCACGAGTCGTTCCTCGGCAAACGCACGGGCCCGGGCGAGTGGGAGTACCTCAAGGACGTCGCCGATCGCTTCGAGTCGCCCGGCCGCTTCGCGACGCTCATCGCCTACGAGTGGACGGGGAAGATGTATCCCGGCCCGGGACACAAATGCGTCTACTTCAAGGAGCGCGAGCGCCCCATCGTCTCGCGCGACGACGTGCCCGTGGGGCGCGACCTCGTCGAGCGCATCAAGGCGCTCGGCGGCATCGCCTCGCCGCATCATATCGGGTGGACGGGCTGCGACGAAGAAGGCCACGACCCGGTGGGGCAGCCGGTCTGGGAGATCTGCTCCTGCCACGGCTGCTACGAGCACGCCGATCATCCCCTCGGCCAGCGCGGCGAGCTCACACATCAGCTCGTCGACGTGATGCTGAAGAAGGGCCACCGCTTTGGCTTCACCGCGGCCTCCGACAGCCACGGCCTGCTCTATCACCACGGCGAGTGCCGAAAGCGCGATCCCTACCGCACGGGCCTCACCGCCGTCCTCGCCCCCTCGCTCGATCGCGCCGCGGTCTTCGACGCGATCCGCGAGCGGCGCTGCTACGCCACGAGCGGCGCCAAGATCCGCCTCGACTTCACCGGCGACGGCGTCTCCATGGGCGCCGAGCTCGAGAACGACGGCGCACCCGTGCGCTTCCGCGCGCACGCCATCGGCGAAGGGGAGCTCGAGCGCATCGAGCTCGTGGGCCCGGGTGGCGTCCTCGCGCGCGGCGAGGTGCGCGGCGACGAGGGCATCGTCGAGGCGACGCTCGCGGCGCCCTACGTCTACGCCCGCGTCGTCCAACGCGACGGCGAGATGGCCTGGTCGAGCCCCATCTTCTCCCTCCCGCGCGCCGCCGCCGAGTGAGCGGCGCGGGCGACGGGGCGTCACCGAGGAAAGCCGTCAGCTGTCCAGGATGGCGCGGTGCTCCGGGATCGCGAGGAACGCCTCGACGAATTCGGGGTCGTCGAGCTCTTCGACGCGCGCCTCGAGCCACGCCTTGGCCCGCTCCCGCGATGCCCGCGACTCCTCGTATCGCTGCGCGAGCTCGAGGATGGTGAAGCGCGAATAGCGCACCATCCCCTCGCCCCAGAGGATCGGCCGCGTGCGCGCGATGTCGGCCGCGCGGTTCACGAGCTCGAGCGCTTCGTCCACCTTCCCCTCGCCCGCGCGCACCCGCGCGAGCACTGCGAGCGCCGGCGCCACCATCGGCGGGGAGACGTCGAGGAGCTTGACCGCGCGCTCGACCTGGAGGCCCGCTTCGGGGTCGCCGTCTTCGAGGAGGGCCTCGGCCAGGTAGACTCGCGCCACGCCCTCGAGCCGCCCGTTCTTCTGCTCCACGAGCTCGCGGATGGCCTCGCGGAGGAGGACCTTGCCCCCCGGCCCTCCGCCCGTACGGAGCTGCGCGCGCGCGAGCTGGGTGCGCGCCACGGTGATCGCGTTCTTCGCGCCGACGGCGTCCGCGAGCTCGATCGCGCGCGAGAGGGTGACCTTGGCGCGCTCGTAGAGGCCGAGCTCGTTCATCGCGAACCCGAGGCTCCCGCCGAGGAGCGCCGCGTTCCGCCGATCGCCGCCCACCTCGAACTCGAGCGAGGCGTGGAGCGCGAGCCGCACTCGCTCCCCGCGTCGACCGAGGGCGCCCGCGATCACCGAGCGCGCCTCGAAGACGTAGCCCCGCGCGACGGGATCGAGCACGTCCTCCGACGCGACGTTCTTCGCGAGGAGCACGGTGGCCGCCGCAGGATCGCCCGCGAGCGCCATCTGCATCGCGATGCGCGCGGCGGCGACGGCGCGCACGCCCTCCTTCCCCTCGACGTGCGGCGCCGACTCGAGCGCGTCGCCCAGCACGAAGACGTTGGCCGGGTTGCCGAGCTTGCCCTCGGCGGCCGCGAGCTCGCCGAGCACCACGAGCCACTCCTCGCTCCCCGGCTCGAGCATCGTGAGCGCCTCGCGCGCGGACTCGACCACGCGCTCGTTGGAGCCGGCCCATTTCTGCGCCTCGGCTTCGATCCGACGCAGCCGTCCGAAGGCCGGACCCGCCGTGGCGATGGACGCGCCCCGATCGACGCAGGCGAGCGCCGACTTGGCGTCACCGCTGGCGAGCGCGAGGGCCGCCGCCTGTGAGTAGGCCTCCACGGCGCGGGGATCGCGGCCCTCCTCGAAGTGATGGGCGAGCTCGAGCGCCGACGTGCCGCCGCGCGACGCGAGGTATTCGCCGGCGACGCGGTGCGCGTTCACGCGGTCCTGCTCGGTGAACGTGGCGTACGCGGCCTCGCGCCAATAGCTACTGCGGAAGCGGTACGAAGGAGGCGCCGCCGCGACGTGGACACGCTCGATGATCTCGTTACGCACGAGGCTCTGGAGCGCCTCGTCGATCTGCGAGGGCAACGTCTCCTCGCCGGCGAGGCGCACGATCGCGTCCTTGGTGAAGGCCTCACCGAAGACGCTCGCGAGGCGGGCGACCCGGCGTTCGTGCAGCGAGAGCCCCTCGAAGCGCGATTGGAGCATCGCCAGGACGCTCTGCGGTGCGCCGCTCGCACGCCCGGCCGCCGCTGCGCGGATGAGCTCCTCGACGAGCAAGGGGTTGCCGCCCGTGCGCTCCGCGAGCGAGTCGGAGTCGATCCCGTCGATGTCGTACGCGACCGACTGCACGAGCTCGCGCACCGCCGAATCCGGGAGGGGGCCGAGGCAGAGCTCGATGCGCCTGCGCTCGCGGAAGATCGCGGGGAGCTTCTCGTCGATGGAGGGTCGCGCGAGGCCGAGGACGAAGAGCGGCGCCTGCTCGGCCTGCCGCATCGCCTCTTCGAGCAGATCGATGGAGGCGCGGTCGGCGTGCTCGAGATCCTCGAGCACGACCACCGCGGGGTGCGCCGCCGCCTCCGCCGCGAGCCAACGACCGAAGGCGATCTTCATCCGATCGCCGAGGAGCTGCGTATCGCTCCGGACCACGGCGATGCCCACCTCGTGGTCGCGCTCGAAGGGCGCGCCCGCGAGCTCGCTGAGGAAGACCACGGTCTCGTGGACGAGCGAGCGCTCGATCACTCGTTCCACGCGAGCGCGGATGAGCGCCTGCACGGCCACGGCGGGGAACTCGGGACGGACGCCAGTGGCCACGCAGACCAGCCGGCGCGCGAGGTCGTAGGCGCCGCCGTAGACGGGATCGGCCCGGGCGATGAGGATCTGAGGCGCGCTCGGGCTCTGCCGCATGCGCTCGACGAGCTCTTCGCGGAGGCGGCTCTTCCCGATGCCCGTCTGCCCCGTGATGATGAGGGCCGTGCTCACGCGATCCTCGACCACGCCCTCGAAGCAGGAGAGCGCCATCCGGAGCTCACGCTTCCGCCCGACGAAGGGCGTAGAACGACCGAGGAGCACGCGCCCGGTCTCCTCGCCCTCGGCGAAGGATTCGAGGAGGCTCTTCGAGCCCTCTTGCCGCGTGGCGAAGCGACCCTCGAGGAGGTTCTTGCTCGGCAGGTCGAGGACGATGCTCCCGCGCCGCGCCGACTCGCCCAGTAGGACGGCCGCGGCGTCGATGACGTCGCCGTCGGGGAGGTGCCGATGCGGATCGCCCGGCCCCGTGACCATCGCGAAGCGCGCCTCGGGGAAGACGGCGCGGAGCTCGAGCGCGCAGCGCGCGGCGCGCGAGACCATGTCGCTCGCCTCGCCCGCGCCGCCGAAGGCGAGGACGAAGTGCCCCGTCGCGAGCGAGAGCGCCTCGGCCATGTACCTCCGCGCGAAGACGTCGATCGTGCGGAGCGCGTCCTCGTCCCCCACGTCGATGCCCGTGGACGTGAGCACGGAGATGAGCCGCCGCTCGTCGATCCCGAGGCTCGTCGACGAGCTCGAGCTGGCGTCCACTTCGTCGTGGAGCCGCGTCTCGGCCTCGAGGAGCGCCGCGAGCACGGCGCCCGCGTCGGCGAATCGATCGTCGGGCTCCTTCTGGAGCATCCGCGTGACGATGCGATCGATGCTCGCGGGGACGAAGGGCTTGAGCTCGCGGACGGGCGGCGGATGGGAGACCACCACCTTGGCGAGGATCGACATGAGGTTCGGCCCGCTGAACGGCGGATGCCCGACGAGGCAGCGATAGAAGAGCGCGCCGAGCGAGAAGACGTCGGACGCCGGCGTGCCGCCGCGGCCGCCCTGGATGACCTCGGGCGCCATGAAGGCCGGTGTCCCCACGGGCACGCCGGTGCCGGTGACGCGCTCGGTCGCGCCGGGGCCGAGCGCGAGGCCGAAGTCGATGAGCTTGGCGAGCTCGGCGCGCCCGCCCACGAGGAAGATGTTGCTCGGCTTGATGTCTCGATGGACGACGCCCTGTCGGTGCGCGTAGGCGAGCGCGGCGGCGACGCGCTTCATGAGCGCGATCGACCGCGCGAGGCCGAATTCCGCGTCGAGCGCCTCGGAGAGCGGCACGCCGTCGAGCCACTCCATCACGAGGAAGGGGAATCCCTCCTCGGACTTGCCGTGGCCGAGGTAGTGGACGATGCCCTCGTGCCGCATCCGCTCGAGGAGCGCCGCCTCACGCGCGAACCGCTCCACGTCGGAGCCGTGCTGGTCCATGAGGAGCTTCACGGCGACGATCGCGCCGGTGCTCAGGTCGACGGCTTGGTAGACCCGCCCCGAGCCGCCGCTCCCGGCGATGCGGCCGAGCTCGTACCGCCCGCCGATGATCCTTCGCTCCCCTGCCCTCGTGCGCATCTGGCGCGGCGAGCTTAACACCAAGTCCGCTCAGGCGGCGAGGGAAGCGAGCGATTGGATACGCTTGACCATGGCGAGGAGCCCGTTGCTCCGGCCCTGACTGAGGTGCTGATCCAGGCCCAGCTCGGCGAAGATGGGGCGCGCGTCGATCGCCTGGATCTCCTCGGGCGTCTTGTGGTCGAAGATCATCAGCACGATCGCCACGAGCCCGCGCACGATGTGGGCGTCGCTGTCGGCGACGAAGTGGAGCGCCCCCTCGCGCTCGGTCGAGGGGCGGCACACGAGCCAGACCTGGCTCTGGCACCCGAGCACCTTGTTCTCCCGGACCTTCTCCTCCTCGGGGAGCGGCTCGAGATCCTGCCCCAGCTCGATGATCATCCGGTACTTGTCCATCCAATCATCGAGGAACGCGAAGTTCTCCCGTAGCTCGTCGAGCGTCATGCGCGGGAGTTCATAGTGCCCGGAAGGCGGATCGCCAAACGGCGCCGTTCGATCAATCGGCGAGCGCATCGCGCAACGCCTCGGCCAGCTTGGCTCCGTCTTCGTGCGAGAACGGCCGCGGGTTCCACCGCACGCCAAGGCCCTCCTCCTCGCTCGGTTTGGGGATGATGTGGAAGTGGACGTGGAAGACGGCCTGGTGCGCGAGCGGGCCGTTGTTCTGGAGGATGTTGTACTCCTTCACGCCCGTGACCTGGGTGACGGCGCGGCAGAGCCGCGGGAGCACGCGCCCGATGGCCGCCATCTGCTCGTCGCTGAGCTCGTGGACGTAGGCCTTCTCCTCCTTGGGGATGACCAAGGTGTGCCCCCGGCTGAGCGGGCCGATGTCGAGGAAGGCGAGGACGTGCTCGTCCTCGTAGACCTTGTGGCAGGGGATCTCTCCGCGGAGGATTTTGCTGAAGATGGTCTCGGCCATGCGGCGCAAGATAGCAAACTCGGCGCCCCCGAGATTGTCGCAACACGGTTGCATGTACATCGATTGGCGATAGTCTTGGCCCCGATGCGACCCGCCCTCGGCGCCCTCCTCCTCCTGCTCGCGCTCTGCGCGAGGGCGTCCGCGCAAGCTCCGTCCGAGGCGCTCACGCCGCCGCGCCTCCTCGAGAGCCCGCCGCCCGTCTACCCCGCCCATCGCGAGGCCGAGGGCGAGCACCCCACGATCGTCCTCGTGATCACCCTCGACGGGAAGGGCGAGGTCACCGAGGTGGAGGTCGAGCACGGCTTCGACGAGGACTTCGATCGCGCCGCGGTGGAGGCCGTGCAGCGATGGAAGTTCGAGCCGGCCAAGCGCGGCGATCGCCCGGTCGCGAGCCGCATCCACGTGGCGGTCCACTTCGAGCTCCCGCACTTCGATCTCCACGGGCCGCGCGGCATGGACGAGATGCCCGACATGCCGGATCCGGTCGAGGTCCACCTCGATCCCACGCTCTACACGGCGCGGACCACGCGCGAGGCCGAGCGCCTCCGGAGCGAGGAGCGCGGCCCGTCCGATGTCGTCCTCGAAGAGCCCACCCTCCGCCGCGCGCCGGCCCCCGACGCCGGGAGCCTCCTCCTCCGCGCGCCCGGCGTCTTCGTCGCGCGCACCGAGGGCGACGCGGTCGCGCAGGGGATCTCGCTGCGCGGCTTCGACGCCGACCACGGGCAGGACGTCGAGCTCACGCTCCAGGGGCTCCCGATCAACCAGCCCTCGCACGTCCACGGTCAGGGCTACGCCGATCTCAACTTCATCATCCCCGAGGCCGTGTGGCGCGTCCGCGTGATCGAGGGCGTCTACGATCCGCGCCAGGGCGATTTCGCCGTCGCCGGCAGCGCCGACTTCGAGCTCGGCGTCTCGCACCGCGGCATCCGCTTCCAGTCCAGCGCCGGCTCCTTCCGCACCTTCCGCCAGCTCGCCATCGTCGCGCCCGAGGGTGAGGCGACCGGGACCTTCGCCGCCGCCGACTTCCAACGGACCTCGGGCTTCGGGCAGAACCGCGCGGGCCAGAGCGGCCGCGTGCTCGGCCAATGGGAGATCACGAGCGGCCCGCGCACGAGCCGCGTCCTCGCGAGCTTCCACGCCGGCCGCGCCGAGCTCGCGGGCGTCGTCCGCCTCGACGACGTCGACGCCGGGCGCGTCGGCTTCTACGACGTCTATCCCTACGCGACGACGCAGGCGCAGAGCGCCGAGACGATGCGCGGCCAGGTCGCGTTCTTCCACGACGTCCGCCTCGAGGGCGGCGCCAACGCGAGCGTCGCCGTCTCCCTCCTCTACCAGCGCTTCGGCATCTACCAGAACTTCACCGGCTTCGTGGAGCGCTCGATCGAGAACCCCGACTGGACCGGGCGAGGCGATCTCATCGACCAACGCCAGGAGGCGCTCGGCCTCTTCTTCCAAGGCCGATACCGCTCGCCCAAGCTCGAGCCCTTCGCCTGGCTCACCGGGTTCGCCGAGATCGGCGTGATGGGGCGCGTCGACCGCCTCGATCAGGATCAGACGCTCGTCGAGGCGCCGTCGATGCGCATCTGGGATCGCCGCATCGACGCGTCGATCACCGGCGTGGACGTGGGCGTCTACGCCGACCTCGATCTCCAGCTCGGCGAGCGGGTCAAGGTCAAGGGCGGCGTCCGCGCCGACCTCCTGAGCTACGACGTAACCAACCGGCTCGGGCACCGCCTCCCCTACGGCCGACCGCCCGACTACCTCGAGGGCTCGCACACGACGGCGCTCGGGGTCGCCGCCGGCCCGCGCATCGCGGCCGAAATCCGAGCGCACGATCGGCTTCGCTTCCTCGCGGCCTACGGCGAAGGCTTCCGCTCGCCCGACGCGACCACCCTCGGCGAGGGCGAGCGCGCGCCCTACACCAAGGTGCG
>JAAYBZ010000121.1 GCA_012744445.1 Myxococcales bacterium | reverse complement strand
TCGTCGAGCAGGGGCTGGAAGGAGACGGCGCACCAGCGCACCGCGCCGTCCTTCCGCACCACGCGGAACTCGACGTCGTTGCCCATCCCACCTTGCGCGGCGAGGCGGAAGAGGCGGCGCATCGCGAAGCGATCCTCGGGATGGATGAGCCCGAACGGGTAGTCCTTCATCCCGAGGCACTCCTCGACCGAGTAGCCGGTGATGCGCTCGACGGCGGGGTTCACCCAGCCGAGCGCGCCGTCGGGTCGGATCCAGCTCTCCCAGTCGTAGGTGTACTCGGCGATGGAGCGAAAGAGCTCGAGCTTGGTCGACGGCTTCTTCATCGCCGCGCTCCTCCGTCAGGGTTCGACGAGGCCCTCGCGGAGGGCGTATCGGGTGAGCCCCGCCACGTCGTGGATGCCGAGCTTGCGCATGATGGCAGCGCGGTGGTTGGAGACGGTCTTCTCGCTGAGGCCGAGCTCGAGCGCGATCTCCTTGGAGCTCGCGCCGCGCGCGACGAGCTGGAGGATCTGCCGCTGCCGGCGGCTGAGCGGATCGGGGCGCGGGGGGTTGGCGATCGAGCTCTGGAGGAGCTTGGCCGTGGCCGCGCAGTGGTAGATGCCGCCGGCGAGGACGCGATCGACCGCCATGCGGAGCTCGCCGAGCGACGCGCCCTTCATGACGATGCCGTGCGCGCCGAGCTTGGCCGCGCGGTGCGCGATCTCCACGCTCGAGTGCGCCGTGAGCACGACGACACGCGCGCGGGGAAAGCGGCGTCGGAACTCGTCGAGGAGATCGAGGCCGTGCCCGTCGGGCAGCATCACGTCGAGGATCGCGAGGTCGGGGCGCGCGCGCTCGGCGGCCTCACGCGCCTCGTGCGCGGAGCCCACCGAGAGCACGGCGACGAAGCGGGAGTCCTGCTGGAGGAGCTCGGTGAGCATCTCCCGCACGATGGTCTGATCTTCGACGACCAGCGCCGTCAGTACCCGTCCCGAAGGAGACGTTCCGGGAACTCTTCCCATCGGCGACTGGGTAGTTCTGCCCATCCCGGCGAATGTAGCGCCGATTTAGGTTCGTGGTGTCGAAAGGAGTGAGACCGTGAAAGCCATTCTGAGCGTCATCGCCATCGCGTCCACGGCCATCGCCGGTTGTGCGACCACCCAAGCGAGCGCCTCGCGTACCCCCACCGACCTCGCCACGGTCGAGAACGCGTGCGCCTACGTGCCCGACGAGCTCCGCGACGGATTGCTCTTCGGCGAGCACTTCGAGATCGCCAGCGCGCGCGTCGTCCATCAACGCGTGGGCAAGCAGAACGTCCGCCGCTACGTCGGCGCGGAGCTCTTCGTGCCTTCGAAACCGGGCGTTTCTGCGAGCCACGTCGCGCAGGCGGCGCAGTGCCAGCTCGCGCGCTACGCGACCGAGGGCCGCGCCGAGGATCGCGATCCGCTCGCGGTGCGCGGCGCGAGCGTGAGCGTGAAGGAGCGCGGGACGGGCTTCGTCGTGCGCATCACCTCGCCGGATCGCGACGCCGCGAAGGCCATCGCCGAGCGCAGCGTCTCCCTCTGAAGGGGACGAAACCCGCCGTGACGCGGGGGGCACGGCGGGCGAGATTTTTTTCGCGCCCGAAACCTCGTCGAAACATCGCCGAAGCCGACGCGAAACGGCTTCGGCGATTTGCGTCGGGCTCAGCGCGCGTCGAGGGTGTTGGGGCCGCGCTCGTCGCTCCGATCGGTCGCCGGCGGGGGCGTGGGCGTGAGCGCCGCGATCGCGTCGTAGAGCTCGGGGGTCATCTCGATCTCGAGCGCGGCGAGCTGCCCCTCGAGCTGCTCCACGTTCCGCGCGCCGAGGAGCGGCGCCGTCACGGCCGGGTGCGCCGCCACCCACGCGATGGCGAGCGCCACGGGTGAGTACCCTCGCTCGCGCGCGAACTCCACGAAGCGCCGCGCGCCTTCGCGCTCCATCTCCGCGCCGTAGCGATCGGCGTACATCGCGCTCCGCGCGAGGCGGTCGTCCGAGGAGGACGCGCCGAAGTGGTACTTGCCGGTGAGGAGGCCTGCGCCGAGCGGGCTGTAGGGGAAGACGCCGATGGACTCGGACGCGGCCATCGGGAGGAGCTCCACCTCGGCCTGGCGCTTGACCAGGTTGTACATGGGCTGGATGGCGACGGGCGCCGTGAGCCCCCGGAGCGCCGCGACGCCGATGGCCTTCTGCACCTGCCACGCCGCGAAATTGCTCACGCCGAGGTAGAGGATCTTGCCGGCGCGCACGAGGTCGTCGATCGCGCGGAGGCTCTCTTCGAGCGAGGTCTTCTCGTCGAAGCGGTGGAGATAGAAGAGGTCGATGCGATCGGTGCCGAGCCGCGAGAGGCTCCGCTCGACCGAGCGCACGAGGTGGAGGCGCGAGCTCCCGCGCTCGTTGGGGCCGTCGCCCATGGGGAAGTAGGCCTTCGTCGCGAGGAGGACCTCGTCGCGGTGGCCCGAGACGAGGCGCCCGAGGATCTCCTCGGCGCGGCCCTTGGAGTAGACGTCGGCGCAGTCGAAGAGGTTGATGCCCGCGTCGCGGCATCGCGCGTAGATCGCGGCCGAGGCGCGCTCGTCGGCCTCGGCGCCGAAGGTCATCGTCCCGAAGGCGAGGCGCGAGACGCGCACGCCGGTCCGGCCCAAGAATTTCGTCTCCATCCCGAGAGTATGGAGGTTCGGAGCGCGCTCCGCTTCTCTGATATACCTCCGCCGATGATCCCCCTCTGCCGCCCGATGATCGACGAGGCCACCATCGAGCGGGCCACGAGCGTGCTCCGGAGCGGACGGCTCGTTCAGGGCCCCGAGGTGGAGGCCTTCGAGCGCGCCCTCGCGGAGCGCACCGGACGGCGACACGCGATCTGCGTCTCGAACGGCACCTCCGCGCTCGAGCTCGCCTTCCGCGCCCTGGGGCTCGAGCCGGGGAGCGAGATCCTCGTCCCTTCGCTCACCTGGCCGAGCCCCGCGCACGCCGCGCGCGCGCTCGGCCTCGAGGTGAGGCTCGTCGACGTCGACGCCGAGGAGTGGAACGCCCGCGCCTCGCACTTCCGCGAGAAGCGCACGCCGCGCACCAAGGCGGCGGTCGTCATCGACCAGTTCGGCTTCCCGGTGCGCCAGGTGGAGCTCCGGGAGGCCCTCGACGGGCTCGTCGTGATCGAGGACGCGGCCTGCGCCCTCGGGAGCCGCGGCGAGCTCGTGCCGGGCGGCGGCTTCGGCCACGTCTCCTGCCTCAGCTTCCACCCGCGCAAGATCGTCACCACCGGCGAGGGCGGCGCCTGCCTCACCGACGACGACGCGCTCGCGGCCGAGCTCCGCGCGCTCCGCAACCACGGCCAGGCCGCGCCCGGCGTCTTCACCGTGGCGGCGGGCAACCACCGCCTCACCGACTTCGCCGCCGCGATGGGGCGCGCGCAGCTCGATCGCCTCGACGAGGAGATCGAGCGGCGGCGCGCCATCGCCGACGCGCTCCGGCGCGCGCTCCCCTCGCTCGCCTTCCAGCGCGAGGCCCCCGGCACCGCCGCCAACGTCCAGACCTTGGGCGCGCTCCTCCCCGCGGGCCTCGGCCGCGACGAGGCCATCGCCGCCCTCCGCGCGCGCGGGGTCGAGGCCGGCCGCCTCTCCTACGCCCTCTCACGCCTCCCCACCGTCGCCGTCGATCAGCCCGCGCCGAACGCCGAGGCAATCGAGGATCGCGGCGTCGCGCTCCCGATGTTCGGCGCGCTGACGGATCACGAGGTGGAGCGCATCGTCCTCAGCGTGGAATCCCTCCGATGACCGCAGCGATCCGCATCCAGAACCTGACGAAGACGTACCGCACCGGCTTCTGGGGCCGGAAGGTGCGCGTCCTCCACGGCGTCGACCTCGTCGTCGAGCGCGGCGCGATCCTCGGCCTGCTCGGCCCCAACGGCGCCGGCAAGTCGACCACGCTCAAATGTGTCCTCCGCCTCGTCTTCCCCACCGAGGGCGAGATCGAGATCTTCGGCGTCTCCAACCGTTCGCCCGAGGCGCTCGAAAGGGTCGGCTACATGCCCGAGCACCCGGCGCTCTACCCCAAGCTCCTCCCGCTCGAGATCCTCGACTTCGCGGGGAGGCTCGCGGGGCTCCCCAAGGACGTGCGGGAGGCGCGGGCGCAGGCGCTCGTGCGCGAGGTGGGGCTCGGGCACGCCCTCGATCGGCCGGTGGGCAAGTACTCCAAGGGCATGAAGCAGCGCATCGGGCTCGCCCAGGCGCTCATGTCCGATCCCGATCTCCTCATCCTCGACGAGCCCTTCAGCGGCCTCGATCCGATCGGCCGCAAGGAGGTCCGCGACATCCTCCTCGCCCAGCGCGAGGCGGGGAAGACGCTCGTCTTCACCAGCCACATCCTGAGCGACGTGGAGCTGCTCTGCGATCGCGTGGCGCTCCTCCGCGGCGGGCGCATCTCCGCGTGCGCCACGATCGAGGAGCTCCTCCGCCCCGAGGTGCGCCGCTTCGAGGTGCAGCTCGCCTCCGCGTCCGAGGACTTCGCCGAGCGCTTCGGCGGCGTCGTCGTCACGCGGAAGACGGGCGAGCGCGGCGTCCACCTCGAGGTGGAGGGCGAGGCCACGCTCGACGCGGTCGTCGACGGCGCCCGCGCCGAGGGGCTCCGCATCCTCGCCATCACGCCGCGGCGCGAGAGCCTCGAGGATCTCTTCATCCGCAACGCCCTCGGCGCCTGACTCGCCTGGGGCGGCGCGACGAGTTAAGACTTGGGACGCATAGGGAGAGGCGAGCCAGCCATGACCGTGAAGAGAATCACCCCGCAGGAAGCCTACGACCTCATGGAGGACGAGGGCTACGTCTACGTGGACGTCCGTTCCGTCCCCGAGTTCGAGGGCGGGCACCCCGAGGGCGCGTACAACGTCCCGCTCCTCCACCGCGGTCCGCGCGGGCTCGAGCCCAACCCGGACTTCATGAAGGTGATGGAGGCCTGCTTCGACAAGGACCAGAAGATCATCGTCGGCTGCCAGGTCGGCGGTCGCTCGCTCAAGGCCTGCGAGCAGCTCCTCGCGGCGGGCTTCACCGGCGTGGTCGATCAGCTCGCGGGCTTCGGCGGCGCCAAGGACGCCTTCGGCGGCACGGCCGAGCCCGGCTGGCAGGCGGCGGGGCTCCCCGTCTCCATCCACGCCGAAGCGGGCCGCGACTACGAGTCGCTCCGCAAGAAGGTGTCGTCTTGAAGCTCGGCGAGCCCGTCGACGCGCGCGTCCCCTGGGTGCGCCGTGTCCTCGACCTCGACGAGGCGCGCGCGCACACCCTCGCGGGCGTGAAGGTCGACGCGCTCCGTCGCGCGGGGCTCCTCCTCGGCGACGCGCTCCGCGAAGGCCCCCGCGTCGCGGCGCTCCGCACGCTGCCCATCACCACGCTCCTCTACCCCACGGCGTTCGCCTTCAACCGCGCCGTGCCGCTCGCCGCGCCCTACGTGGTGATGTCGCACCGATGCCTCTTCGTGCAGGTCGAGGTCGAGGGCGAGCGCAAGAACATCCTCTTCAACCCGAGCGACCACCGCCTCTCGCGCGCGACGCCCTATTTCGCCCGCCTCATCGAGACGATCGGCGAGCGCGCCTCGGAGCTCCTCGTCACCGAGTCCGAGCCCGTCGAGGCGCAGCTCCGCAAGCTCGGCGTCGAGCCCGAGGACATCGACCTCGTGGCCTTCGATCACTTCCACACGCAAGACCTCCGCTCGCTCTTCGGCTCGAGCGATCCGCGCCCCGACGGGAGCTCGTTCCCGGCGCGATTCCCCAACGCCTACCTCCTCGCGCCCAAGGTCGAGTGGGAGGACTGGGACGCGCTCCATCCCATGCAGACGGCGTGGTTCGTGCGCGACGGAAAGCGCGGCGTGCCCATGGAGCGCGTGATCCTCACCGAGCACGATCTCTGGCTCGGCCCGGGCTGCCTGCTCCTCCGGACGCCCGGCCATACCACGGGCAACCAGACGCTCTTCGCGTACACCTCGCGCGGCGTCTTCGGCTGCTCCGAGAACGGCACGAGCGCCGACAGCTGGGCGCCATACGAGAGCCGCATCCCCGGCCTTCGCCGCTACGTCCGCCTCTTCGACGCCGAGGTCGTGCTCAACTCCAACACGCCGGAGCTCGGCGCGGAGCAGTACACCTCGATGATCCTCGAGCGGAGCGTCGTGGACCGCGTCGCCGAGAACCCCGCCTTCGTGCAGATGTTCCCCTCGAGCGAGGTCACGCCGAGCCTGCTCTCGCCGGGCATCCGGCCGTCGATGATCTTCGGGGCGATCGAGTCGGGCGAGGTCCGCCGCCGCTAGGCGTCAGACCCCGCGCGAGAAGCCCTGGTAGACCTCGTAGTTCAGCCAGTTCGCGAAGAGGAGCCAAGCGTGGCTCCGCCAGCGGACGATGGGCGGCTGCGTGGGATCGTCGTCGGGGTAGTAGTTGCACGGGATGGCGGGGTTGAGGCCTCTCGCCAGGTCGCGCTCGTATTCCCGCTTGAGCGTGTCGGGATCGTACTCTGCGTGGTTGAACGAGTAGAGCCGCCGCCGCACGCGGTCGTGGACGAGGTAGAGCCCCGCGCCCGGCGACTCCGAGAGGATCTCGAGCACGCCGATCTTCTCGATGTCTTCCTTGCGCACCTCGGTGTAGCGGCTGACCGGGACGTAGAACTCGTCGTCGATGCCGCGCACCACGGGCGCGTAGGGCTTGAGGAGGCGGTGCTTGTAGACGCCCGAGTGCTTGGCCACGAGGCGGTACTTGGGCACGCCGTGGAAGTGGTAGAGCGCCGCCTGCGCTCCCCAGCAGATGAAGAGCGAGGCGTGCACGTTGGTCCGGCTCCACTCGAAGATCGAGACGAGCTCGGGCCAATAGTCGACCTCGGAGAACTCCAGCGTCTCGACGGGCGCACCGGTGACGATGAGCCCGTCGAATTTGCGGTCCTTCACCTGATCGAAGGTCTTGTAGAACTGGAGCAGATGCTCCTCCGAGGTGTTGGCCGCCTTGTGGGTGGCCGTCTGGAGGAGCGTCAGCTCGACCTGGAGCGGCGAGTTCGCGAGCAGCCGCGCGATCTGGGTCTCCGTCTCGATCTTGGTGGGCATCAGGTTGAGGAGCACCACCTGCAGCGCGCGGATGTCCTGCCGCACGGCCTCGCTTTGCGGGATGACGAAGATGCCCTCGGAATCGAGGGTCTTCATCGCCGGAAGATCGTTCGGGATGATGATCGGCATGGCGACTCGGGAGCCGGGTTAGCCCTGACTCGCCTCGAGCGCTTGTGCAAGGTCGGCGATGATGTCGTCGACGTGCTCGATGCCGATGGAGAGCCGGACGAAGTCGGGCGCGACGCCCGCCGCGCGCTGCTGCTCCTCGGTGAGCTGCTGGTGCGTCGTCGAGGCCGGGTGGATGACGAGCGTCTTGGCGTCGAGGACGTTGGCGAGGTGGGAGGCGAGCTTCACCGAGGAGATGAAGCGCTTGCCCGCCTCGAGGCCGCCCTTGATCTTGAAGCCGAAGACCGCGCCCGGACCGAGCGGGAGGTACTTCTGGCTACGCTCGTAGTCGGGGTGCGAGGGCAGGCCGGCGTAGACCACCTCGGTGACGGCCGGGTGCTTCTCGAGCCACTCGGCGACCTTGCGCGCGTTCTCGGCGTGCACACGCGCGCGGAGCGGGAGCGTCTCGACGCCGAGGATGATCTGTTGCGCGTTGAAGGGCGAGAGCGCCGCGCCGATGTCGCGGAGGAGGCCCGTGCGGATCTTGAGCACGTAGGCGAGGCCCGGCGCGACGGCGTCGGGGTGGTTACCGAAGGCCGCCCAGAAGTTCACGCCGTGGTAGCTGGGATCGGGCTCGCTGATCTCGGGGAACTTGCCGTTGGCCCAGTTGAAGTCGCCTTTCTCGACGATCGCGCCGCCGATGGAGGTGCCGTGGCCGCCGATCATCTTGGTGAGCGAGTAGACGACGACGTCGGCGCCGAAGTCGAAGGGGTTGTGGAGCGGGGGCGGCGTGAAGGTGTTGTCCACCACGAAGGGGATGCCGGCGTCGTGGGCGATCTTGGCGAGCGCCTCGAAGTCGTCGACGTTGCCGCGCGGGTTGCCGACCGACTCGGTGTAGACGAGGCGGGTGTTCTCGTCGATCGCCGCCTTCACGGCCTCGGGCTTGCTCGAGTCGACGAAGCGCACCTCGATGCCGAAGCGCTTGAGCGTGTGGACGAAGAGGGCGTAGGTGCCGCCGTAGAGGTTGGAGCCCGTGACGATGTTCTGGCCCGCCTTGGTGATCGCGGCGATGGCGTAGAAGATCGCCGACTGACCCGACGCCGTGGTCAGCGCGCCCGTGCCGCCGTGCAGCGCCGCGAGGCGCTTCTCGAGCACGTCGTTCGTCGGGTTCATGATGCGCGTGTAGATGTTGCCGAACGCGCGGAGCGCGAAGAGGTCGGCCGCGTGCTGCGCGTCGTTGAAGACGTAGCTCGTGGTCTGGTAGATGGGCACGGCCCGCGAGCCGGTGGTGGGGTCGGGGACCTGGCCCGCGTGCACGGCGAGCGTCTCGAGGTGCTGTCGTTCTTGGGTCATGGGGGGCTCTTGCGATGGATGGGGTCGACCTATGCTTCGGCCAATTCCCACAAAAAGCAAGCGGAAATGTCAAGAATAAGGGTAAACCTCTGGAATGATTGGAGATGACGCATTCGCTAAGGATCTGGTGACCGAACGATGACAGAGCGTGACGGAGCGATGACCGCGCGGGGGGGATCCGCTCCCTAGAATCCCCGGACCCTTCAGGAGCCCCATGATCGTCCTCGCCTTCTTCGTCGCCCACTGGCAGCTCAGCGTCTTCTTCCAGTCCTTCTTCCTGCACCGGTACGGGGCTCACCGGCACTTCGAGATGTCGAAGGGTTGGGAGCGCTTCTTCTACCTCTGCACGTTCCTCTTCCAGAACGCGAGCTTCCTCTCCCCGCGGGCGTACGCGATCCTCCACCGCGCCCATCACGCCTACAGCGACACGGAGAAGGACCCGCACTCGCCGATCACCAACCCCAACTTCTTCAAGATGATGTGGAAGACCAAGGAGGAGTACCAGGGCGTCCTCCACGGCACGATCACGCCCGAGGCGCGCTTCGAGGGCGGCTACCCCACCTGGCCGGTGCTCGACAAGATCGCCGACCTCTGGATCACCCGCCTCGTCTTCGCCGGGCTCATCGTGCTCTTCTACGTGGAGTTCGCGACCGCGCCCTGGCAGTACGCCCTGCTCCCCATCCACTTCCTCATGGGCCCCATCCACGGCGCCATCGTGAACTGGTGCGGCCACAAATACGGCTACCAGAACTTCGACAACGGCGACCACAGCCGCAACACGCTCCCCTTCGACTTCCTCACGGGCGGCGAGCTCTTCCAGAACAACCACCACAAGTTCGGCCAGAGCCCCAAGTTCGCGGCGCGCTGGTTCGAGGTGGACACGACCTACATGGTCATGAAGGTCCTCGCGGCCCTCGGGATCATCAAGCTCGGCCCGCAGCGCATCCGCTACCCCGAGCGCCCGGCGGTGGCCCAAGAGATCTGAACGCAGCCCGCGCTCGAGTTTCCCACGGGGGCCCTTCGGGGCCCTTTTTTTGGGCCTTCACAGTAACGGCGGTTCTATGAGACAAAATCGTGGTTCGATTTTTCGAACACCGATTTCGGAGCCGCCATGCAGATCGACACGCGCGCCGCCACCCGCCGCCTGCCGCTCCCGCCGAAGCTCGGGGGCGGGCTCCCGCTCCTCGGCCACACCCTCGACTTCCTCCGCGACACGCAGGGCCTGATGCGCCGCGCAGCGAGCGAGGTCGGCCCCGTCGCCCGCTTCCGCGTCGTGGGCAAGGACATGGTCCTCCTCACCGGCCCCAAGGTGCACGAGGCCTTCTTCCGCGCGCCCGACGAGGTCCTCAATCCGTCCGAGGCCTACAAGATGATGGTCCCCGTCTTCGGCAAGGGCGTGGCCTACGACAACGACGGCGAGCGGATGATGGAGCAGCTCCACATGCTGCTCCCCGCGCTCCAGGACCAACGGATGCGCACCTACGGGAGCGTCATCGCGCAGGAGGTCGACGACTCGCTCTCGACCTGGGGCGACTCGGGCGAGCGCTGCATCGTCGAGTACGCGCAGACGCTCACCAACTTCACGTCCTCGCACTGCCTGCTCGGGCGAGAGTTCCGCAAGGAGATGACGGAGGAGTGGGCGCGCGTCTACCACGACCTCGAGCGCGGCATCGTGCCCATCGGCTACATCCACCCGTACCTGCCGATCCCCGCCTTCCGCCGCCGCGATCGCGCGCGCGCGCGCCTCGGCGAGATGGTGAGCGAGGTCGTCGAGCGGCGACGGCGGAGCGGCACCGTGCGCGAGGACTTCCTCCAGACGCTGATGGAGTCGCGCTACAAGGACGGCTCCGCGCTCAGCGACCACGAGATCACCGGGATGCTCGTCGCGGCGATGTTCGCCGGGCACCACACGAGCGGCGTGACCACGGCGTGGACGCTCATCGAGCTCCTCCGCCACCCGAAGGAGCTCGCCCTCGTGCGCGACGAGATCGACGCCGTCTATGCCGAGGATCCCGAGCTCACCTTCCCGAGCCTCCGCAAGCTCAAGCGCACCGAGTGGGCCGTCAAGGAGGCGCTCCGCCTCCACCCACCGCTCTTCATCCTCCTCCGCGCGGCGCTCGAGGACTACGAGATCGAGGGCTACCTCATCCCCAAGGGCACGTGGTGCATCGTCTCGCCGATCGTCGCGCACGAGCTCGACGAGGTCTTCGCCGAGGCGAAGCGCTTCGACCCGTCGCGCTACGACAAGCCGCGCCAGGAGGACAAGAAGCCCTTCGCGTACATCGCCTTCGGCGGCGGCCGGCACAAGTGCATGGGGAACGCCTTCGCCATCCTCCAGATCAAGACGATCATGGCGAAGCTCCTCCACGAGTACGACTTCGAGCTCTCGGGCGATCCGATCGAGACCGACTTCTCCGGCCTCGTCCTCGGGCCCAAGCTCCCCTGCCGCGTGAAGTACCGCCGCCGTGGCTGATGGGATCGAGCGGACGGGCGCGCGCGCCCGCGTCTCCTTCTCGGCCGACGACGAGGGCAAGCGCGCCGTCGAACGCTACTGGCTCTGGTACACGCTCGTCTGGGGATCGATCACGGGCGTGGTGATGCTCGGCGGCTTCGCCGAGCGATGGGGCGACGTGCCGAGCCTGCTCTTCGGCGTCTCGCTCGCGCTCGGCGCGCTCGTCCCGCCCTTCTTCCTCGCGCCCGCGAGCGAGCGGGAGAAGTCCTTCTGGGATCGCGCCGCCGCGCAGCTCGGGATGCTCGTCGTGCTGCTCGCCTTCGGGCTGAACTACACGCA
This sequence comes from Myxococcales bacterium, assembly GCA_012744445.1. Lineage (GTDB taxonomy): Bacteria > Myxococcota_A > Polyangia > Polyangiales > Houyiibacteriaceae > JAAYBZ01. The sequence goes on along the minus strand of JAAYBZ010000121.1, from coordinate 7,498 downwards.
GACGCCGTTCTTCTGGGACGTCCTCCACATGCACTACGGCTTCCAGGCCACGTGGACGATCCAGAACAACCCGATCTTCCTCTACTTCGTCACGGTCGCGTACTTCTCGACCTACGCGGCGCTCCTCGCCATCACCTTCCGCGCGATGCGCCGGACGCTGCCGGCCGGGCTCTCCTTCCTCGCCTACGTGCTCGCGCCGCTCGCGATGGCCTTCCTCGAGACGGCGCTCAACGCCAACCCATTCATGACGAGCCTCTTCTGTTACGACGACCTGCCGCTGATGCTCGGGTTCGGGACGCTCGCGTACGGCGTGGCCTTCGTCTTCGCGCTGCCCGTGTTCATGCACGCCAAGGAGGGGCGCCGATTCCCGCCCCTCGTCCTCGCCGGCCTTCTCTGCGGGGCGCTCTACGCCGACCTCATCACGCTCGATCTCCTGCGGTACCACGTGGCGCCGCACCTCACGACCGTGGAGACCGGCGCGAACGGGCTCCGCGATTACGAGGGGAGCTGCCTCGAGCTCCCCGCGCACCTCAGGGAGGATGGACGATGAAGATCGTGATCGATTTCGACCTCTGCCAAGGCCACGCCGTCTGCATGGGCGAGGCGCCCGAGGTCTTCAAGGTCGACGAGAAGGGCATGCTCACCGTGCTGCTCGAGTCGCCCCCGGAGGCGCTACGCGAGAAGGTCGAGGCGGCCGCCGAGTACTGCCCGACCGGCTCCATCACCATCGTCGACTGAGGCGCGATGTCCACGAAGAAGAAGCTCGAATTCGGCGGGGTGCCCGGGAACCTCCTGCTCGTCCTCGTCCTGCCCGTCGTCGTGGCGTTCCTGCACTTCTCGGTGAAGTACAACGACGCCCGCCTCTTCGCCTACGACGGCGCCGATTGGGAGGGATTCTTCCGCGCGCTCGTGCCCACCTGGGAGGCGGCCGCGATCTACCTCGGCTGGTTCGCGCTGCAGGCGCTCCTGCAGGCCTTTGCGCCCGGGCCGATCGTCCAGGGCACGCCGCTCCCCAACGGAAAGCACCTCCTCTACAAGATGAACGGCCGCGCCTCGCTCGTCGCCACGGCGATCGTGGTGGGAGCCCTCCACTTCTCGGGCGTCCTGCCGATCCGCGTGCTCCACGATCGCTTCGGCGAGCTGCTCACCGTGATGGTGATCTTCAGCTACGCGTTCAGCGTCTTCCTCTACTTCTACGGCAAGGCGACGGACGATCGGAGCACGGGCATCGCCATCCACGACTTCTGGATGGGCACGGGCCACAACCCGCGCATCCCGCCGCACGGCCTCTTCGACCTCAAGTTCTTCTGCGAGGCGCGGCCGGGCCTCCCCTTCTGGGTGCTCCTCGACCTCGCCTGCATGCACGCGCAATACGAGACCTACGGCTTCGTCTCGCTCTCGATGGTGCTCGTCTGCGCGTTCCAGCTCCTCTACGTGGTCGACTACTTCTGGAACGAGCCGGCCATCCTCACCACGATGGACATCAAGCACGAGAACTTCGGCTTCATGCTCTGCTTCGGCGATCTGGTGTGGGTGCCGATGACGTATTCGCTCCAGGCCTTCTACCTGGTCGATCGCGTGCACGACCTCCCGCTCTGGGCCGGTCTCCTCTTCGTGGCGCTGAACCTCCTCGGCCTCTACATCTTCCGCGCCGTCAACCTGCAGAAGCACCGGTTCCGTCAGTCGCCCGAGACGGCGACGATCTGGGGCAAGAAGGCCGAGTACCTCGAGACCAAGCAGGGCGGGAAGCTCCTCGTGAGCGGCTTCTGGGGTTGGTCGCGTCACTTCAACTACGTGGGCGACATCCTCATGGCCGTCTCGTGGTCGCTGCCGACGCTCTTCGGCTCGATCGTCCCCTATTTCTATCCGATCTACTTCACCGCCCTGCTCGTCCACCGCGAGCGGCGTGACCACCGGATCTGCGCCGAGAAATACGGCGAGGACTGGGAGGCGTACTGCAAGCGCGTCCCCTACCGGATCCTGCCGGGCGTGTACTGAGGCGCGCCGCCCCCTCCCTGCGCGGAGGGAGCGCGCACGCGATCACTTCACGTCCACCTCCTTGGCCATGATGCGGTCCCCCTCGAGCTTGCCCTCGACCTCGACGCGCTTGCCCTCGGCGATCTCCCGGCAATCGTCCTCGAAGTCGGTCCGCGACGAGGTCTTGACCTTGGTGCCCGCGATCTCGAACTCCACGTTCGGACACGAGCCCTTCAGGTTCTTCACCGGTCCGGTGAGCTCGACCTTGTCGTGATCCCTCGCGAGCGCGCCGCTCGAGAGGACTCCGGTCATCCCCACGACGCCCGCCATCGCGAGCGCCGCCAACCATCGATTCTGCTTACTCATGCTCTGCGCTTACGCCGGCGCGCGCTGGGAAATCCCCTTAAGGGTTTGAGACGATCGCGTCAGGGCCATTGCGCTCGATCAGGAGCCACCCCGGGGCGCGGGGGGGCCGCGCTTGTCATGGATGGAGCCTCGCCTCATGCTTCCGTGCGATCGAGTGGCGGAGACGAGGCGTAGATGAGCATGACCCGTGAAGTCTTTGGGGAGGTGACGCTGAACGCGTTCGGACCGCTGATGGTGATCCGATTCCTCCCCGGCTGGACGACCGACGACCTGGGATCGGTGATGCTCCGACTCCTCGAGATCGCCCCTCCGCGCTTTGGGGTGATCTCCGAGATCCTCAAGGTGAAGCCGGCCGGCGCCATCGAGCGCAAGCGCATCGGCGAGCAGCTCGCCGGCATCGAGTCCGAGGTGAACGAGCGCATCGTCGTCTCGGCGGTCGTCACCGAGTCGATGCTCACCCGCGGCGCCATCCGGGCCGTCCGTTGGCTCCACCCCTCGCGCTACCCCGTCCTCACCTTCGAGCACTTCGGCAGCGGCATCGAGGAGTGCATCGCCCGCCTCGCGCGGGAGGGCGTCCCCCTCACGCCCGACGAGGCGCGGGAGGCCCGCATCCTCGCCAAGCGCATCGAGCGCGACCAGCGGCCCCTCGCGCAGTGATCGCGCCGAGGGCCACCGCGCTCACATCCCGGCCGAGGCCGAGACGCTCGCCGAGACCTCGATGCTCACGCTGACCGAGGCCGACGCCGAGGCCACGACCGAGGCCGCCTCGGTGATGCACGCCACGGCCCCCACGCCGAGCTCACGGCCGGTGCCGCGGAGGTCGGCCGTGGCGCTCACGAGATCGCGGCCGGCACGGCGGAGGTAGCCGAGCGAGGCGCGGATCGCGGCGAGCTCGCCGTGGCCGGCCTGGAGCGCGCGGCGCACGCGGGTCGCGCGCGGCGAGTCGACGACGCGGCCGCCGGTGATGGCCACGTCGACCTTGCCGGGCGTGCACTGGGCCTCGGCGTGCATGCGGGCGTCGCAGCCGGCCTGACACTCGGCCGAGACGCGGGGCGGCTCGACCTCGCCGGTGCAGTAGGGGCGCTCGTACTCCACCGAGCAGCCCCCGCGGCAGGTGCCGCGGCAGGAGGCGTGCGCCTCGGCCCAGCAGCTCCCGTCGCAGCTCCCCTTGCAGCCCGCCGAGCAGGTGCCGTAGCAGGTGCCGTCGCAGCTCCCGACGCATTCGCCGGCGGCGTTCACCGCGCTGCACCGGCCGTCGCAGCGGCCGTTGCACGTGCCCGTGCAGCCGCCGGAGCAGGTGCCCTCGCAGGCGCCCTCGCAGACGGCGGTCGCGCCCACGTCGCACTGGCCGGTGCACTCGCCCGAGCACTGCCCGGCGACGTAGCCGCCGCGGCACTCGAGCTCGACCTTGCCGGGATCGACGTCGACCTCGCACTCGGCGGTGCAGCTCGCGTAGGCCTCCATCGAGACCTCGCAGCGAGGCGGCGCCGCGTTCACCACGATCTCCACGCCCGCCTCGGTGCGGAGCGCGTCCATCTCCTCGCGGAGCGCGCGCGCCACGGCGTCGCAGGTGGTCTGGGTGTCGCCGCCCACGCGGAGCCCGAGCTCGCGGCCCATGCGCTCGCAGGTCTGCCGGAGCGAGGCGTCGAGCGAGGCGCTCGCGCTCGCGAAGCGCGCCGTGGCCCCGAGGAAGGTCGAGACGCGCCGCGCCGCCGAGGAGATGCCGAAGTTGGGGTTCGCGCACTGTGAGCTGAGGGTGGCGCTGCCCTCGGAGGCGCCGCGGGCGCTCCCGGATCCGCCCTGTGTGCCCGGCGGGAAGCACGAGGCGAGCGCGAGCACGGCCGCGATGGAGAGAACGATTCGCATGGGTGATGCTCCGTGTCGGAAGTGGGCCGACTCTACCCAGCGCGGCGCGCCCGCGACAAGCGTCGCTCAGGCGTGCTCGAGCCACGGCGCGTCCGCGGCCTCTCCGTCCACGCGCGCCTCGCGCGCCTCTCCGTCCGTGACGACGCGATGACGCCCGAGCGCCTTTGCGCGATAGAGCGCGGCGTCGGCGCGGGCGAGGAGATCTTCGGGCGAGCCGTGCTCGTCGGGCTCGGCGCTCGCGACGCCGATCGAGATCGTCACGTGCGGCGCGACGTCGGAGGCGCCGTGCGCGATCGTGAGCCGATCGACCGCTTCGAGGAAGCGATTCGCCACGGCCTCCACGCCCTCGAGGTTGGTGCGCGGGAGGATGCCGACGAATTCCTCGCCGCCGTAGCGCGCGACGAAGTCGGTGCTGCGGAAGGCCTCGCTCCGGAGCGCGTCCGCGATGCGCCGGAGGCACGCGTCGCCGGCCGCGTGCCCGTTGCGATCGTTGAAGCGCTTGAAGTGGTCGACGTCGACGAAGAGCAGGCCGAGCGGCGCGCGATCGCGCATGCAGCTCGCCCACTCGCGCGCGAGCACCTCGTCCATGTACCGACGGTTGGGGAGGCCCGTGAGCGCGTCTTCTCGTGAGAGCGCCGCGAGGGCGCGGCTCATCTGGTCGAGCTCGTGCTTCTCGAGCGCGAGCAGACGCTCCTGCACGAAGACCGTGCGCTCGCGGATCTCGCTCGTGACGCCCACGATGGATCCGACGAGGAGCGAGCCCAGCGCATAGAACGGGAAGAGCGTCCAGTCGGGCGAGAGCCCCGTGACGAACGCGAAGGCGACGATGAAGGCGACGCCGCTCGCGCAGACGGCCATGGCGCTCCGCACGCTCTGGTTGGCGATGGAGCACGTCGCGAGCGTGACGAGGATCACCGCGTGCTCGGCGATGTGCCGGTGCACCGGGAGGTCCTCGGTGATCGCCGTGACGGCGTGCGTGGACGCGAGCCCGAGGAAGGCGGCCGTGACGTCGAGGAGGGGCGCGTGGCGCTCGAGGCGGGGGTGGACGTTGCCGAGCACCACCAGCGCGATGGGCACGGCGAGGCCGGCGAGGCCGAGCGCGACCGGGAAGAGCGCCTCGCGCTGCACGACCCCCGTGAAGAACGCCATGGGGATGGCGGCGGCGAAGGCCGCGAGGACGAGGGGCCAGAAGCGCTGGATCTGTCGCCGCGCGAGCGCGCGCCGATGGGCGCGGAACTCTCGCTCGAGCTCACCGGGCAGCCGCAGGAGGTGGAAGCCCGCCGTCTCGACCAGCTCGCGGAGGAGGCGCCGCTCCCCACCATCGGAGCCGGCCTCGGCGTCGCCGGGCGAGCCCGCTTCGTTCTCTCTCTCCATCCCGTCCGTGCTTCCCGACCGGCCCCCGCCCGTCGGCGTCCATCCTAGCCCCAGGGCGATCCGCTGAGAAGCCGGTACGGAAGGGCTCAGCCCCAACCGCTCACGACGGTGGGCTCGATCACGTAGAGCACCCGCACCTCGCCGGGCGCGCGGAAGGGATATTGATCCTTGCCGAGGTATTTCTTGGCCATCGCGTCGATGTGCGCGTCGGCGCCTTCCTCGGTGATCTTCACGACCTTCCCGCGGATCATCAGCGTGCGGTAGGGGTTCTCGGGGTCGGAGACCGAGATGGCCACGCGCGGATCACGGCGCATGTTCTCGTCCTTCACGCGACCCTTGGCGGTGTTGACGAGGATCTTGTCGCCGTCGCGATCGATCCACACGGGGCTCGAGTGCGGGCTCCCGTCGGGCATGAGCGTCGAAAGATGGGCGAACGAGGGACGATCCAGGATGTCCGCGTACTTCTCGAAGGTGGGCTTCGGCATCGAAATCTCCGTGGAGGCTCACCTTTCATGATGAGGCCCGACGCGCGGACTGCCAAACCTCGGGCGACGGCTTGCGCGATCGGCTCGCCTCCGCTCTCCTTTCGCGCGTGAGCATCCTCCACACGGCGCAACGATGGCTCCTGTTTCCGAGCTACCTCACGCCGAAGGGCCCGACGCCCGAGCTCACGCCGGGCGACCTCGAGCTCTTCGACGTGGCGACGCGCGAAGGCCGGACCCAGGCCTTCCTCCTCCGCGCGCGCGGTGAAGGGCGCCTCCCTGCGGTGATCTTCGCCCACGGCAACGCCGAGCGCGCCGAGCAGTGGATCCCGACCTTCGAGCACGTGCGGAGGCGCGGCATCCACGTGCTGCTCCCGGAGTACCGGGGCTACGGCCGCTCCACCGGGACGCCGTGCGAGGCCTCGATCCGCGAGGACTTCGTGCGCTTCCACGACCGCCTCCTCTCCGATCCCACGGTCGATCCTTCTCGCGTGATCTACGTGGGGCGTTCGATGGGCGGCGGCGCCGTGGGCGTGCTCGCGCGCGAGCGGAAGCCGAGCGGGCTCGTGCTGATGAACACCTTCACGAGCATCGCGGCGATGGCCTCGCGCTTCCTCGTGCCGACCGCGCTGCTCCGCGATCGCTTCGAGACGCTCGAGGTCGTCCGCTCGCTCGGGGTGCCCACGCTCGTGATCCACGGCACGCGCGACACGCTCGTCCCCTACGAGCACGGACGGCGCCTCGCGGAGGCCTGCCGCGCGCGGCTCGTCTCCATCGACGCGGGCCACAACGACTGCTTCACCGACGAGGCGAGCCTCGCGAGCCTCCTCCTCGGCTTCTTCGAGGAAGCGGGGTTCCTCCGATGAACCGCTGCGGATTCGCCGCCACGCCGGGGCGCGCGCGATGATCGGGCCGATCGTCTTCCTCGGCCTCTACCTCGCCGCGCAGATCGGCGTGGGCTTCTGGGTCTCGCGCCGCATCCGGAACGAGGCGGATTACGTCGTCGCCGGCCGCTCGCTCGGCCCCCTGCTCGTCTCCGCCACGGTCTTCGCCACCTGGTTCGGCGCGGAGGCCTGCGTCGGCGCCGCGGGGCAGGTCTACGCGCACGGCCTCCGCTCCGTCTCGAGCGATCCCTTCGGCTACGGGTTCGCGGTCGTCCTCTTCGGCCTCGTCGTCGCCACCCCGCTCTATCGCACGGGGATCCTCACGCTCGCCGATCTCTTCCGGCAGCGTTACGGGGCCACCGTGGAGCGCGTCGTCGCGATCCTCCTCATCCCCGGCTCGCTCCTCTGGGCCTCGGCGCAGATCCGCGCCTTCGGCCAGATCCTCTCGAGCACGCTGGGCTTCGACGTCACGCCGTCGATCTTCGTCGCCGCCTCGGTCTCGGTCTTCTACACGAGCCTCGGCGGCATGCTCGCCGACGCCTACACCGA